>JANNVN010000001.1:0-41706 GCA_031414435.1 Gemmatimonadaceae bacterium
TAGCATTTGGTTTTCGTTCACAGTGAACTCATCACCCGGCGGTGTTATGTGTGAACTGTCACCGAAACCACCCGGGGCATTAGCTTCACCCTCAGTCAGCCGTTTCACGCACTCACGCCCGTCTCTGCACCTGCACCCCTGGAGCCCGCGATGGAAGCCATTCTTTCCGCGATGTACGCCTTCGTCAAGGTCTATCTCGTGGTCCCATCACTCCTGATGGACGGCATCTATGCGCTCGGCCCGGTTGTCGCGCCGCTGCTCGGTCTGGCGCTGTCGGTGGCCTTCCCGTTCATCTTTCTGCGGGATAAGAAGGACGCCTGAACCGGCTCGGGGGTAGCAGACCCCCGGCGGCACCGTAGTTTTCGCCAACGCCACGCGCCCATCGCGCGTGGCGTTTTGCGTGGGACGTCACCCGGATCGGGTCGGCCTGCGCAACCTCCGATTCGAGACTGTTGCGCGCATCTCGTGTGGCGCGCCAAGGAAGAGATACCTGATGTTCGACGCGTCGCGACGCACGCTGGTGGTGGTCGGCGCCCAATGGGGCGACGAGGGGAAGGGCAAGCTGGTCGATGTGCTGGCGGAGCGTGCCGATTGGGTGGTGCGCTATCAGGGCGGTGCCAACGCCGGTCACACGGTACACATCGGCGACAAGAAGGTCGTGCTGCATCAGATCCCCAGCGGCATCATGCACCCCGGCGTGCGATGCGCGATCGGCAACGGCGTCGTCCTCGATCCGGAGAAGCTGTTCGCCGAGATCGACGGACTCGTCGCCGATGGGATCGATGTGACGGGGCGCCTCTATGTCAGCGAGCGGGCGCACCTGGTGATGCCGTATCACAAACTGATGGACGGCGCGAGTACGGCCAGCAAGGCGATCGGCACGACGGGACGCGGCATCGGCCCGACGTACGAAGACAAGGTGGCGCGCCGCGGTGTGCGCGTACTCGACCTCCGCAATCCGACGCGCCTGCGCACGCTGGTGGAGGCGGGCGTCGCGAATGCGAATGGCCGCCTGGCACTGATGAATTGCGACACGCGTGCCGACGTCGACGAGACGATGGCGACCCTGCAGCAGATTGCGCCGCGCCTGCTGGCGCTGGCCGATGATGTCAGCCTGCAGATTCATCGCGCGCTGAAGACCGGCGCTGCCGTGCTGCTCGAAGGGGCGCAGGGATCGATGCTCGACATCGATCATGGCACATACCCGTACGTCACGAGCAGCAATACGACCTCCGGAGGTGCCGCGATTGGCGCGGGGATGGCGCCCACGGGACTGCACTCGATCCTCGGTGTGGTGAAGGCCTACACGACACGTGTTGGTGCCGGGCCGCTGCCGACCGAGTTCGTCGAGCCGATGCAGACGCAGATGCGCACGCTGGGCAACGAATTTGGTGCGACCACGGGTCGTCCCCGTCGGTGCGGCTGGTTTGATGCTGTCGTCGTTCGATTTGCCGCGCGTATCAATGGCCTGACCGATCTGGCCGTGACGAAGCTCGATGTGCTCGACACGCTCGACCGCATCGCGATCTGCACGGGCTACGCAATTGACGGCGAAGTGCATACCGAGTTCCCGGCGGATCTGGCGCTGCTGGAGCATGCCGAGCCTGTGTATGAGTGGTTCGATGGCTGGATGCAGTCCACGGCCAGCTGCCGTTCACTCGATGCGCTGCCGCGCACGGCGCGTCTCTATCTCGATCGCATCGAAGAGTTGTGTGAGACCCGGATCACGTACGTCAGCGTCGGGACGCGCCGTGATCAGATGATCGGGATGGAAGCGGGGGTGGGGTGATGGAGGAGGCCGTTGGCGCCGTCGTGATCGGCGCCGGCCCCTGCGGCCTGGCAGCATCGATTGCGCTGCAGCGTGCGGGGGTGAGGAACCTGATCATCGAACGCGATTGTCTGGTGAGCGGGATCGCCTCATACCCGACCGAGATGACGTTCTTCTCGACTGCGGAGAAGATTTCGATCGGCGGCGTGCCCTTTGCGATCAGCGCTGCAAAACCGTCGCGCCGTGATGCCCTTGCGTACTACCGCACCGTGGCGCACCACCATGGCGTGAAGGTCCGGCAGTACGAGACCGTCACCGCCATCGAAAGGCTTGGTGACCATCAGTGGCGCGTATCGTCCACGACGCGCGCGGGTGAGCGTCGCTCGATCACGGCGTCGGCTGTGGTGATGGCCACCGGGTACTTCGGCCTGCCGAACCGGCTCGGCATCCCTGGCGAGATGCAGGCGCATGTGCACCACCGGTTCGTCGAGGGACACATGGCGTACGATCAGGATGTGGTCGTCGTCGGTGGCGCCAACTCGGCCGTCGATGCGGCGCTCGAGTTGTATCGCGCCGGTGCCCGCGTGACGCTGGTGCACTTCGAAGGATCGCTGGATCCCAAGGTGAAGCCGTGGGTCCGCCCTGATATCGATGGGCGCATGAAGGACGGTGCGATCATCGCGTTGTTCAACTCGCGGGTCGTCGAGATCGGCGGTGACTGGGTCGACGTGCAGCGCGATGGTGTGGTGTCGCGCGTGGCAGCACAGCATGTATTCACGATGCTTGGCTACATGCCGGAGACGGCACTGTTGCAGCAGGTGCAGGCGCCAATCGATCCGGTGACCGGCGTACCGAGCCACAATCCGGCGACGATGGAAACGCCGCTCGCCGGGCTCTTCATCGCCGGTGTGCTGGCCTCAGGGTTCGATGCGAACAAGACGTTCATCGAGAATGGACGCTTTCACGGCGACCTGATCGCGGCGCGCGTTCTGGAGCAGCGTGGTCGCGAGCTGCATGTCTGATCGAACCCACCGGCACAGCACGTCGCGCCGGGCGTTCCTCGCCGATGCCGGTAGCTGTGCAGCACATCTCGCGCTCGCCGCGAGCCTGTCTCCGATGGTGGTGCGGACGGCATGGGCCGCTGCGCCGCGAGGAGCGGTGGTGGCACGGGAGCCATGGGGACGACTGGAGAAGGTCGCGGATGGCGTGTGGGCCCTGATTTCGGCACCGCTGAGCGGCGATCGCACCACATTGTCGAACGGCGGCATCATCGCCGGCCGCAGCGGCGTGATGGCGATTGAAGGTCTGTTCACGTCACACGGTGCACGCTGGATGGCGTCGCAGGCGCGCCAGCTGACGGGGCGCTGGCCAACACATGTCGTGCTCACGCACTATCACGCCGATCACGCCAACGGTGTCGACGGCTTCATTGCCGAAGGATTTCCGACCAGGATTCTCACGACCGAAGCAACGCGCGAGCTGGTGTTGACGAAGAACACGCCGGCCGTGGACTCACGAACCGCGGCGCTTCGTGATGCCGATGTGCTCGCCGCGACTGGCGAGACCGTGGTGGATCTTGGCGGACGTCGTGTGCGGATCGTGCCCCGCGCGGGACACACGTCAAGTGACGTGAGCATCGAACTGGATGATCCAAGCCTGATGTTTGCAGGCGATCTGGTCTGGAACGGCATGATCCCGAACTTCGTCGACGCGATGCCGACGGAACTGGCCAAGCAGGTCCGCGCACTGCGGCGCGATCGCAGCACGGTGTACGTCCCCGGCCATGGCGCGGTGGCGGACACGCCGGCAATCGATCGGTACCTGGCGGTCCTCGGTGAACTCGAGATGGCCGCGCGGACAGCTCACACGCGTGGCACGTCAGCCGCCGATGCCGGCAAGGCGTTTGTGCTTCCCGCCGCGCTCGGCGAATGGGCGTTGTTTGGCCCGACGTTCTACGAGCGTGCCTTCACTGCCTGGAATCGCGAGCTGTCCGTCGCGCGCTGACTGTCGCGGGTCAGGGTACGTAGGCGCGGGTCCACACGATGATCGTCGCGCACGAACTCTTGCTCACGAATTGCGGTGGTGCTTCGCTGGGATTGGCGTAGACCTCAATACCACCGACGCGACGGATCGTCAGCAGGTCGTCCACGCCTGCAAGTCCATCGCGCATCAGCAGGCCGTCCATGTAGACGGTTGGTGTGCAGAATCCACGGCCGGAGATCCGCGGCCTGCCCGGGTTCTGCGCGTCGGTGCCATTTACCCGAAGTGATGGTGCGGTCTGCAGGGCCATCGCGACATTCATCGCACCTCGTTGCTCGATCGTGTTGGCATCGATGAAGTAACCGACGCCCTCGCCGCGGCGCTTCATGAATCCGCTGCGATCAACCGCGCTGCTGGTGACCTTGACCGAGCCGAGTGTGGCCACCTTGGCGCCGATGGGAATGGTGATCGTGGTTTCGCGGTTTGGCCTGAAGTCCGCTGAGCTGCGAACCGGCGAATAGCCCAGGGCCGTGACTTCGAGCGCGCGAGTGCCAGCGGCAATACCCGTGATTCGAAACGCGCCGGTGCTGTCGGCGGTTGCCACGAGGTCGGTGCCCTGGACTGCGATCCGCGCATTTGCCACCGGGGTGCGATCCGCTGCAATGACACGACCGCTGAGGCGTGAGTTTCCAGCCGGCAGGCTCGCTGCGGCGGTAGATGCGGTCACGGCTGGCGTGGTCGCGATCAGCAGGTTCCGGTGAATCAGCGGCACGTTTGGAGGGAAGGTGACTTCGATTTCCCCGCTCGTCACGCGCCGCGTGGTGGTGTCAGCCGTGGACGGCGCCGCGGTCCGTGCCTGAACCAGCAACGGCGCGTCAGTCGGGACACCACAGACGACATACCGTCCGTCGCTTCCGAAGGCGACGACGGCCTGCTGGGGAACGCGCCGGATTCCACCGTTATCGACGCGCAACTCCGCCCATCGGACCACCACGCTCCCCCCGGTCAATGCCACGTCTTCGTCAGCGTTGAACACCCGGCCAATCACCGCGCCGGTGCTGTCCGCCCGTGCTCCACAGAACGTGGTGACGAACGTCCGGCCGCTCGGCAGGGCAAGATCGGCACGCAGGATTGGCAGCGCCTTGCTGACGTCGATGGTCCGGCTGACGGCGTCCATGCCCAGCGAGTCCAAGCGGGGATGCTGAAAGCCAAGCAGGTAGCGTCCCGGCGGCACGGCGGCGAACGCGAATCGGCCAATCGAATCGGTTTGTATCGTCCGACCAGGCGCCCACGGAGTCGCGCTCGGCACGAGCTGCACGGTCGCGCCCTTGAACGGTGTAGCGGTGAGGCTGTCACGAACGAGGCCACTGACGTTGGTCTGGGCCGAAAGCCTCGCCGGCGACAGGAGCACTGCGAGGCACGTCATCACGTTCCCGCTGAAACGCCAACACTGCACCATCCAACCTCCCCTTGACGAAGCCCGCCGATCGTGACGCCCTCAGGACCGCGCCGCGAGCGCCGCTCTGCGCCGAAGACACTGCCACGCTCATTGATACACCTTGCTACACCGGCCCAAGGCACGCGGGTCGGCGCGGAGGCAAGATGCGGCATTGGCTCCCGTCGTTCCAGCCGTGGCCACGGACGTGCTGGCCGCGTCGCCCAGCCAAGGGTGCGTGCGCGGCACAGGAACGGATGCTCAGCCTCGCGCTTTCTTGCATGCTCGGCGGTGCTCAGATCCGGGATCTTGTGCCCGGCCAGGCCCCCAAAGCGTCCCAGCGCGTCAGATCGCGCGGATGACGCGCGCCGGCTGCCCCACGGCGAGGGATCGCGCGGGAATGTCGCGCGTGACGACACTGCCGGCGCCGACCACGCTACCGGCGCCGATGGTCACGCCACCGAGCACGATGACGCGTGCGCCGAGCCAGACATTTTCCTCGAGAATGATCGGTTTCGACTCGGGGTACTCGTCGCGTCGTTCCGGCTCGACATGGTGGAAGTTGTTGTCCATGATGATCGTGTGCGGTCCGATGTTGCACCGTGGCCCGATCCGCACGAGCAGCAACGCACCGATCGCGCAGCCGTGATTGATGAACGTGCTTTCACCGATCTCCAGTGTGCCGTCTTCGCCCGAGACCAGTTCGGTTGTTGCCATCGTTGATGACACGCGCACCCGATCCGCGATGATCATCCGGCCGCGATTGCTGATCCATGGCGCGCCCCAGACGCGCACATTCTTGCCAAGCTGCGCCCGGCGGAAGTACCATCGCGCCCGCAGCACCGCATTCGTGGCGGCGAAGACTTCGGAGATACGATCGGTGATTCGACTTGCCATGCTCTCTCGTCAGTAGTCGCGGAGCCCGCGTCACATTCGCCGACCGCATTTCCGGATGTGCATCGTGCGTGAGTCTCCGGTGGGACGAACGTCGTTACGTCGCCGTCACATTGTCAAGTGCTGCGTGTGCTGAGAGTGCGTCCGTCCAGCCGCGCACTGCGCCGGATGAATTCGACCACATCAGCAGCGAGCCCGAGGGAGTGGGCGGGGGCATCTCCCGCCGTCGGAAATCGTTCCATTGCTCACTACCTTTCACGCTCCTGTGCACCCCACCCAGTCGCGACACCCGTTCGCGGCATCCAGGGGCGCCAAACCCGAGGTCATCCGATGTCCGCCAGTGCCCATCCCGATGTGATGGACAAGCTCGTGTCGTTGTGCAAACGCCGCGGCTTCATCTTCCAGAGTTCCGAGATCTACGGCGGCACGGGCAGCGTGTGGGACTACGGCCCGCTGGGCGTTGAGCTGAAGAAGAACCTGAAGGAGCTGTGGTGGACGAGCATGGTCCGCCTGCGCGACGACGTCGAGGGCCTGGATGCGGCCATCCTGATGCATCCGAAGACGTGGGAAGCCAGTGGGCATGTCGCCGGCTTCACGGACCCGCTGGTCGACTGCAAGACATGCAAGGGGCGCTTCCGCGCCGACAAACTCGAAGACGCACGCTGTTTGCAAAAGCCGAGCAAGATGCCGGGCCAGCACGATGCCTGTCAGCTCACCGAGCCGCGGATGTTCAACCTCATGTTCAAGACGTTCATGGGGCCCGTGGAGGAGAGTGCCAGCACGATCTATCTGCGTCCCGAAACTGCGCAGGGTATCTTCGTGAACTTTCTCAACGTGCAGCAGAGCTGCCGTCAGAAAGTGCCCTTTGGTATTGCGCAGATCGGCAAGGCGTTCCGCAACGAGATCACGCCCGGAAACTTCATCTTCCGTACGCGTGAGTTCGAGCAGATGGAGATGCAGTTCTTCGTCGAGCCGGGCACCGACATGGAGCACTTCGAGCGCTGGAAGGCCGATCGCATGGCGTGGCATCAGTCGCTCGGCCTTGCGGCCGACCGGCTCAGGTATCATCAGCACGAAGCCGGCGAGCTGGCGCACTACGCGCGTGCGGCGTTCGACATCACTTTCGATTTCGGCGGCACGCTTGGCTTCCAGGAGATCGAAGGCATTCACAATCGCGGTGACTTCGACCTCTCGCAGCACCAGCAGTTCAGCGGCAAGAAGCTCGAGTACTTCGACCAGCAGGCGAACAAGCGCTATCTGCCGTATGTGATTGAAACGTCCGTGGGCGCGGATCGCACGACCTTGGCCGCCCTCGTGAACGGCTATCGTGAAGAAGCAGTCGCCGGCGAAGACGAGGGGCGCGTGGTGCTCGGACTGCACCCGGCGCTGGCACCGATCAAGGCAGCGGTGTTCCCGCTGACGAAGAAGGACGGCCAGCCGGAGATGGCGACGAAACTGGCCGACGAGCTGCGTCGTGCATTTCATGCGGACTACGATGAGACGGGCAGTATCGGCAAGCGCTATCGCCGACAGGACGAAGTGGGCACGCCGTTCTGCGTGACGATCGACAGCGAGTCCGCCGCCGACCAGAGCGTGACGATCCGCGAACGCGATTCACTGGCGCAGGTGCGCGTGGCGATGGATCAGGTCCGCGGCTGGGTGCAGGAGCGCATCACCGCGTGACGGTGTGGTTGGCCCGTAAACACGAACGGCGCGCCTGCTTTGGCGCGCCGTTCGTGTTTACGGTGGTTCGAAGCGGGTTACTTCGGCTGCATCGATGCCAATGCTGCTGCGAGATCGGTTTCGTGACTCGTTCCCTCGACCTTGCCGTTGGCCTGCTCGATCACTTCCGTTGCGCGCGCGATCCCCGCTTCGTCGACGAGTGCGACAAGAATCGAGCTGTTGGAGTTGAGCCCTTCGCCCATCTGCTTGAGGAGCGGATCAGGAAAACCAAGATCGATGAAGTACGCCGCCAGCGCTCCGCCAGCGGCCATCGTGATCGTGCCCACGCCGGGCAGCAGCAACCCCGCAATGGCGCCGACGAGCGCGCTCTTGCCGACGCCCCAGTCCTGCGACTCCGTGAAGGCGACCTTGCCATTATGGTCGCGTGTAATGATCGCGACATTGCCGAGGGTGACCGGGGCGGCCTTGAGCAGGTGCAACGCGGCTTCGGCGCCCTCCGGTGACTGGAAGCTCGAGATCATGATCTTGCGTGCTGCGACGTCACTCATCGTTTCTCCGTGGTAGGGGTGTCTGCTGCAAGCTAAATTGACTCCATGGATGAAGCAGACACAGGTCATACGCCATCGCTGCGGATCAGGTTGCGACACAACGGCCCCTTGGTACTGCAGGGGTCGGTTCGGGTCGAGGGCGAGGACGGGCGCCTGCTGCGGGAGGCGGAGTCGATGGCCCTCTGCCGGTGCGGCGCGTCGAGGGAGATGCCGTTTTGCGACGGGTCGCACCGCGTGACGGCGTTTCGGGGTGACTGAGGGCGTCGGGCGACACACAGCCCGAGCGCCGGCTGCTGCGTTCGTGGGGATGCCCGTTCGTGGCGGGTCGGCGCGCATCTCTCGCGGTTCGGCCGCAGCGCGCGGCGGTCAGACGCGCCGCGCCATCGGTACCTGATCGTACTAGAATTATTGGATGACGAGCACCATCCGCACCCAGCAGGAAACCAACACCTCCCTCGACGGCGCCGCCGTGCTGGCCGCCGCGACCGAGTTCTTCGCCACCCGGAACGGCATCTACGCAGCCTTCCCCGAAAAATCGGGGCCGACTTACGTGGCCCTCCGAGGGCAGGGCGGGGAGGACGTGCTCTTCGGCGTCGCGGCGATTCCGGGCGGCACGCGGGTCACAGGCTCCAGCTACATGTTCGACCAGCAGATCGCCCGCTTTCTCTCGGCGCTGCCCGCTTACGTGGCACCGCCGCCGGCTCCGGCGCTCGAGGAGTCGACTGGCGGCGCAACTCCGGACCCCTCCGGCGCGTAAACCACGAGACTGCAGTTTCGGCCCAACGCTGGCGCCGCTGGCAACAGTTTTTCTCTCAGTCCCGTCCAACCGCGTATGCCACCCTTCGTCACCCAGCTTCGCACGCCAGCGGAGCCGATCACGATCGCGCCCGTTGGCGCCGACGCCATGACCATCCGCGTGCAGCTGCTCGAGGCCTGGGACGCGGTCAGGATCGTGGCTTCACCGGACACACCGGTTGCCATCGTCAAGGCTCGCGCACTCGCGGTGCTGGCGCCGGATGTGCCGCTGCCCGGCGATGTTGTGACGAAGCTCGGCGGCTTCGAGATTCGTGATGAAGCGAAATCGCTGGCTGGCGCCGGCGTGAAGGACGGATCGACATTGCTGCTGCACTTTCGTCGTCGGCAGCCGATCAAGTGACCGTGCCTGTGACGACGGCTACAGGAGTACGTACGGAGATGGAGCCCGCGTCACTGATCGAGGCGGCGCAGGCGATGCGCGCGCAAGTCGCGCGACGCATTGTCGGCCAGACTGAAGCGCTTGACGAAATTCTTCTCGCGATCGTCGCCGGTGGACACGCCCTGCTGGTCGGTGTGCCGGGCCTCGCCAAGACGATGATGGTGCGTGCGGTGTCGGAGGCGATGCAACTGGACTTCCGGCGCATTCAGTTCACGCCGGACCTGGTGCCGAGTGACATCACCGGCACGGAACTCCTCGAAGAAGACTCCGCCACCGGGCATCGCGCATTTCGCTTCGTGCGCGGGCCGATCTTCGCCAACATCGTGCTGGCCGACGAAATCAACCGCGCCCCGCCGCGAACGCAGGCGGCGCTGCTGGAAGCGATGCAGGAGTATCGCGTGACGGCCGCCGGACAGACGATGTCGCTGCCGGAGCCCTTCTTCGTGCTCGCGACCCAGAATCCAATCGAGCAGGAAGGGACGTATCCGCTGCCGGAAGCGCAGCTCGATCGCTTCCTGTTTGACATTCGCGTGGACTATCCCGGGGAAGACGACGAGATCGGAATTCTCCGGAGCACGACCGGTGCCGCCGCCGATCCGTTGACGCCCGTGCTGGACGCGCTGCAGGTGCGCGCGCTGCAGAAGATGGCGCGCGACGTGCCGGCGTCGGATACCGTGCTGCGGTACGCGGCACAGCTGGTGCGCGCCACACGCCCCGGCGACGTTCGCGCGCCGGCTCTCGTCACGAAGTATGTGCGCTGGGGTGCTGGACCGCGTGCCGGTCAGGCGCTGATTCTGGGCGCCAAGGCGCATGCGTTGCTCAACGGTCGTGTGGCGGTCTCACCGGCCGACGTGCAGCGTGTCGCCATGCCGGTGCTACGCCACCGGGTGCTGCCCAACTACGCCGCCGAAGCCGATGGCGTGTCGTCCGACACGATCGTGAAGGATCTGCTGGCGCGGATCGAGCCGCCGCGCGGCGCCTTCGCGCCCTGAGGCACGAGAACCGGTGGCGGTGCCAGGCTTTCATGAATACGGCGCATTGCTCGATGCGCTGCGCGGCGTGCGATGGATGGCCCGCCTGCGGCCGCGCACGACGAATGTCGGCGCACACATCGCGCGACGCATCGGGCCCAACGTCGAAGTGACCGAGTACCGACCGTACCGGCAGGGTGATGATCCGCGGCGCCTCGACTGGAAGCTGCTCGCTCGCACCGATCGTGCGTACGTTCGGCTGGCGCCAGACGTCGCCACCTCACCCACGTTGATCCTGCTCGATGGCTCGGCATCCATGGGTGCGGGACTTGGCGGTGAATCCAAGTGGCGCCAGGCGCGCATGCTCTGCGTTGGATTGGCCGCCGTTGGCCGTGGGGCTGGTGATCCGGTCGGCCTGCTGATCGCCCTCGGCAACGGGGCTCGCCGGCTCGCACCGCGTGCGCGCGGAGACGTCGTGCGCGAGATGATTCGTGTCGTCGACGACCTCGCCGTGGATGGATCGCCGCCGTTGGCGCCGTTGCTCGAAGGCATGCGCGGTGTCGAACGCGTGGTAGTCATCTCCGACCTGCTGGGCGATGCAGACGCACTGCTGCGCCGTGGTACCTCGCTGGTGGCGCGCGGGGTGGAAGTGATCGTTGTACATCTGGTGTCTCGTGCGGAGTTGTCGCTGGGCGTGGAACGTGCCGTGGCAGTCGATCCCGAGGACTCGTCACTTCGACGACCGCTCTCGCGCACGGCACGCGGCGCGTATGACGCAAGTTTTCGCGCGTTTCGTGCAACGATGCGGAATGACTGGCTCGCGACAGGCGCGCGATACGTCGAGCTCACCGATGATCAGGTACCCGCAGATGCCGTCCGGACACTCGTGCGTGCCGCCGCTGGTACCGGTGCAACCAGATGACGTGGTTGGCACCGTGGGCGCTGGTCGCAGGCGGGCTGGGGTTGCTCGGCGTCGTCGCAGCGCATCTGCTGTCGCGGCAGCGCCCGCGAGCACTCGCTCTCGCCACCGTGCGGTTTCTCCCCACCGGCATGCTCGAAGCCACCACGCTGCAGACGGTGCCGATCGATCGCTGGTGGATGCTGCTTCGCCTCTGCGTGGTGGCGCTGCTGGCGCTGGGGGTCGCGCAGCCAGTCGTTACCGGTACCAAGGTGCCCGCGAGAACCGTGCTGCTGCTGGACCGGACGTTGCCGTTGGATACGCAGCGCTCGGTGTTGTCGGCGCTGACGCCAACTGACGTGGTGGTCCCGTTTGACACGACCGCCGTCCTGCTGGCGGCGCCCGCTGTGACACCTGCCGTCTCTCCCTCTGCCTCGCTCAGCGCGGCTCTCGGCCGCGTGCTGCGCGCGCGCGATTCGCTCGCGCAGCGCTCAACCACGATGCGAATTGCGGTCGCGTCGCGCTTTGGTCCGGGTGGCATCGATCCAGCCACGCCGATCGTGCGCGCTCTGATCCCTGATTCGATCGTAGTGCTGCCCGTGACTGTCGCGCCGGTCGCCCCGCTGGAACGTGGCGCGATCGTGGTCCGCGGCGTCGGCGACGATCCGATCGCGGCCACGGCGTATCTGCTGGGAGGCGGCATTGCCCCACGTGGTGCCGTCGTGCAGCGAGGGAGCGCGCTGACCGGTGAGGATTCGCTGGCGGCACAAAATGGGGCGACCGTAGTCTGGTGGCCTGCCCGCGTCGCATCGCGCGAACCGATCCTGCAGGCGATCACTGTTGCATCGCGCACCTGGATCGCAGCGCTCGAACGCGACAGCAGCCGCAGCGCTGGAATGATCGGGCGGGCCATCGGCTGGTGGGCCGACGGGTCTCCGGCAGTCAGGATGCAGACGCTCGGACGTGGTTGTGTACTCTCACTCGGCGTGTCGCTGCCGACCTCCGGCGACCAGACACTCTCACTCGGTGCGCAGGCATGGCTGGCAGCGTTGATCACCGCGTGTGATCGGGACGAGAGCGGCGTTGCAGCAGCGCCGGCGTGGCTCAGTGCCCCGCCTCGTGCCGCACAATTCACTTCGGCGTCCGCGTCACTGACATCTGCTGCGGCACCATGGCTCGTTGCGGCAGCGCTGTGTCTGGCGCTGACTGAACTGCTGCTTCGTCGCCGACGGACAGCATGACACCGGCACAACTCTTCGCCCGTCTCGATCAGCTGCGCGGCGCATTGCGGTCGATCGCGGCTGGGACGATTGCGCTCTGGGCGATGAGTGCAGCGGCGTTGATTCTCCTGAGCGGCACGCTCGCTCGCCAGATGTTCGGCTCACCCGGGATTGGTGTGATCTGGGGGCTGGCCGCGACCATCGCCGCCGTTGTGGCCACCTGGCGCTGGCGGGCTGTGCGTCCGGATACCGTGCGCCGTCTCGACGCGGCACTGTGGGCCGAGTCGCAGGCGCCGGCACTTCGGTATGCGCTGGTGACATTGGCGGAACAACCCAACGTCGACGATGCGAATCCCACGCAGCGACGGCTGGCCGCGTACGCCACGATCACGGCTTGGCTTCCGGCAGTCGATCGCGCGCTCTCGTTGCATCGACGACGTCTGCTGCTGCGAGGCGCGCTGGTGACTGCGGTGGCGCTTCTCGCGGCATTCCCATGGCGCACTCGGTCGCTCGACGCCCGGGCGCTGGCGCGCAGGGTGGCCGCGACAGCTGGAGCCACGATTCGCGGTCGCGTTGCGGCTGATGCCGTCTTGATCCCGCCGGTGTATTCAGGTCGCGCGGAACGTCCGATGCAGTTTGGTGAAACCGTCGCGGCGCTTGCTGGCAGCGTGATCCGGATCGATGCCCGCGACGCGCAGCGCGACGGAACCCTGATGGTGCAGGAGTCATCGGACAGCGGTGCCGGTGCGCCGCGTCAGGTGGTCACACTGCCGACTGACGCGGGGTGGCGTGGCCTGGTGCGTGTTGGAACCGTTCCGCTCGCGATCCGACTCCGTGATCCAGCCGGCGAACGATGGCTGCTGGTGACACCGGTCGCCGATTCCGCGCCGGTGGCCACGCTGGTCCTGCCCGCTGCCGATACGCTGGTCCTCGACACGATGGCCACGATACGCGTCTCAGGAAGAATTCACGATGATCTCGGCCTGCGCGATGCACGGGTCGAGTACATCATCTCGAGCGGCGGCGGCGAGCAGTTCACGTTCAAGTCCGGTGTGATGAATGAGCGGCGCGGGCCACTTGGCCAGAATCTCGTGATGGACGCGACGTTGAATCTGGGGAAACTCGGCCTCAAGCCGGGCGATCTGATGCATGTCCGCTTGACGGCACATGACGGCAACACGTTGAGTGGCCCGTCACTCGGTGTCAGCGAGACACGTACGATCCGGATTCCACGACTGGATGAGCGTGATTCGGTCTCGGTGGAGCAGCTGCCGCCGACGCCGGTCGACAAGAGTGTGCTGAGCCAGCGGCAACTGTTGCTGCTCACCGAACGACTGGTGGCGCGCATCCCGAAGATCGATCGCGCCACGATGCTGGCCGAGTCGCAACGGATCGGCGCCGATCAGGCGCGATTGCGAAAGCAGGTCGCAGATATCGTGTTTGCGCGACTGGGCGACACGCCGACAGGCGAACACGCACACTATCCCGGGGACGGGCACGATCACAATGCGGCCGAACTGGCAAGCACCGCGACGCCCGAGGACATCTTGAAGGCGGCGGATCGTGCCACCGGTGGCCTCGGTGGCATGCTCGATTCGCATGGCGACGAGACGCCCGTGGTGGCAGTGAATCGACCACTGCTCGAGGCCTACAACGCCATGTGGGATGCGACCCGCGCACTGCAAGGTGGAGTGCCGCGCGATGCGCTCGATCCGATGCGTCGCGCGCTGGCGGCCATACAGCGGGCGCGATCGGCGGAGCGTGTGTATCTGCGCGGAACGCCGCCGGCAGCCGTGGTTAATCTCGCCAAGGTGCGCTTGATCGGTACGGACTCGGCGAAGTTCGAGCAGCGCCGTGCCCTCGACGCGCTGCCCCCCACCGAACGTCGGCTGGCCGAGCGTACGCTGCGCGCGCTGGCGCTGCTGATTGCGCGTGATTCGACTGCGGCAGACACGCTGCGCTTGCTGCGGCTCGACGCGCTGGGCGGTGCAGGACCATTGGCGTCTGTGCTCGGCTCCGTCATCGACGCAGTGGATGGACGTCGCGATGCGACCGCCGCGATTCTTCGCGCGCGCCGGCTCGCGCTCACTCCGTGGCAGCGCAGCGGCACACCGGGGCTCTGGCTCGGCGGTGCGCCTTGAGGTTCACTTTCGCCACCGTGCAGTACGAGTCCGGTGACTGGGACTCCGCCCCGTTGCTTGCGGCAAACGTGATTGATGCGCTGGCGCGGTATACAAGTGTCGACGTGGCGCCATCAGGGGCGATCGTGCCCTTGTCGTCCGAGGCGTTGTTGCGGTACCCGTTCGCGTTCCTCACCGGCCATCTGCCGGTGCGCTTCACTGCCGCCGAGCGCGGAATGCTGCGCAAGTACTGCGAGCGCGGCGGCCTGCTGTTCGTGGATGATCACAATCACGATGTCGATGGTGTCTTCCACAAGACCTGCACCGAGGAGCTGGTGCAGACACTTGGACCATTGAAGCCGATTCCCAACACGCATCCGTTGTATCGCGCCTTCTTCACCTTTGCGGATGGACCGCCGACCACGTCTCACGAGCTGAACGGGTGGGGCGACAATCTCGTGCATGATCATCTGCAGGGGATCGAACGCAACGGACGATTGGCGGTGATTTACAGCAGCAAGGACTACAGTTCCGAGTGGTCGTTCCATCCCGAGAACAAGCGGTTTCTGTCGGTTGACAACACGCGCTTTGGTGTGAATCTGGTGGTGTATGCCCTCACGCGCTGAGATATCGACGCCGTCGGGTTCCATTCCCGGGATTGCGTGGGAGCGAGCGCTGCCCGTCGTCCAGGCGGTGCTGCACACGGTGGCGCTCGCCTGCATGGCACTCCTGCTCTGGCTCCTGGCGGCCCCGACAGGCCGCGGCACGCTGCGTGTTGCGGTATCGCGAAGTGGTGCCGTTGATGCGTCGCTGCCGATGCTGCTGCGAAGCGCCGCGGAAACGGTCGACGTGACGCTGGACGGTGTGCCGGATGCGCGCCTCCGCTCGACGCTTCGCGCGCTGCGTGGAAGTGGCCATGTCGTGCGTCTCTTCGCGTCACGACCACTGCCATCGCTGGCGACAGCGGCCGAAGAGGAGTGGCGCATCACGGGTGGCACGAGAATCCAGTTGGTGTCGAGCGACTCCGCACTCGCATCGCTGCGTGACGCGGCGGGGTTGATCGATTCGGTTCGCATCGGCCCCGCGGGACTTCAACCTGGATCGGGGCCGGTGCAGGGTGCGGTCGCGATCGAAGCCAGTGCGGCGCGCGCGTCGATCGCGCCTCTCGTTGCAGGCGCACCAGAAGTGGCCCGCGTGCTCGTGCTTGGTGATGCCACCTGGGAATCGCGGTTCCTTGTGGCGTCGCTGGAAGAGGCAGGGTGGCCCGTCGACGCCGGCCTGACGCTGTCGCCACGTGTCACGATCACGCAGGGGCCGACGCTCCAGCCCTCCCGTTCGCGCCATGCGCTGGTGGTGCTGCTGCCTGGTGCATCAGCTACTGCTGTATCGCGGTTGGCGGGTTTCGTGCGTGATGGCGGCGGATTGGTGATCGTTGGTGCATCGGCGCGGATGCCGGCCCTGGCACAGCTACGCGCGGGATCACCAGGCGCGCTGATTGCCGGAGAGCTTGGTGCCGAGGCGTCGGACACGCCACGGCATGGCCTGGATCTGGTTCCTGTCGCAGCGTTGGCCGCGGGTAGCGTCGTACTCGAGACGCGGGATGGTGTGACTGCTGTCGCAGCCCGGCGGGTTGGTTCCGGTCGGGTGGTACAGGTTGGCTATGCCAACTCGTGGTTCTGGCGCATGGCGGGAAACGACGACGCGCCGATCGCGCACCGTCGCTGGTGGACATCGCTTCTCGCGAGCGTCGTACCGCTGAGCGCGCCGATGTCTCGCGTCGTCACGGTCGCGGAGTCAGATACGCTGACAGCGGCACCGGTCGCGGCGCTCGCTCGGGCGGTTGGCTTGCCCGAACGCCACGATGCCAGCGTCAGGTCAACGCGTGGCGGTATCCGTGCGTCGATCGATCCGCGGTGGGTACTTGCAGTGGCGCTTCTTTCGCTGGTGGCGTCGTGGGTCATGCGTCGTTGGAGGGGGTTCGTATGAGGACAAGTGGCCTGTCTCTGAAGTTCCGGACGCAGTCGCCTGTCGGAGCATCCCGGCTGGCCATGTTGAAAATCCTCGCAATACCGCTGGTATTGCTGCGGTTTTCGCCTTGCGATCCGATCGCCCCATCTGGCTTTGTGCTTTCCGAACTTCAGCTAGAGGCCACTCGTCGATGACCGTCGCCTATGTGTCGCACTCCGATTGCGGGACGCATGACACCGGGTGGAATCACCCCGAGCACGTTGGTCGATTGCGGGCGATACCTCGCGCGCTTCGGTATGACTTCGACCTGTTCGACACGATCGAACATCGTGAAGGTCGTCACGCGACGGCGGAGGAGCTCGCGCTCGCGCACGATGCGGAATACGTGGAACGTGTCCGCGCACTGGCCGAGGCGGGTGGCGGTCGCATCGATGGTGATACTGTCGTCAGTCCGGGCAGCTGGAATGCCGCGACCGCCGGCGCTGGCTGCGTGCTCGATGCGATTGACTGGGCCTTTGACGGCTCCGTCACGCGGAGCTTCTGCGCGGTGCGTCCGCCCGGCCATCACGCGCTGCGCGCGACCGGGATGGGATTCTGTCTGTTCGGCAACGTGGGCATCGGAGCGCACTATGCGCGCGCAAAGCATCAGGCCGAGCGTGTGCTGATCGTCGACTGGGATGTGCATCATGGCAACGGCACGCAGGATCTGGTGCAGGGTGACGCCGGCATCCGGTTCGTCAGCATGCATCAGTGGCCGTGGTATCCGGGGACCGGTGCCAGAGAAGATCGTGGTCCGCACGGCAACGTTTTTAACGTGCCGATGGAGCCGGCGTTGCCGCCGGTGGCGTACGTCGATGCGTTGACATTGGCGATCGATGAAGCGACCGACGCATGGCGCCCGGACCTGGTGCTCGTCTCCGCCGGCTTCGACTGTCTTGCCGGTGACCCACTCGGTGGGTTTACTCTCGAGATGGAGCACATTGCGCAGCTCACCCGGCTGCTGGTGACGGGTGCCGAGGCGTGGTGCGGTGGGCGACTGGTGAGTGCGCTCGAGGGCGGATACGTGCCGGATCGACTCGGCGAGGCCTGTGTGACGCACTTGCGGGCGTTGCGGTAGGGCGGGGCCCTCCCGGTATCTTGCGGACTATGCCACACACCCCACGCCATGCCGGGCTGGCGCCTTGAGCCGGAAGAGTCGGCGGCTGCGCCCCATGCCGCCGCGACTTCGGCGCGGCGACGATACACGGACCATGAGCACGCAGGAACTCGACGCCATCGCGGCCGAGGAGCGCGGCGAGGCGCCGCGGCCCAGCGTCGCGCCGAGCAGCATCCCGCGGATCGCGTACATGATGGGTGGCGGGGCGGTGCGCACCGATCTGCACCCGGTGGAACTGCGCGACATGGTGGCCACCGGCAGCATCACAGGCACCCTGTGGGTCGATATCGACAACGAGAGTCGGCATCAGGTGGCCTTGCTCGAGAAGGTCTTCGACTTCCATCCGCTCGCCGTGGAGGACGCGCTCAACCCCCAGAGCCGCGTCAAGATCGATGAGTACCGGAACTCACTCTTCGTCATCGTGCGCGGGCTTCGCTTCTGCGACAACACGGAGGATCCGTACGACGTCGAGACGTACAATCTCTGTTTCTTCCTGGCGAAGAATCTGCTCGTCACGGTGCACTCGGGCCCGAGCGCACCGGTCGACATCGTCTACGAGCGGATGATCGCGAATCCCGACCAGCTGGAGCGCGGCGTTGAGCGTGTGGCACACGCGCTGATGGACATCACGGTCGATGAGTACTTCCCCGTGCTCGACAAGATTGACGAATTCGTCGATGGCCTCGAGGAACGGGTTTACCATCGCTTTGACAGTGATGTGATGCGTGATGTGTTCTCGGTGAAGCGGCTGGTGCTGTCGCTGCGTCGCCACCTGATGCCACAGCGCGAAGTCTTCAACATCATGACCAACCGGCCGACGCAGTTCCTGCCGCCGGAATCGCAGGTCTGGTTCCGCGACATCTACGATCATGTGCTTCGTATCAACGATTCGGTCGATACCTACCGCGAACTGCTCGCCAACGTGATGGACAGCTATCTGTCACAGGTGTCGAACCGGTTGGGACAGGTGACGAAGGGGCTGAGCGTGATTGCGACACTCAGCGTGCCGTTCGTGGTCGTCAGTGGCATGTGGGGCATGAATTTTCAGGATATTCCGCTGTCACAGCATGCGCATGGTTTCTGGATCATGCTTGCCGTGCAACTCGGCCTCGGCGCCTTTCTGGTCTGGCTGCTGCGTAAGTGGTCGCTCTTCTGATGCCGACACCAAGTACCGGGCTGGGCGCGGTGCCGTCGGCGCGCGGCATTGCCTTCCGGTTGCTCGGGGTGGTGCGGGCCGATGCGAGCGGCGATGTGGTGCGGATCGCGGGCAGCGGTGCCGACCGCATCGTCTTCAACGACGTGTGCGCCATCGTCCGGCCTTGTGCCACTCGCGCCGAGCCGCTGTCGGACGCCGCCTTGCTCGATCACCATACGCTGATCGCCGGGCTCTCGCGGGCGTCGACGATCATCCCGGCGCCTCCGCTGACCAACTTCCGGTCAGGCGCGAGTGTGCTGCAGTGGCTCGAGCTGCATTCGGTGGCCCTTGCGGACGGGCTCGCTTACGTGGATGGCCGCTGTGGAGGACGTGTCACTGCCAGCCGCGATCTGGCCGGCGCCACGTCAGATCCTTCCGTGCTGGCGCCCTCTGCCGCAGCCATCGAGTCATTTCGTGCCCTGCGGCGTTACGCAGCAGCCACCGTGCCTGTCTCCTCCGAGACGGTCGGCGACGGGACGACGATTGCCACCGAGGCTTTTCTGGTGGACCGGGCCTCCTGGGAGCGATTCGCGGCAGAAGTGACGGCCGAGGATGTGCGTTCGCCGGGTCTCACGCTGCGCCTGACCGGTCCGTGGCCGGTCTACGATTTCGTCCGACTTCAGTTCTAGCCCGAGCCCCGTACTGCATGTTCTGCCCCGAATGTGGCACCTGGAATCGATCCGCCGCCCCGAACTGCGTGCGCTGCGGACAGCAGTTGCCGAATGTCGCGGCTCCGCCGGTTGATGTGCCTGATGCCGAGATCACGGCACTGCGCCGCGCCACCGGCGGCCGGTTCGCCATCGTGCGCCGCATCGCCAGCGGCGGGATGGCGCATGTCTACGAAGCATCTCACTCCGTGCTCGGCCGACGGGTGGTCATCAAGGTGCTGTATTCGCACTTGTCCCGCGATCCGGAAATGCGCGAGCGGTTCCGGCGTGAAGCCGAAGCGGCCAGCCGCTTGAGCCACCCGAACGTCTGCACGATCCTCGATGCCGGCGTCACACGCGACAGCACGTTTGTCGTCATGCCGTTTCTGCCGGGAGGCTCACTGGCGGATCGTCTGGCGCGTCACCGCACGGTGCCGCCGACAGAAAGCGCCGCCATCGTGGCGCAGATCGCCACTGGGCTTGATCACGCACATCGCCATGGCATCGTGCACCGCGATGTGAAGCCGGACAACGTGCTGTTCGACAGCGACGGGACTGCGCTGATCACCGACTTCGGCATTGCGACCGCCGGTTTTCACAAAGGACTGACCGGAACGGGGCGGGCCATGGGTACGCCGCACTACATGTCGCCGGAACAGGCGATGGGCAAACCGGTGGATGGCCGGAGTGATGTGTATGCCTGCGGTGTCATGCTCTACGAAATGCTCGCGGGTGTGCCACCATTCGATGGTGAAGACTCGTACGCCGTCGGCTACAAGCACGTGCATGAATTGCCGACGCCGCTCGACGTGACCGCGCCCGCCGTCTCGCCCGGGCTTTCTCAGATCACCATGCGCTGTCTCAACAAGGCGGCGGGTGAGCGCTATCAGCGCGGGACTGATCTCGCCGACGCCCTGATTCGTGCCATCGATGGAGCCGCGCTCGACACGCCAGCGGTACGCGCAGCGCGACTCGGTCGCCTGACGCCGTCACTCGTGCCATGATTCGTTTCGAAACGCAGGTCATCACGGTCCACACCACGCATCCGTTCGTCATCGCCCGTGGTGGGTCGAGTGAGTGGCGCGTGGTCTGGGTGCGGCTGATCGATGAGGATGGACTGGAAGGATGGGGCGAAGCCGCGCCAAGTCGATTCTACGGCGAGACGGCCGAGACCGTGCTGGCGGCGCTGGAACGGTTGCGCCCGATCATCGAAGCGGGGAACGCTTCCGAGATCGAGACGCTCGAAGTCGAGATGGTGAGCGCACTCCGATTCAACGCCGCCGCACGCTGTGCGGTGAGTGCCGCCTTGCATGATCTGCAGGGCAAGCGACTCGGTGTTCCGCTCTGGAAGCTCTGGGGACTCACGCCGTCCGCCAGTCCACGCAGCAGCTTCACGATCGCGATTGCGGCCGACGATGACACGCTGCGCTCGCGCGTGCGTGACGCCGTCGCCGCCGGGTTCCCGATCCTGAAGGTGAAGCTCGGCAGCGACCGCGACCGACGCATCATCCAGCTGGTGCGCGACGAAGCCCCGAATGCCATACTCCGGGTTGATGCCAATGCGGCCTGGACGCCCAAGCAGACGCTCTCGATGGCGCCGCTGCTGCGTGAGCTGTGTGTCGAGTTCATCGAACAGCCGCTGCCACCGCACGATCTCGACGGGCTTCGGTTCGTACGCGAACGGTGTGACTTGCCGATCGTTGCCGACGAGAGTTGTCTCGTCGCGAGCGATGTCGCGAAGCTGGTCGGTGTGGTCGATGGGGTGAATCTCAAGCTCGCAAAGTGCGGATCGCTGCGTGAAGCGCTCCGGATCATTCATACCGCCCGGGCGCATGGCATGCTGGTGATGGCCGGGTGCATGATCGAAACGTCGCTGGGAATCACCGCGGCGGCGCATCTGTCGCCGCTACTCGATGCGGTCGATCTGGATGGCGCCGCACTGTTGCGCGATGACCCGTTCGTGGGTGCGACCATCGTCAACGGTGTCGTTGCCCTGCCAACCGCACCAGGCCTCGGCGTGACGAGGCGGTAGGCGCGGCTGCTGAAGCGTGGAAACGCCTTGCCGGAGAGGACCTTCTCACTGGCAATGGCACCCAGAGCTACGGATGCGGACCACCCATCGGCGGAGCGTGGTAACTTTCCGGCGTGACCACTATGCTTGCCGCTGTCGCACTGCCTGTTGCCGTTCCGCGCGCCTACGTGTACTCGGTGCCGGATGAGCTGCGCGCGCGCGTCACCCCGGGGGCGCGAGTGGTGGTCCCGCTGGGCGGCCGCAAACTGATTGGCATCGTGACGGCAATCGATGTCCCCGCACCGGCAAAGGGGAGGCTGCGTGACATACTCGCGGCGCCAGATCCCGACGCGGCGCTGACGCCGGCCTTGATCACGCTTGGCCGTTGGATTGCGCGCTACTACGCCGCGCCGTCCGGCATCGTGCTCCGCTCGATGTTGCCCGTCGCACTGACCGGCGCAGCAGCACCGGTGGCTCCGCTCAAGCGGCACCGGGTTGCGCGCATCGTGACGGTACTGGAAAGCCTGCTCGAGCGTGATGCCCTGTTCAAGCGAGTGCCGAAACAGCGATTGCTCTACGAACTGCTGGAGTCCCTCGGCGGCACACATCCTGTGCGTGCGCTGCTCGAGCAGTGCGGTGTGACGGCGGTCGTGCTCGATGGACTGGTGACGCGCGGACTGGTCGAGGTCGAATCGATGGCGCTGGTGCGCGATCCATTTGCCACACGCGCAATTGCCGCACCGCACCGACTGATACCGACCGAGGCGCAACGCCGGGCAATCGTGTCGCTGGTGGCGATGTCACCCGGTGCCGGAGCGCTCTTGCGTGGCGTGACGGGGAGTGGCAAGACGCTCGTCTACATCGAGTATCTGCGCGACGTCATCGAGCGCCGTGGCGAAGGCGCCATTGTGCTGGTGCCGGAGATTGCGCTCACGCCGCAGACGGTGGATCGCTTCCGCAGCGCTTTCGGTGATCAGGTGGCCGTGCTGCACTCGGCACTTTCCGATGGTGAACGCTACGATGCCTGGGCCGCCATCCGCCGCGGGGAGAAGCGCATCGTCGTCGGCGCGCGCTCGGCGGTGTTCGCTCCGGTGCATCGACTCGGCGCGATTGTCGTCGATGAGGAGCATGAAGCCACCTACAAACAGGGTGAGTCGCCGCGTTATCACGCGCGTGATCTGGCGCGGGTGCGCGCCGGGATCGAAGGTGCGACCTTCGTGCTCGGCAGCGCCAGCCCGAGCCTCGAGAGCTGGACGCAGGCACAGCGTGGTGAGTTGACGCTGCTTGAACTGCCGGACCGCGCCGGTGGTGCGCAGCTGCCGACGGTACACGTCATCGACCGACGCAAGGAGGCGCCCATTCCGCGGGCGCCGATGCAGGGGTCAGCCGGCGTCCAGCAGGGGTCGCAGTTCGGGCATGCAATCACGCCAGCTCTCGAGAAAGCCCTCACGGCGCGACTGGAGAAAGACGAGCAGTCGATTCTGTTGCTCAACCGACGTGGCTATGCGCATTTCATGCAATGTGGCGATTGCGGGACCGTGTCCCAGTGCCCGAATTGTGCGATTGCGCTCACGTACCACCGCACACCTGAGCGACTGGCCTGCCACTACTGCGGGCATCGTGAGGCACCACCCGCGCACTGTTCCAACTGCAACGGGCCACCGTTACGTGAACGCGGGTTGGGCACGCAACAGCTCGAGCGGCTGCTGAACGAGCGCTGGCCCCAGGCCCGTATCGCGCGCATGGATATGGATACAACCGGAGCCAAGTGGGCGCACGCCACGATCCTCGATCGGGTCGCCTCCGGTGAAGTCGACATCCTGCTCGGCACGCAGATGATCGCGAAGGGGTTAGATTTCCCGAATGTCACGTTGGTTGGCGTGATCGACGCGGATGTCGGCATCAACCTGCCGGACTTTCGCGCGAGCGAGCGGTGCTTTCAGCTGCTCAGTCAGGTGGCGGGTCGCGCCGGTCGTGGTGCGAAGGGAGGCGAGGTGTTCATCCAGACGCGTGAACCGGCGCACCATGCGGTGACCTGTGCGGTGACGCACGACTATCTCCGCTTTGCGGTCGAGGAACTCGAGGGGCGCACGAAGCCGCCGTATCCGCCCACGTTGTTCCTGGCCAACGCTGTGGTGAGCGGCACCGACGAAGTCGCGACGGCGGATGCCGCGCGGGCCCTGGCCGACTGGACGCGTCGCCTGATCGAGACACGGATGCCAGCAGCGGTGGAGATCGTGGGTGCCGCGCCGTGTCCGGTGGAGCGAATCAAACAACGCTGGCGCTGGCATTTTCTGGTGAAGAGCGCGGACGCTGATGCCCTGGGGCGAATTGGCCGCTATGTGGTGGAGCATGGGCCGCTGCCATCCGCTGGCGACATGCGGCTGGCGTGGGATCGGGATCCGGTGACGTTGCTGTAACCGCGGCGCGCTTGCCGTGTAATAAGACTGGAATAGTCTTGAATACGGTGCGTGTGCCTGCGTGGCGGTCGTCTCCGGCGCCTGGAGTGGTGACGTCGTGGTGAAGCGAATGCAGAACCTGATTGCAACGATGACGTTCCTCTGTGCCGCCGCTACCGGGGGCGCACAGCAGATGGTCGTTACAGTTCAGGACTCATTGGCCCGAACGCCAGTCGTCGCCGCGATCGTCACCGCCACCGACCAGGCGAACGGCACGCGCGTGTATGCGCTGACCAACGAAGCTGGCCGTGTCACGCTCCGCCTTCCCAACACCGGCAGCTGGGCAGCCTCGGTGCGTCGCATCGGGATCGTGCCGAAAAGCGCGACGGCAATTCGTGTCGAATCGGGATCGTCATTGTCGGTCCTGTTCTCCGTCGCCAATCTCAGGTTTTCTCTGCCGCGGGTTCGCGTCACGGCGAAGGCAGGGGTCTGTGGACGCGCCCCGGTGGGTATCGACCGGACATCGGCCCTCTGGGAGCAGGTGACACTGGCGCTGCGGTCCAGCGCGTTGACGCGCGGGGACTCGGCGCTTGTACCACCACTTCGCGCCCGACTGCGCGAACGCCTTCGCGAGAAGGACATGACGCTGCTCGCGTCGTACGTGGTCAAGGAGGGCGAAGGCGCCAGCCGACCGTTCTTCGCCGCGGATCCCGACTCACTCGCCCGCTTCGGGTATGTCCGGATGGATGCGGACAGCATGGTCAACTTCTACGCACCCGACGAGATCGCGATGCTCTCCGAGGCGTTCGTCCGGACACATTGCTTCACGACGCCCGCGGTGGAAACGAACCCGGCCTGGGCGGAGCTCGAGTTCCGACCGATACCGCGGCGCAGCGTGCCCGAAGTCGCCGGTGTCGCGTACGTCGATACCATCACCGGTGAACTGCGGCGCATTGTCTTCCGGTACGTGAACACCGCCGAGTTCATGCCGAAGACCGCAATGCATGTCGGAGGCGATGTGTCACTGCGAAGGCTTGCGGAGGGACGATGGATCGTCTCCGACTGGACGATCCGTATGCCGGTCATGGTCAGGTCTACCTGGGGCACGCTGCGAATCCTCCTCGGATATCGGGAATCAGGTGGTACAGCGATGCCCGAGCCCGAAGCGGTTGCGGATTCAGTCGAGCTCGACGCCCAACTGGTAGCGCGCCTTTCAGAACGAGACAGTCTTGCACACGTGAGCAGGCCGGGTTTTCTCAGCCGTGTTCTGACCAACGCGGATACATCGATTCGCGCGATCGTCAGGCCGCGCGGCCTTGAACGGCGACCACTCCATTTCGTGAGTGCTCGCACCGTGGAGGCCAGGACGCACTTCGCGCGCTACCGGGCGGAGGGCGGGGGGTACTTTCTCGATTCCGCTGCGATCGCGAAGCGAGGGGCGGAGGGGGTATACGAGTTACTCCTTGGCGCGCCCGGGATGACCTCGCTCCGCGTCCCCGACGATATGTCCGGGCCAAACGAGTACCAGGACATTCTGCTCTCACGCGAATGGCGACTTGGCGCCCTGCTTCCAATGATGTTGATGCCCACGTCGAAGAAGGGGGTTGGCGGTGTTGCCCAGTGTTTCCCGAAGATGTACATCGACGCCCGGGATGTACCGCTGAGTATCGCGGAACTGAAACAGTTGCGTACCGTGCAGATCGCCACCCTGCAGATCTTCCCCCCGGACACGCAGGTCTTGCTGGGGAGGAGGTTCGGTCACTTGCTCTTCTACGGCGAGAATACCTTCAGCAAAAACCTGTGCGGATTGGTTCATTTGCAGTCATACATCGATTACCCGCCGGCAGGTCTGAAATGACCTTGCGCAGCAGCGCTGATTGAAGGTGCACACTGGATGGTCCAGATGACTGATGCCGGTCCGCCACGCGGGAACATCGCCCGTGTGTTGTGTACGGACCCGGGGGCCGTGTCCGGCCCCGGACGGCGGTCGCGTTCTCCCACTCGAGTCACCCGCCCATGGTTGATCAGCGCCCGAACGATCGTCGCCAGCGCAGCTTTTCTCTGCGCCGCGGCTGACGCCCGTGCCCAACAGCTGGTCGTGACAGTTCGTGACTCGCTCGCACGCACGCCGGTCGGCGCCGCGATCGTCACGGCTACCGATCAGGCGAGTGGTGCGCGTGTGTTTGCGCTGACCAACGAGGATGGCCGAGTCACGCTCCGTCTCCCAAACGCCGGCAGCTGGGCGACTTCGGTCCGACGCATCGGGATCGTACCGAAAAGCGCGACGGCAATCCGTGTCGAACCGGGATCGCCACAGTCGGTCGTGTTCTCCGTCGCCAATCTGAGATTTTCGCTGCCACGGGTTCGCGTCACGGCGAAGGCGGGTGTCTGCGGTCGCGCACCGTCGGGGATCAACCGGACATCGGCGCTCTGGGAGCAAGTGACGCTGGCGCTTCGGTCGAGTGCGATTGCGCGCGGCGACTCTGCGCAGTCGCGGAAGCTCCGTGTGCGACTGCATGAACGATTCCGGGACAAGGATCTCTCGCTCATCTCCTCGCACGTAGTCAGTGTCGGTGACGGCACGGGGCGGCCGTTCTTCGCGGCTGATCCTGACTCACTCGCGACCTTTGGCTACATCAGAAGCGAACCTGACAGCATGCTCGCCTATTTCGCCCCTGATGAAGTCGTGATGCTGTCGGATGCATTCATCCAGACCCACTGTTTTCGCACGCCGGCCGTGGACGCAGATGCCGCGCTGGCCGAGCTCGAGTTTCGGCCCGTCCCGCGGAGACGAGTGCCCGACGTCGCCGGGGTGGCGTATGTCGATACGCTGAGTGGAGAACTGCGCCGCATCGTCTTCCGGTATGTCGGCGCGGCCGCGTTCGTTCCCATCGACGCGACCCACGCTGGAGGCGAAGTCGCGCTCCAGCGCCTGCCGAGCGGGCAGTGGATCGTGTCGGATTGGACAATTCGCATGCCGGAGATCGTCCGATCCACGTGGTTGACGTCGCGGACGCTCGCAGGGTACCTCGAGTCCGGTGGTTCGACGCTGTCCGCGGAAGAGGCCGCCGCAGACTCCCTCGCGTTCCGGCAGCAGTTGTCGGCGCGAGACAGCCTTGCGCGGCTTCGCGGACCGGGTGATTCCGCGCGTGTGATGACCAATGCAGACCCGTCGATTCGCCAGATCATCTCACCTGCCAGTCGGGCCGGCGTCCCCCTGTTCTTCGTCAGTGCACGCACGGTGGAGGCCCGCACCCGCTTCGCGCAGCGACGCGCACAGAGGGAGGGTGTCTTTTTTGACTCAGCCGGTATCGCGGCATTTGGCGCCAACACGGTGCACGATCTCATCTTGCGCGTGCCCGGCGTGCGCTCCTTTCGCGTCCCGCACGGCATGACAGGACCGACAAACGATCAGGATCTGCTGCTCGCTCCGGAATGGCTACCAGGTGCTGAGCTGCCAATGATGGCGCTTCCGGCATCTGGTGACGTGCTTGCTCGTCCAGCCTTATGCTTTCCGAAAATTTTTCTGGACGGTCGGTTCACGACGCTGAGTGTCGCAGAGCTGAAGCAGTTGCGCGCCGTGCAGATCGCCACCATGGAGGTCTACGACGCCGATACGATGATGGCGAAGGCGAGCCGGGTCATCGGATTGAACATATTCAGCGGCAACGTCTGCGGACGCATCCAGCTGCAGACGTACATCGACTATCCGCCCGGACAACCATGACGCCGCACCTCCTGCTCGCCCGATCAGTGCACCCGTGCGCGACCACTGGAGTCGCTGGCGATGCCCGTCGTGCGCCAGTAGTGCAGATGGCTGGTGACAAACAGCAATGCCGGAGCATCGCCCGTGTGTGCCATCCGGAGGCGGTGGTCGTGTCCCCGGTCGCGCGGCCCCGACGTTCCCGCGCTGGACGCACGTACCCCTGGCTGAACGGCGCACCAACGCTCGTCGCCATCGCAGTCGCTCTCTGCGCCGCGGTTGACGCCCGCGCCCAACAGCTGGTCGTGACAGTTCGGGACTCTCTCGCACGCACGCCAGTCGCCGCCGCGATCGTCACGGCAACCGATCAGGCGAATGGCACGCGAGTGTACGCGCTGACGAATACGGACGGCCGCGCGGCCATCCGGTTGCCGAACGCCGGCACGTGGACGGCCTCGGTTCGGCGTATCGGGATCGTGCCAAAGGCCGGGGCTGTCGTTGTTGTGGAACAAGGCGACATTGCCCGGATCACCCTGGACGCTGCGAATCTCAGGTTTACCCTTCCGCGTGTTCGCGTGACTGCCAAGGCGGGGGTCTGTGGTCGTGCGCCGTCGGGGATTGACCGGACATCGGCGCTTTGGGAACAGGTCACACTCGCGCTGAGGTCGAGTGCACTCGCGCGTGGCGACTCGTCCCAATCTCCGCGGCTGCGCGTCCGATTGTACGAACGAGCCCGTGACTTGGATCTCACATTGGTCTGGTCGACCGTCGTCAAGACTGGTGAGGGCACAAAACGCCCATTCTTTGCTGCGGATCCCGACTCGCTGGCACGCTTCGGCTACGTCAGGAGCGATCCCGGTGGCATGATCGCCTACTATGCGCCGGACGAGATCGTGATGTTGTCCGACGCCTTCGTTCGCACGCATTGCTTCGGCACGCCGCTGGTCGACGCTAATCCCGCGCTGGCAGAACTCGAATTCAAACCGGCGCCCCGCCAACGCGTGCCCGATGTTGCAGGTGTCGCCTACGTCGATACTGTGACTGGTGAACTCCGGCGCATCGTCTTCCGGTATGTCAATGGGTCGGAACTCATCCCAAAGGGTGCGACGCGCTCGGGGGGAGAGGTGGTGCTGCGACGTCTCGAAGACGGGCAGTGGATTGTCACCGACTGGACGATCCGCATGCCGGATCTCCTCAAGGTGGAATGGCAGAAGCGCAGGACACTCGTGGGGTATCGCGAACACGGTGGTGCCACGATCACCGATGATGACGCGATACTCGACTCGCTGGAACTTGTGGCGGTGCTGTCGGTGCGCGACAGTCTGGCGCGACTGCGCGCATCCCGCGACACGAGCCAGGTCGTGACCAGCGCGGATACCTCGATTCGTGCCTTCGCTCGAACGGTTCTTCTGTCGGGGCGACGTATTTACTTCATCAGTGCGCGGAAAGTCGAAGCCCGGATGCATTTCGCACGGTATCGAGCGGAAGGCGGAGGGTTCTTTCTCGACTCGGCGGCGATTGCGGAAACCGGCACGAAAACCGTGCACGAGCTGCTTATGGCGGCTCCGGGCATGCTCGCCTTTCGCGTCCCCGCCGACGTCGACACACCTGGTAGAAATCAGGACGTGCTATTGGCTCGCGAATGGCGGTCGGGTACAACGCTGCCGATGATGCGGACGCGTTCATCGACCACTGACGCTTCCGGTGGTGCGCTGTGCTTCCCGAGGACCTACCTCGACTACCGAGCGGTGCCATTGAGCATCACCGAGCAGCAGCAGCTGCGCGCCGTGCAGATTGCCACAGTACAGATCTACCCTCCTGACACCGATGCCCCGCTCAAACGGAGGTTCGGTGATCACCTCGATGTGGAATTCTTCGGCAACAAGTGTGGCTTGATCCATATGCAGTCGTACGTCGACTATCCGTTCAGACCATGACGTCGCGACAACAGCGCAGCCCGGCATGCTGTGTTCCGCCGAGCGCCACCGACCAGATGCGGTGCGCAATCTCGAGGGATCGCACCGTTGCCGGAATATGTCGCAGCTGCGACGATTCAGCATCGCTCATGTCGTCCCCGAAGCGATCCCTCGCCAGAGCCAGGTGAACAGTGCTCATGCGCACACGAATGCTGGCCTCCGTGGCCGCAGTACTCTGCGCCGCAGCAGACGCCCGCGCCCAACAGCTGGTCGTGACAGTTCGGGACTCTCTCGCACGCACGCCAGTCGCCGCCGCGATCGTCACGGCAACCGATCAGGCGAATGGCACGCGAGTCTTCGCGCTGACCAGCGATAGTGGTCGCGCCGTACTCCGCCTCCCGAACGCCGGCGACTGGTCAACGTCCGTACGACGCATCGGCATCGTGCCTAAGGCCGGACCCGCATTGCGGGTCGACGCTGACGTTTCGGTGTCTGTGCTGCTGTCAGTCGCCAACCTCCGATTCACCCTGCCCGGCGTCCGCGTCACGGCCACAGCTGGTGTCTGCGGAAGTGCACCGACCGGAGCTGATCGCGCGTCTGCACTCTGGGAGCAGGTGACGCTGGCGCTGCGTTCCAGCGCACTGACGCGGGAGGACGTGATTCGGGGGCCGCGGCTGCGGGTCACACTCTTCGAACGTTATCTGTCCACTGACCTCGCACTTCGTTCGTCACGCGTAGTCCGCGAAGGCACCGGAGGCGCCCGCCCGTTCTTTGCCGCCGACCCGGATTCCCTGGCCCGATTCGGATATGTTCGCGCAGACGGAGAGGGAATTTCGTACTTCGCGCCCGACGAGACTGTGCTGCTTTCGGATGCGTTCGTGCGGACGCACTGCTTCCGCACGCCCGAGGTGGATGCCAACCCGGCGCTGGCCGAACTCGAGTTCCATCCCGTACCGCGGCGCAGCGTGGCAGACGTCGCGGGCGTGGCCTATGTCGATACCGCGAGCGGTGAACTGCGGCGGATCGTGTTCCGATATGTGAATACCGGCGTGTTGATCCCGAAGACTGCGACCAACGCTGGCGGCGAAGTGTCGCTCCGACGCCTTGGCAACGGGAAGTGGATCGTCACGGACTGGGCGATTCGCATGCCACAAGTCGTCGGTCGGTCGTGGGCCGATGTCAGGACGGTGACGGGATATCGCGAAACCGGCGGCGTCACCGTGCCCGTGTCAGACGAACGCACTGGCGACGTCGCAGGCGCCGCTCCTGATGCGGCGCCGGACTCGATGCCGATGCTCGGTGATAGGGATCAGCCACGTCGCAGTACGACCAGCCGCGATACGTCGATTCGCGCCGTCATCGCGTCGGCCGCGCTGGAGAACCGGCCGCTGCGATTCGTGGCCGCGCGCACGGTCGAGGCACGATCACGCTTCGCGCAACACCGCAAGGAACGTCAGGGTATCTTTTACGATTCCGTCGCCATCGCAGCCCGCGGCGCCACGACCGTACTCGACCTCGTGATCGGAGCCCCTGGCATGGCTTCGTTTCATGTACCCGACGATCAGCCCGGACCACCGGGTGCGAGTGATCGGTCTCTCGCCGCCGAGTGGCGCCCCGGTGCGGAGTTGCCAATGATGACGATCCCGACAAAGGCGCCCGAGGCGGCCGTCACTCGACTCTGCTACCCGAAGATCTTCCTCGACGCTCGCTCAGCGCCGCTCGCTGTCGGTGAGCTGCGACAACTGCGCGCAGTGCAGATTGCCACGATGGCGATATACCCGCCGAACTCGCGCGCTGCCATGACGAGCAGAATCACGGAATCGGTCACGTTCGACGGAAACCGCTGCGGCCTGATCCAACTCTGGTCGTATGTCGACTATGAGGCGAAGTCGCGATGAATGCTTTCGTTCACGCTGTCACCGTCATGCTCCTCACGCTCACCGCGTGCGCGGGCGTCCTGGAAGCCCAGGCCGTGCGCCTCGAGCTCCGGGACTCCACCACCAGCGGCGCTGTCATCGGCGCATTGGTGAGTGCTTCGGATTCCCTCGGCCGGCAGCGCGTCGATGGCCTCAGCAACGATCGCGGCATGGTGACGCTCCGCCTGCCGTCGGCGGGGGTCTGGTCGTTCCGTATTCGTCGCATCGGTATCACACCGCAGACCGTGACCGGCGTTCGTGTCGAATCCGGCACCGTCGTCTCGCTACCACTTCGCATGGCCAGTGCACGTCAGATGCTATCAAGGGTACGCGTTGTCGCCGATGGCGTTTTCTGCGGACGCGCGCCCGAGGGTGACAACCGGACCGCCATGCTCTGGGAGCAGATAACCCTCGCGCTCCGCGCTTCCACGCTCTCCCGTACTGATTCGGCCGCGGTGCTCGCGCGCGTACAGGAACGCACGCGCGAACTGTCACCGACGCTTCAGGAGCTGAGCGTGCAGCAGCTGCGCGATGCCAATGGCGTTGGCCGGGCATTTCTCGCGATGGACCCGGACACTCTCGCATCCGCTGGCTATATCAGAAGGGAATCGAACGGGGACTTTTCGTACTTTGCACCGGACGAAGTGGTGCTGCTCAGCGACGCGTTCCTTCGCACGCACTGCTTCGAGACACCAAAACGTGATGCCAATCCGACACTGGCGGAGCTGCGATTCCGCCCGGTGCGCGACCGCGAAGTACCGGATGTCTCGGGGGTGGCGTTCGTTGATGCGGCCAGCGGTGAGCTGCGGCGCATCGAGTTTCGCTACGAGTATGCAAGGAACGTGATTCCTGTCCCAGCGCCACACGCGGGTGGGCACGTCGCGCTTCAGCGTCTTGCTTCAGGCCTCTGGATCGTTGCGGACTGGGCAATCCGCATGCCCCGGCTGGTCGCGGCTCCGCCTCCGACAGGGTACCAGATGGCCCGTGAGTTCGATCTCAGCGGCTACCGCGAAGTCGGCGGTACGGTGACGCCACTCTTGAACACGAGACCGTAGTCGGGGCGCTCAAGCGGCTCGCGTCAGTCACGGCGGTGACGGTGAACGAAGCGGTGGTGCGATTCAGCGGCGCGAAACGCGAGATCGTCGCACGGCATCTGGAGACGCTCGCGATCCTCAGCGAGCTGCGCGACGTCGGGGACGGGCGCTATGGAGCCTCGGTGGCGGGGTCGTGATGCGTTTCGCGCGGTCCGACCGCGCGCGCCAACATCCCGGCCTCGAAAATACCTGTCTGATAGGTTGTTTTCGGCGTGTGGACCGTTGCTGATGGCGGAATGGAGGAAACACCATGGCGAAGCGAATCAGTGACGCGGCGATTCTGGCGCAGATTCCCGCCGCCCGTGCGCGTGAGCGTGAGCGTGCAGCGCGTCGCGACGGCCTCCGGGCGACTGCAGCGCGAGACCAGCGCGCGAGCGAACGCCTCGTGATCGACCTTACGAACGGCGTACAGTTCGCCATGCCCACGGCATTGCTGCCGCCGTTGCGCGCGCTGTCCGCCACGCAACGTGCGGCGGTTCGCGTCGACCCCTCGGGCGCGGCGCTGCGATGGGACGCGGCGGACATCGACCTGAGCGTTGCGGGGCTGATCCTGTTGGTGATCGGGCCGAAGGAACAGGCGCGTCAGCTCGCGCGCATCGCCGGCAGCGTCACCACACCGGCCAAGGCGAGCGCGTCGCGAAAAAATGGCGCGAAAGGCGGACGGCCGCGAAAAGTCCTGACGCCGTTGGCAGGGGCAGCGGTACCGGAGTCGTCACCCAGCCGGCGGCACTGAGGCATCGCTCCCCGCCACCAGCGCCGCCTGAAACCGCGCGCGCTGGTAGAGCATCCCGTCACGAATCCGCTCCCACACCAGCGGCGGAAAGTCCAGCGGCAACTGCGCCTCCGTCGCCATCAGCGTCGCGGGCACAGCGTCGACCAAAGCCACCATGGCGTCGAAGAGGCCGGGCACACCCGTACTCGCCGCGAGGCGCTTCCAGTGGGTGACGTGCACCTTCTGCAGGTGGCGGTGCAAGCCTGACGTGCCACGGATCCCCATCGCCATCTGGACCTTGGTGACATGCCATTCCTTCGCGCCATGCCCGATGATCGGCCACGCCGACAGCACATCGTAGAGCGGCGTGAGGGAGTAGCGACCGCCGGCGTGGAGTGCGATGGAGAAGTTCTTCGCATGCCCGTCCGGTGCGGCCAGCAGCCAGAACGCCAGCTGTGCACGCACGAACACCGACGCATCCTGATCGGCCGTGCGGCTGTTGCGGAGCACGCCGAGGATGCGCTCGATCCCGGGGCCACCATCGTGCTCGTACTTCAACGTCGCCGCCGTGCCGGTGGCCTGGCAGAAATCCTCCTGCGGCAGCCGCGCAATCCATGCCCTGCCTGCGCTGCTGGTGCGCCGTCGATCGAAGCGCGTCACGATCAGCGCGGTCACCACTCCCGACGGAGAGGGGAAACGCCCGATCACACTCTCGGCCGCCGGAAGGCCCATGGCGCGCAACAGCGTGAGGCAGAGCCACTCGTTCTCCACCGACGTACTGAAGTCCGCTTTCAGTACCGTGATGTCACCAAGCGGCAGTTTCAGGATGTGCGTGGTCGGCGTGTTGCCCTCAGGCACACACCATTGCCCGTCCTGCCACAGGAGCGCCGTCTTTTCCTGCGCGCCGGCGATCGAGATCCGGAGGTCATCCTCGTCGTCGATCGGACTCCCGAACGGTCGGTTCCCCGGCACGGCAAGGAGTCGTGCGCCCACCTCCTCGGCCGTCAGTGTGTGGCAATGGATGGCGTCGACGCGTCCGGGATCCGCGCCATCCGGGGCGAGCTGGATCGCACCGACACAATCGCGTCCGATGGCGCCCAGCAGGGCAAAGGCATCGCGCGGATTCACGCGATGGCGGGCGGCCAATCTGCCGCGAATGACGTCACTGTCCGGCAGCAGGTTGTCGAACCATCGATCGACGGCCGGGCTTCGCAGCGTTGCTGCCGCACCGGTGAACGGCAGCGATAACGAGATCGGGCGGCCACGTGGGCTGGATGTCCACGTAGATGCGTATGCCAGCTGGGCGTGTTCCGAACGCCCCGCTGACCAGCGACCGACCAGCTCGCCGTTCATCCAGAGGTTCAGGGATCGGGCGCTGGTCACCAGTCCGCCAAGTCCGTGGTCGCCGGGCCGGGCGGCTCCGGCGCCACGAGATGCATCTCCACCCGCAGCGCGCGCAACACCGTCAGGAACTGCCCGACCGTGATGCGCTCCGGAGCGGACTCGATCGTACTGATCCGCTGCTTGGTGAGGCCCAGTTCCGCGGCCAGATCTGCCTGAGTCAGTTGACGCGCCCGCCGAAATGCGAGCAGGTGCGTTCGCAGCTGGCCGACATCCGTGATGCGTGCCACGTGGGGTGTCATTGCGGGCGGGGTTTTGGTGGGACGTCGTCTGGCTATTGCGGTCAATCTAAAGGTGAACTTTCGTATAGTCAATCATTTCATTGACTCACGGATTGTCAACTGAGGAGTTGTCACTCTCCTGCTCCCGCTACGGTTTGCGAGGATCTTCAACGCGACCAGTCGGGATCCTCCGACTGGCGACCGTTACCCGGACGACCGTCACGGGCTCCTACGTGTGCCGCCGGTCCGGCAGCCGCCACGCCAGCAACGCGGAAATCGGTGCGCAGACCGCGAGCAGCAGAATCATCGCGTGCAACCCACGCATGTCAGCCACGCGCCCGAGCACCGGCGCCGCCAGACCACCGAACGTCACCGCCAACCCCACCGTCACACCCGACGCCGTGCCGACGTGACGCGGCAGATACGCCTGGCCAAGCACAACCATCACGCCCCCTGGTGCGAACAAACCCAGCGCCAGCAACGGCAGCGCGAGCCACGCGGCGATCAGCGTGTCGGCGCGCGCCAGCAGCCAGAACGCCGGGCCAAGAATGATGAAACTCCCGAGGATCACGCGCTTCGCCCCGAACCGATCCGCCAGCCGTCCGCCAAGGAACACACACGCCAACCCGATGGCCAGCAGCATCGACAATGCGAAAGCGCCGCTCTGCAGCGTGACGTGAAACGTGCGCGACCAATACGTCGGCAGGAACGTGTTCATCGCGACGAACATCATGCTGCGAATACCGATGGCCACGCCGAGCAGCGCGAATGCGCCCCATGCGTCGGCCGGCATGGCGTCGCGCTGCGCAATTGATCGTGCGGCCTGCCCACGATCGTGCGGCAAGGCGTCCATCGCGCGACTGAGGATCCACGCAGCTGGAACACTCAACAGGCAGAGCGCCGCCAGTACACCGCGACTCGCGGGATTGGCGAGTGGTACGACGACGATCGGCGCCAGCGCAAAGCCAATGTTGCCGCCGATGGTGAAGAAGCTCATCCCGGCGCCTTTGCGTTCTCCCGAGAACGTGCTGACGGCGCGCGTCGCCTCGGGATGGAACGCGGCCACACCAACCCCTGCGACGGCAACTGCCACCAACGCGAGATTGTACGTTGGCGCCATCACGGCCAGTGCCACGCCTCCGGCGGCGAGGATCAAACCCCAGGTGGACAGCCACGGTGTGGCACGTCGATCGGCCAGCCATCCGAAGAACGGCTGCAGGACGGCCGACAGGATCGTGGCCGCAAAGACTGCACTTGCGCCGCGTGCCAGTGTCAGATGAAACGTCGCGATGAAGTACGGCACCAGCGCTGGCACGGCGGCCTGATAGAAATCAGTCGCTCCGTGACCAAGCATCAGGCGCATCACCGATGGGCGATCAAAGCCACGCCCGGCATCAGTGCGAACGAGCGGAGTTGCCACGGCGGTCATGGTGCTTCCGCCACGCCTGTGAACTTCTGTGACAGGTGTCGACCGATTCGCATCAGCGCCGTCACCGCCTCGGCGGCAGCCTCAGGATCTCCGAGCGCGATTGCGGTCAGCAAGGCCTCGTGTTCCGCGGTCGTGTCCACATCTTCAAACGCGCTGGCGCGTTTATGCAAGGTGAGCGATTGAACCAGTGTGTCACTCAGCACCCGATACAGATCGACCAGCATGGTGTTCTGCGTCGCGGTGACGATCCGTCGATGGAAGGCCACGTCGGCGGCGGCGTAGGCGCTCGCATCGCGGGACGCTTTCGCCGCGGCGCGTGCATCGAGCAGCGCGCGCAGCTCGGCCAGGTCCTCATCGGATCGCCGCTCGGCAGCGAGGCGCGCCGCTTGCAGTTCGAGGGCCTCACGGACGTCATGGATCTCGTGCAGCTGTGCTCGCTGGCACCGCGTGAAGAGGCTTTCATTGTCGACCGGTCGTGCCATGACGTACGTGCCGTCGCCCTGCCGCACCTGGACGAGCCCGACCCTGGCCAGCGTCCGGATTGCTTCCCGGATGGTGGAACGTCCGACGCCGAGCTGGGTCATGAGTTCTGGCTCGGCCGGGAGCCGGCTGCCGACCGTCCACTCGCCATCGGTGATGCGGGCCTCGAGCTGGGCGGCAGCGGCGTCGGCGAGGGTGAGTCTGGAAACGGTGGTCATCTGGGAAACATCGGATGATCAGATGACTCACGCAAGCCAGCTCAACCGGTACTCGGTGCCTTGCGCGCTGATCGCCAAACACGTCCCGCCTGATCGCCGAACACTACCGGCCTGATCGTCGAACTCATCCGGCGCATTGAACCCGCACGTTCTTCCAGGCAAATTGATTCGTGGCCACCTACTCCCCGCCTGACTTCAGTACTGCCGCTTTCGCCGCTGCCCCCGACGCCACGTTTCTCGTGGCACCGGCCGACGGGGTGTTGCCGGAAGGGTTCTTCCCAACCACGAATCTGCCGACGTTCGCCCGGATCGGCGGCCGGTGGCGCCTGCCGCGCGAGCCGCGCATGGATGGCGTCCTTGTGCTCGACGATTCGGACACGCTCTGGGTCCGTGAGGGGCGCCGCGTGCGCCGTGGCGAGCGGGTGGCGGTCGGCCAGCATGAGGATGGCCGCGACGGCCTCTTCGTACATGCCCGCGCCTTTCGGCCAGAGGTCGAGAGCGACGAGTTCCAGTTCATGTCGTCCGAAGTCAGCCGCGAGAAGCCGATCGACTACCAACAGCTGGCGAAGCTGCTGGTCGACGAGCGCGAACAGGCCGGCTACGTCATCTGGGTTACCGGCCCGGCACTGGTGCACAGTCGCGCGCGCGCCGACATGACCTGGTTCGTCGAGCATGGATTTGTCGGCGCGCTGCTGGCCGGCAACGCGGTCGCCGTGCACGACATCGAAGCCGCGATCTTCGGCACGACGCTCGGCATGAATGCGCAGGGCACCCCGACGCAGGGCGGCCACGCGCAGCACGTGCGCGCGATCAACAAGGTGCGCGCCGCGGGCTCGATCCAGGCGGCGGTGGAGCAGGGAATCGTCACGACGGGCATCATGCATGCGATCGTCACTCGAAACGTGCCATTCGTGCTCACCGGCAGCATTCGCGATGACGGACCGTTGCCCGATGTCTACACCGACATGCTGCAGGGGCAGGACGCGATGCGGGTGCATACGGTGAAGGCCACCATGGCCATTCTGGTTGCCACGGCATTGCACTCGATCGCGACCGGCAACATGCTGCCGGCCTACGTGCAGCACTCCGACACCGACATCCGCGAATTGCCGACCATCTGTGTCGACTCGAGTGAATTCGTGGTCAGCAAACTGAAGGACCGTGGCACACATCAGGCCTATGGTGTGGTCACCAATGCGCAGGATTTCATGCACATCCTTCGCCTCTTTGTCGAGCGTGAGCTCGAAGCGCGTCGCGGCGCCGTCGCCGCCACCACTGGATCCAACTGATGACCGAAACGCAGGAACGCTTCCTCCGCACCGTGCTTTCCCGTGTGCCACTGGACTCGGTCGTCGAGTTGCACCTCTTCCCGCCGATCCGTCGCGGGACGCTCGAGACCGGCGTGGCGGTGATCGCCACCGTGCTGCCACCAGCGCCAGTGGCGCTGGTGATGGAGGCCGACACCGTTGAAGCGACCGCGGTCGAGGCCGAGCCGACACTCGATGACGATTCGCCGTATCTCGAGGAGCCGGAGGCCGGACCGACTGCGCGTGATGCCGCCACCGTGGATGGCGCTCCCGAGTCTGACGCCGCCGCCGCAGACGGCATGGCCGCGTCTGACGCCGAAGACGCCGCGGATGACGCGCCCGAGTCTCACGTCGTCAGCGCCGCGGCGGACGACGCCAGCGACGCGATCCACGACGCCGTGGTGAACGACGAAAGCGCGCCGAGCGACGAAGCCGTCGTACTCGACGCCGTGGCGAGTGACGAAGCCGCCGAAGTTCTCGACGCCGCCGCGCCACGGATGATTCCATCGCCCCGCATGCGCATCCTGACGGCCGCGTATCGCCACACGATCAAGGGGATCGATCGTGGGAAGTGGTCGGTAGACGTGCAGGAAGAGGCCGATGCGCCGCTCGATGCGGTCGAGGCCGTCCTGCGTGGCGTGCGGCATCGCAGCACCGAGCCTGCCGACCCGGAGCGGGTCAGTCTCGAGGCATTGGCGGCACTCGTGACGCCGCCGCACGTCGCGCCAGCGGCCGCCTAGTCAACGCCGGCGAACACCAGATGGAAGTGCGCAACGATCTGGAGCTCTTCCGGACCTACCTCCGGCAGCACAATCTGCCGGTGACGCAGCAGCGACTGGCAATTGCGAACGTGGTCTTTGCCTCCGACCGGCACCTCTCGGTCGAGGAGGTGGCGCACGATGTGGCCGCCGAAGGTGAGCACGCGGGCACGGCGACCATCTATCGCACGCTTGATCTGCTCGTCCGAAGTGGCCTCGTGGTCGAGCGCGACTTCGGCGAAGGCTTCCGGCGCTTCGAGCCGTCGCGCGGTATTCCGCATCACGAACACATGTTGTGCACCGTCTGCGGCCGTGTCGACGAATTCCGCGATGAACGTCTCGAGCGCATGACGACCATCATTGCCGAATCACACGGCTACAGCCGACAGCGCCATCGGCTGGTCATCTACGGTGTCTGTGCCGAGTGTCAGCGAAGCGGTGGTCCGCGCCGCGGCTGAAGTGGCTGGTGGCGTCTACCTGAAGGTCCGACGGCACACAGCCGGGGTGCTCCGATTGGCGACTGCTTCCCGATGTTCGGTGACTGCCACTGGCGGTGAGCCACGGGTGCACCCACGCCACCCCGTGTCCCGCTCGAATTACACCGCGACCGCGTCCAGTTCGTCACTCATCTGCTGACGACGCAGCAGCTGCCAGTACCGGCCGCGGGACGAGACCAGCGTCTCGTGTGTTCCCTGTTCCACCAGCCGTCCCTCATCCAGCACGATGATCCACGACGCATCGCGGACGGCGCTGACGCGATGCGACGCAATCAGGGCGGTGCGACCCGTCAGTTCGTCGCGCAGCCCCTGCAGAATGGCCGCTTCGGTGCCGGTATCGACCGCGCTCAGCGCGTCATCGAGCAGCACGATCTGCGGGTCCCTGGCCAGCGCGCGCGCGATCGCCGCCCGCTGCTTCTGACCGCCACTGAGATTGATCCCGCGCTCACCAAGCATCGTCTCGTAGCCAGCCGGAAGATCGATGATGGCCGTATCGAGCTGTGCAACCCCTGCCGCGGTCCGCGCCGCCGCGTCATCGTTGCCGCCGTACGTGAGGTTCGCCAGAATCGTATCGCTGAACAGCACCGTTTCCTGCGGTACATAGCCGATGCACGAACGCAGCTCGCTCAGTGAGAGCTGGTCGACCGGAATGCCATCCACCAGCACCTGACCCTCCTGTGCGTTCCAGAAACGTGGAATCAGGTCCATCAATGCGCTCTTCCCGCTGCCGGTGGCACCGACGATGCCGACTGTGGCGCCCGCCGGCACCGTGAACGACAGCTCGCGCAGCACCCATCGCACCGTGCCGCCCTCGGCTACCGGGTAGTGATAGCCCACGTTGCGGAACTCGACCGATCGCCCGCGATTCGCCGCCGCGGGGAGTGGTACGTGGCTCGAGGGCGTCACCACCGATGGTGCCGCCATCAGGATCTCATTGATGCGCTGCATGCTCGCCGCTCCTCGCTGGAAGAGGTTGATCACCCAGCCCAGCGCGATCAGCGGCCAGGTCAGCATGCCAAGATAGAGCCCAAACGCCACGAAGTCGCCGACGCTGATCGTGCCGCGCAACGTGGCGGCGCCACCGAGTCCGAGCACCGCCACCGCGCCGATGCCAGCCAGGAACTGGAGTCCGGGTGACATCAGCCCGTACAGTCGTGCCAGCCCCATGTTGCGGCGCAGATACTCGTGATTGAGGTCGGCAAAGTGCGCCTCTTCAGCACGCTCCTGCCGAAAGGCACGGACGATTCGCGCGCCGCTGATGTTCTCCTGCGCGTGTGTCGTCATCACGCCGAAGTGTTCCTGCACGGCCTCGAATCGCCGGTGGATCAATGAGCCGAGGACTGCCATCACTACTGGCAGCAGCACCATCGGGAGCACGGCGACACCAGTCAGCTGCGGGCTGATGCGGAGCATGAAGATGATCGCGAAGATGCCGCCGGCGATCGTATTGACGAGATACATGATGGCCGGGCCGGCCACCATCCGGACCGCGGAAAGGTCGTTGGTGAGGCGTGCCATGAGATCGCCTGTCCGGTTCCGGCCGAAGAAGCCGGCGTCGAGTGTCAGCAGATGCCGGAACATTGCGTTCCGCAGGTCGTACTCCACGTACCGGCTGATGGCGTTGAGTATGTTCCGCATCTGGAAGCGGAGCACCGCGGTGACGAGGGCGATCCCAACCATCGCCGCCGCCAGCTGCCAGAGCTCACGGGGTGGGGCTGCGACCGTCAGATCGTTCACGGCGCGGCGGAGCAGCCAGGGAATGGCGCTGGCGATCGCACTCGAGCCGATCACACAGGCCAGCCCGAGGGTCATCCGGCTGCGGTAAACACGCACGAAAGGCACCAACGCGCGCAGGGCGCGGAGGCTGCTGGTACGAGGCTTGCTCATCAGGTGGGTAAGCGCTGCAACGACAGGGACTTCAGATGTCGTGGCGTGACCATCTGCACATGGAGAACACATGCGAACC
>JANNVN010000002.1:0-5121 GCA_031414435.1 Gemmatimonadaceae bacterium
GCCTGCAGCGCCGCCTCCGCCTGAATCATGCGCGCCTCGATGCCGTTCGCCAGCGGCGCTGACGTGAAGCGATCGAAGTTCAGCTGCGCGAGGAAGGGCGTGATGTTGTCGAAGCTCGACGCAGCGCCTTGCGTGGCGGCACGCACCCGAGGGTCGTTGGCAGACCGGAACGGCAGTCCGTTCCGCCCCTCCAGTTCACCCACGCTGTATCTGCGTGAGCTCACGTTCAGTGTCCAGTTCTGATTTTCACTCGAGTTCGCGGAGTGGAAGACCAGATACGTAAACGTCGTGGGCACTGCCGCCACCGCCGCCGCGGCCTCGGCGTACCGGCCACGATTCAGCAGCGCACGGCCGCGGATCACGGCTGCCAGATTCGTGAACGATGCATTCCCGGTCGAACTCACCAGCGCCGAATCGGCAAAGGCAATTGCTCGCACGTACGCCGAGTCGGTCGAAATCGGAAAACCGTTGACCGGTTCCGTGCCATCAATCGTGCCGAGCGTCAGGCCGTTGCAGAAGTGCTCGGCCGTCAGATTCAGCGCATACGCCGTCAGCGCCTGCAGCTCACCCACCGTCGACGCGGGCTGATTTGCGGCACGAAGGGCGGTGATGGCACGGGCCCCCTCCACGCGCACACGATTCAGCGCCCGGTACTGTCCGGAGAGAAACGAATTGTCCTCCACCATCACTCGCTGATCGACCGTGTTCCGCTGCACGAACGTGTCGCCACCGCGCCATTCATCCGAGGCCAGTCCGCCGAAGAACCACATCCCTTCGCCACCCGACGAAATCGTGGCCACGCGGGAGAGAATGCCCGCACGAACGGCCGCAGCCCCGGTCGCGCCACTCGCGTCATCCGGCTGGATCACTTCTGGCGCCTCGACATCGAGGATCGAACTTGTACTGCATCCGATCAATCCAGCCAGGCTTGCGACCAGCACGGCTGTCCGACCCGCGCGAAGACGGGTACTTCCGGTACGCGTCATGATTAGAGTCCCAGGTTGAAGCGGATGGTGTAGTAGGTCGGTGGCGGCTGAGTCTGGAAATCGCTCACAGTGCCTCGAGCCCCCCCGAAATAGTTGCTCTCCGGATCGATGCCCTTGTACGCGGACCAGAGCTTCAGGTTGCGCGCCGTGAAGACCAGCGTTGCCGTGCTGCCGCCGCGGACCCTTTTCATGAAGCGATCCGGAATGGTGAACGCCGCTGACACTTCGCGCAGGCGCCAGAAGTCGGCTTCCTGCATGAAGCCGTCCTGCGTGCGCGCCGCGTTGACGCGAACCGCCACCGCAGCCGCCTGCTCCTCGAGTGAGGCCGTCGGGTCCACTGCACCACGGCAATTCAGTCGCGTCTCGCAGCGGATGCGGTCCGTTCCGTTGAGCAGAAAGTGCCCACTCTTGCGGTCGACGAGCGCGGACAGCCGCAGCTTGCCCTCGAAGAGCTGAATCACGTTCTGCAGCGACACCTCATTGATCGGCACCGAGGGACCGACAAACGAGAACGTGTCCGCCACCGCGACCTCCGACCCAACCAGGATGCCATCATTGTTCGCGTCATTGACGCGCGTGATGCGGCGCTGCCAGTATCCGTCAAGTGGATACCCAGGCACCTGACGATTCGTGGTCCCGATGATCGGTGGGATGTTGCCCAGCGAGACCAGCTTGTTGATGTTGCGCGACCCATTGATCGTGGCATCCCAGGCGAAGCGACGCTTGTCGATCAGCCGCATGTTCAGCAACAGTTCGAATCCGCGGTTCCGCACTTCCGCGATGTTCTCCAGACGTGTCGCCGGCCCGCCGGTGGATGGCGGCAGCGTCCGCGAGAGCAGCCCGTCCCGGCTCTGACGATCATAGGCTGTCGCTTCCACCGTCACCCGATCATTCGCCAGGGTGGCGTCCACACCGACCTCGTACTCGCGCACACGTTCGGGCTTGAGCGTGTTGTTGCCAAGCGCCGAGAAGATGAGTGCAGGAACGTCGACGGACTGGTCGGTGACCGTCGCCGTGCCGAAGTACTGCAATGCGTCAGTCACGCCGGGCTGTGTCGCGGCCTCACCGCGAGCCCCGCGCAGCCGGAGTGATGAAAGCAGCTCACCCTTCGGAAACCACGATTCCTCGGACAAGACATAGGACAGCGAGTACTTCGGCAGGAGCAGGGCACCAAACTCCGCGCCAAACGCACTGTTCTGGTCCCGACGCAGCGCCGCGTTGAGGAACACACGATCACCCCAGGAGATCGTCTGATCGGCAAACAGGCCCAGCGTCCGGCTCTCATTCTGCAGCTGGTTCACGCTCGGAATGGCACCCTGACCGGCCAGGGTCGCGCCAGGCGGTAAGTTCTCGCCATTCGCGCCATTGCGTTCGAAGCGACGCCCGACGAACTGGGCCCCGACCGCCGTGCGTGACTCGAAGTTCGAGAAGAACTTGAACGTGGCGGTGCTGCCGAAGTCGCCCGTGTACTGGAAGAACTCCGAGCGATTGTTCGTCGCGTAGCCGATACCAAGGTTGAAGACGTTCGCAGTGACGCCCAACCCGCATTCATTCCGCTTGCAGAGCGAGTAGTCGTTCCGACCGGTGTAATCCACGCCCACCGTCGCCCGACCGCTCAGCCAGCTGACCGGCCGATAGTTGGCCTGCATGCTCCCGATGTAACGCGCCACCTTCTGCTGCGTGATGTTCGCGAAGGAATCCTGTGGACGGAACTGACGATACCCGATCCGCAAGGTGTCGAAGTTGCCCATGCCGGACGTCGCGTTCGACAGCAGCCCAGTGGCGTTGTTGTCGGTCTGCGGCAGACGCTGGTCGCTCTGCAGATACGTTGACGAGAACGCAACGTCGCTCTTGCTGCTTGGTGTGAAGTTCAGGTTGGCCCGGATGTTCACGCGCTGATACTCGTTCGGTCGGACCTGATTCGACTGCAGCGCGGTGCCGGTGCGCGTGGTGAACTGCGACGCCGCCAGACTCGGGACGCCCAGCAGCCCGAGCTCGTTCTCGAACTCCGAACTCACGAAATAGCGGGCGACATCGGTGCCACCGCTCACGCTCAGACCATACTGGCTCCGGTTACCGGTCAGGAAGGGCGATGTGCGCGCGTCATTGAAGACGTTGAAATTCGTCACCGAATCCTGCGTGCAGACACCGGCTGCACGATCCGGCAGCAGGCACTGCACGGAGTTCGTCGCGATCGAATTCGTGGTTGCCGTGGTCCCCGTGCGCCACCCGCGATAGGCGGCCGGCCAGCGGTTGTTGTCGGTAATGCTCCCTGACTCGAACCAGGAGCTCCAGCGGGCCGGGCCCGCCTTGCCACGCTTGGTGCGAATGACGATCACACCGTTGGCGGCGTCCGTTCCGTATAGCGTGCTGGCTGCCGGTCCCTTGACGACTTCGATCGACTCGATGTCTTCGGGATTGATGTCGTTCAGACGGCTGGGATTCGTGCCACCGATGCCGATCGATGACGAATTGTTGTCCGACGTCATCCGAACGCCGTCGATGAAGAAGATCGGCTCGTTGTTCAGCGACACCGAGTTCGTGCCACGAATGCGGATGCGCTGACTGGAACCAGTCAGGTTGCCGCCCAGGACCTGCACGCCGGCGGCCTTGCCGACCAGCAGATCACCGATGTTCGTGACAGGATTCACGGCCACCAATGCCGCGGCATCGATTGTTGCGACGGTATTGCCGACTTCCAGCTTGCGCTGGTTGCCTGTCGCCGTCGTGATCACCGCGTCGAGCTGCGTCGCGGCGGCAGTCAGCGCGAAGTCGAGCGTCGCGCTCTGCCCCGCCGCGAGAGTGATCGGACGCTTCATCGACTGAAAGCCGATGAACTGGACCCGCACTTCCGCCACACCGGTCGGGATCCCGAGGATCGTGTAGCGACCATCGGCGTTGGTACCCACGGCCAGCTGGGTCCCAACCACGGTCACGCGCACACCCTGTAGCGGGCGGCCGCTCGCGACGTCGGTCACGCGACCGCCGAGGCGAGCCGATGGACGTTGCGCCAGCGCGTGGCCTGCAATGCCGCTGCTGGTGAGCAGAATCAAGCTTAGGGTCCGCAGTACCCGGACGAATCCAGAGCGCATTGGCAGAAGACCTCAGGCGGAGTGAGTCAAGCGAGCCGAGGCCAGCGATGCCCCGACATTCGGTAAATGGTAACGCCCGCTTGGATGCAACGGTAGCAAAAGACGTCGCAACGCTCGCTCCGACTGCGACGCGCGCGGAAACGAAACGAGAGAGCGGCGGCGACCCACCCAAGGATCACCGCCGCTCATCACTGCCAATCCGCCCTTCGCACGAAAGTCAGAGCGCCGTCGCCGACTCCGTCACCACCCGCACCGTGTTGTCGACGACCTGCAGAAACCCGCCGTCCACCTGAAACCGCTGCGCCGCCGCGGCACCGTCCAGCCGCAGCACGCCCTTGCCCAGCACCGTCATCAATGGCGCGTGGCCCGGCAGAATGCCCAGCTCGCCGTCGTGACCAGGCGCCACCACACCACTCGCCTGGCCCTCGAACAGCACCTTTTCGGGCGAGATCACGGAGACCGTCAGCATCACGCCTTCGCCATCGCGTCAGCCTTCGCCATCAGATCTTCCACGCCGCCGCACATGAAGAATGCCTGCTCCGGCAGGTGATCGAATTCGCCGGCGCACAGACGGTCGAAGCTGCTGATCGTCTCCTCGAGCTTCACGAACTTGCCCGAGATGCCCGTGAACTGCTCAGCCACGTGTAACGGCTGCGACATGAAGCGCTGAATACGGCGCGCACGCCCCACGATCTTCTTGTCGTCTTCGGACAGTTCGTCCATGCCAAGGATCGCAATGATGTCCTGCAGTTCCTTGTAGCGCTGCAGAATACGCTGCGTTTCGATCGCAACGCGGTAGTGACGCTCACCGATGTACTGCTTGTCGAGAATGCGGCTGCTCGAGGCCAGCGGATCGACGGCCGGATAGATGCCGAGTTCCGAGATCGGGCGCGACAACACGACCGTCGCGTCGAGGTGCGCGAACGCCGTTGCCGGTGCCGGGTCGGTGATGTCGTCGGCCGGCACGTAGATGGCCTGTACCGATGTGATCGAGCCGTTGCGCGTGGAGGTGATGCGCTCCTGCAGATCGCCCATCTCCGAAG
>JANNVN010000003.1:0-3491 GCA_031414435.1 Gemmatimonadaceae bacterium
TGGCGTCCAGGAGCGGGTGGTATCCAACCTGCCGTCAGGCTACAACGCGGCCACCAATGACATTGGCGGTCCGCACGATATCGGATTTGCCGCATTCGGTTTGTCGAGGGTGTCGATCGGCTGGGGCGCTGATCCGGCGGCACGGGCCGGCCTGGGTGCACTCGCAACCGGCTTCGGAAGCATCATCATGGTGCGGCCCAACGGGCGATGGACTGTCGAAGCGGACGTCAGCGCGTTCGAGACCGCGAGCAATCCAGCCGGCGGTCCGATCGATTCGAACCCCTACGGCATGCTGTCGGAAATCGGGCGGCAATACATCGTGGACGCGGGAGGGAACTCGCTGCTGCGCGTCCAGCCGAATGGCCGCGTCTCGCTTGTGGCCGTATTCCCCTCGACGAATGTGCCACCGGGTCCATTCAATCCGCCGTTTGCCCGGTCAGAAGCGGTGCCGACGGAAGTGAAGCGTGGACCGGATGGCGCACTGTATGTCAGTACGCTTTCCGGGGTGCCGTTTCTGCCAGGCGCTGCCATCATCTATCGCGTGGTGGAGGGCGAGACACCAACCGTGTTTGCCGGCGGTCTGACGCAGGTGACCGACTTCACCTTCGGGCATGACGGAACACTTTACGTGCTGCAGTACGGCAGCGGTCCTTTCTTTGGAGGGCCTGGTTCGGTGGTGAAGCAGGCGCGTGACGGCACGCGCACCGTGCTGACCACCGCGCTCACCCGGCCGACGGGTATCCTGCTTGGCCCACGAGGCACACTCTATGTGTCGAACTTCGGCAACGCAGCCGGCATCGGCGAGGTGGTGAAGATCGAGCAGTAGCGGCGAGATCGACGCACGTCGTGTTGACGTCGACTACCGCGCCAGCGATGCAGTCCGGTCGCTGGCGCGCTCTGCGTACTCGCGCAGGCCGAGGCGTTCGAGGACGCGCTGAAACCGCGGGCTGTTTCGCATCGGATCGTAGATCGAGTCCGCGATCAGGAAGAACATCGAGCCGCGCTCATCAGGGAGGCGCTCGGCCCAGTTGAGTGCGTGCGTGGTATCGCCGATCCCGAGGTACGCCACCATCATGTCGGTGGCGTGCACTGATGCCCCGCGCGCTCGTGCTTCCATGGCCGCGATGCGTGACCGCGCCTCGGCAGTGTGTCCCGCGATGCCGAGTCCGTAGGTGAGGAGTGCCTCGGGCTCGAAGGCCGCGTAGTCGTACTTCACGCGGCGAAGTGACCGGAGCGCGTCGTCATACCGACCAGCCGCCAGATAGGCGCGGCCAAGCACGGCATGTGTGCGGCCCCAGGTGGTGTCCACCGTCAGTGCATGCTCGAGGACCGCGATGGATTCGGTGTATTGCCGATTCCAGAGCAGGTGGAGGCCGATGTGGGTGGCCGTCGCGCTGCTGAGTGGATCGAGCGCCGTCGCGCGGCGTGTGATCGCGAGGCTCTCGCGTGTTCTACCCACCGCCGAATACCAGGCGGCGTAGGCGTGGTAGATCCAGATGTCACCCGGATCGAGTTCCATGGCGCGGCGGAGGTGTCGCTCGGCGGTCGTCCAGTCGTGATCGTGCCACATCGCGATCCACCCGGCCGTGCGCTGTGCCTCTGCGAGGTTGCTGTCGGCGGCCAACGCTCGCGCGACGAGGGGTTTCGCGAGGCGGTATTGCTCTGCAGGCGCCGCCGTTTGTGTGGCGGAGTAGACGTCCGCGAGCCCGACATAGGCCCGCGCGAAGGTTGAGTCACGCGCGATCGACTCGCGAAAGTACCTGGCGGCATCAGCCAGCCCTTGCGGCGTGCGACGATCGTACGCGAACCGCCCCCGCAGGAAGAGATCGTAGGCGAGAGGATCGACGGCGGCACGCTTCCGTGCGCTGCGGGCGCGCGCGCCAGCCGGTGCTGCGATCGTTTCGAGAATCGCCGTCTGAATCGAATCGACTACCACTCGCTCATCGTTGTCGTCGCGACGGAAGCGTGCTGACCAGAGTACGCTGCCGTCAGCGCCACGGACCAGTGCTGCGGAGATCCAAGTGCCGCCAGCGCTGTCGCGCGTCGTGCCGCGCAGGATTGCCGCCGCGCCGAGTCGCGCGGCGATCGTCTGCGCGTCTGGCGATCCCTTCACCGCCTGTCGCACGGCCTCTGCCGCTGCAACGCGGAATGCCGGCACTCGCGTCAGCTCACGCCGCAGCGCGTCGTTCAGGCCCTTCGTGATGTATGCGCGCTCCGATGTCGGGTCACCACTGACAAAGGGCAGCAGTGCGAGCAGTGTCGTAGCGGTTGGAGTGTTGCTGGGCGTGATTGTCTCGCCGGTACGGGCCTGGGCGTCACGACCGCGCCAGATGCCGGCAAGAATCAGCGGCAGTGCGATTGCCGCGACGATCATCGACTGCCGCAGCCCAGGCGCCGGCCGAACGCGATCGATCTCGCCAATGGCGATGGTGCGACGTGGGTTCACGAGCTGCTGCTGCATCACCGCTGCCGACGGGAGCCGGCCGGCCACCTCTTTCGACAGTGCCTGGTCCACGACCGCGACGACGTGTGCCGGCGTATCAGCGCGGCGCACGGAGACTGCTTCGTGCCGATCGTGGCGAATGCCATGAATGAGCGCGTCGTTCCGGTCACCGCGAAAGGGCCGCTCCCCTGTCAGCATCTCGTAGAGCACCACGCCGAGTGACCAGAGGTCGGTCCGGTGATCGACCACATCGCCGCGACTCTGTTCCGGGCTCATGTAGGCCGTGGTGCCGATGGTCGTGCCAGGCGTGGTCAGCGTCTCGCCTTCCAGTTTCGCGATGCCGAAGTCGAGGAGGCAGGCACCGCGATCGGTGAGCAGAATGTTTTCCGGCTTGATGTCGCGATGGATGATCCCATTCGCATGGGCGGCGCTCAGCACATCGGCGATCTCGGCGGTGATGCGGACCGCTTCGTCCAACGGCAGTGCGCCGGCCGCCAGCCGCTCCCGGAGGGTGACGCCCTCGAGGTAGGCCATCACGATGTACAGCCCGTTCTCCCGCGTGGTCTCGATCGCGTACACCGGCGCGATCCGCGGATGCTCGAGGTTCGATGCGGCGCGGGCCTCGTTCACGAATCGCAGGGCGCCGGCGTGATCGGCGCTCAGCCATGGTGAGAGCACCTTGATCGCCACTCGACGATGCAACTGGGGATCCCACGCCAGAAAGACGGCGCCAGTTGCCCCGCGACCCAGTCGGCGCACGACGACATAGCGATCAATCGTCGCCGGGTCGGACTGCGCAGTGCCCGATTTGATGAGTCGGAGGGCGCTGTCGACATCGAGTGCCGCCAGGAACGAGTGCTGCGCGGGGGCGGCCGCGGTGAGCGACTCGTGGCGCGCGAGGAGCCGACGCACCTCGGCGCGGACACCGTGATCGTGGCAGTCCGAGTCGAGCATGGCATCGCGTTGCTCGGGTGGCGTATCGAGGGCAACGGCGAAGAATTGCTCGATCAGCGGCCACCGGGCGCGATCCATCTCGACGTCAGGGTCG
>JANNVN010000004.1:0-8680 GCA_031414435.1 Gemmatimonadaceae bacterium
AACTTCATAGGCTGTGACCGCCATTCCCGCCGACGCCCGCGCCACGAGCGCCATGCTCACCGTGGACCTCGCCGCGGTGCGGGAGAATTATCGCCTCCTCGCGCGCCGTGCGGCGGTTCCGCTGCTGCCGATGGTCAAGGCGGACGCATACGGACTCGGTGCGGCAGAGGTCGCCACCGTCCTCGACGCGGAACGGCCAGTCGCCCTCGGAGTGGCCTCCGTCGAGGAAGGGCGACAGCTCCGCGAGGTGGGAATTGCCAGCGATATCGTGGTCTTCACACCCGTGCTGCCGTCGGATTTCGGCACCGCCGCGCAGTCGCGGCTGACGCTTTGCCTGACCAACCCGGAGCACATCACAATCTGGGTCGAGGCAGGTGGGGCGTGGCAGCTGCCGATCGACACTGGCATGAATCGCACGGGGCTGGATTGGCGTGATTCCGACCGGCTGCGGACCATCCTGGGTACAGGGGCCGCCCCGGCCGGCATTTTCACCCACTTTCACTCGGCCGACACCGACCCGGCGTCGATGGTGCTGCAGGAATCCCGCTTCGCCAGCGTGGTGTCGGCCCTGCCTGCGCGACCGGCCTTGGTGCATGCCGAAAACAGTGCGGCACTCCTCCAGCGGGGCGTCTCGCGTTACGACTGTGCGCGCCCGGGGATCTCCCTCTACGGCGTCTCAGTCGGTCCGGCCGAATGGGCGCCGCGCCCTGTGGTCACACTGGCGTCATCGGTGGTGGCACTGAGGCGCGTCGAGACGGGCGATACGATCAGTTATGGCGCGACCTGGCGTGCCACCTCCCCACGGCGGATCGCAACGGTCGCGCTCGGGTATGCGGACGGATACCCTCGCGGGGCGGGGAACACAGGTACGGCGATGGTCAACGGACGGCGAGTGCCGGTCGTCGGTCTCGTCACCATGGACATGACGATGTGCGACGTGACGGACGTACCGTGCGAAGTCGGCGATCGCGTCACCCTCATCGGCGGCGACGGCGAGTTGAGTGTGTCGGCGGTTGCGGCGAGCGCCGCTCGGTCGCCGTACGAAGTGCTGACAGGACTCCGCGGTCGGGTGCTGCGCGCGTACACGGCAGTGCCGTCGTCGTCGCCGATCGAGGTGGCCGCGTGAGTGTCCGCGTAGCGGTGATCGTGCTCGATGGCGTGGGATGCGGCGCGGCGGCGGACGCTGGTGCCTACGGTGACGCCGACAGCAACACGCTTGGCCATGTGCTGGAACACGTCTCCACGCTGAGATTGCCGGCACTGGAACGCCTCGGCCTTGGACACGTTGGCACGCTGCGTGGCGTCGAGCCGCATGCCGCGCACACGGGCGCGGTCACGGTGCTCGAACCGATGAGTGCAGGCAAGGACTCCACGACCGGCCACTGGGAGCTGGCAGGCGTCGTCATGGAGCAGCCGTTTCCGACCTTTCCCGATGGATTTCCCGCAGAGTTGCTCGCGGCATTTTCCAAGGCCACCGGGCGCGACGTGATCGGCAACTGTGTGGCCAGCGGCACCGCCATTCTGGAGACCCACGGCACCGAACACATGCGCTGCGGTGCCTGGATTGTGTATACGTCGGCCGATTCGGTGTTCCAGATCGCGGCGCACGAGTCGGTGGTCCCACTTGAAGAGCTCTACCGTGCATGCGAGGTGGCGCGCGCGCTGCTCGTCGGGCCGCTGAATGTGTCGCGCGTGATCGCTCGACCCTTCACGGGGCAGGCGGGCGAGTGGCACCGCACAGCCAATCGCCGCGACTACTCGGTGGAGCCGGTCGCTGCAACGCTGCTCGACGCGCTGGCTGCGGCTGGCATCGAACGGACCGGCGTCGGGAAGGTGGACGACCTCTTCGCTTCGCGATCGATCACGTCGACCCATACGTCGTCGAATGCGCAGGGGATGGAGTTGGTGTCGGCCTGGCTCCAGACGGCAGATAGTGGCTTTTTGTTTGCAAACCTGGTGGACTTTGATCAACAGTTCGGGCATCGCAATGATGTGCTCGGCTTTGCCGGCGCACTTGGTGAGTTCGACACGGCGCTGCCTGCGATGCTCGATGCGCTGCGGTCCGATGACCTGCTCTTCATCACTGCGGACCACGGCAACGATCCAACAACACCAGGCACGGACCACGCGCGCGAACGCGTCCCGTTGCTGGTTGCCGGACCGCGTGTCCGACCGACGGTGCTGCCGCCGCGGCGTTCCTTTGCCGACCTCGGTGCGACGGTCGCCGAAGCCTTCGGGATCGACTGGCGTGGTCGCGGTACCAGCTTCCTGCGCGCGGTGTGTGCATGATCAATGCTGAGGTGACTGCGCGTCTGGAGGCAGCGGCAGCGGCAGTCATGGACCGCGCGTATGCGCCGTACTCGAAGTTCCGGGTGGGCGCGGCGCTGCTGGCTGCAGATGGTTCGATCCACGTCGGGTGCAATGTGGAGAATGCCACCTATCCTGCCGGCATCTGCGCCGAACGGACTGCGATCTCTCGCGCCGTCGCGGACGGGCTGCGGGAGTTCACCGAAATCGTGATTTGTACGGAAGCGACGGTACCGACGCCGCCGTGCGGCATTTGCCGTCAGGTCCTGCACGAGTTTGCCCCGATGCTCGTCGTGACGAGCATCACCACCGGTGGCGCCCGGCAAGCATGGCGCCTCGATGCACTGCTTCCTGCTGCCTTCGCGGCGAATCTGATGGCCGTCTCCTGACGGCGATCACTCGCCTCACCCTGTCCAGTTTCCGTGTCTCCTCGCCTGTTTCTCCGCTGCCTGCCCTTCGCGGCGATCGCTGTCGTTGCGGCGTGTTCAGAACGTCTCGACACGAGCGCGAACTGCCCCGTCCTGTGCGCGGGCAATGCGCTCGTGTTCAGGGACACGACCTTCGATATCGTGCAATTTGACTCCGCCTTCACTGGCTTCACCGGGGACGGCGAACGCTGGCCGGCGCCCGGGCTGGCGACGTCGAATGGGTCGAGCTTCCTGAACGAGACATACGTACCGGTTGTGAACCGGACGGATTCCGTTGATGTGCGTCAGATCTTCCGGTTCGATTCGCTCCCGCGCCAGCTGTCGGCCACCGACACCACGTTGGTGACGGCCGTGACAGGCAGCAGATTGACATTGGCGATCGATACGGCGCGCTCGGTGATACCATCCGGGTCGAATACGATTTCGATCTATGACGTCGACGACTCGACGGTGGCCAATGACACCGTGGCGACCGACCTTGCGGCGCGGTTCACGCCGGGCCGGCTGATCGCCAGCCGGACATTCACGCGCAGCGACGTAGCGGCCGACACGATCGTGGGTGCCGCCGCGTCGAGCGTGCGGACCTTCGTGATCGGCATCCCCGATTCGATCATGCTCGGCTACATCAGAGGCGCTCGCCGGCTGCGCATCGGCTTGCGCCTCACGTCACCGGCGTCGGCGGCTCTTCGGTTCGTTGCCCCGAGTGTCAATTCCGCGACGCTGATTCCGCAGCTGTCCTATGACCCGTCGCCCGACACCGCAGTGCGCGCGTGGCAGGTGGCGACACAGTTCAAGGGCCCGGTTGCATCGTCCACCCGGCTCCGGTCGCAGACGATCGTTGTGCGCGACAACACACCGCTGCTCGCCGATGGGTCGCTATCGGTCGGCGGAATGGTCGGTGTCCGCAGCCTCCTCCGCCTCAGGCTGCCGCGCTCCTTCCTCGACACGGTGACCATCGTCCGCGCCTCGCTGGATCTCGTGCAGCGACCGCAGCGCGGCGTCCCTGGCGCGGGAGACGGCGTCCGGGTCAGGGCACGTGTGACGATTGCAGGACCAGCTTTGGGCACCGATCCGCGCCGTCAGGTGGAAGTTCTCGATCCCACGATCGAAGGGGTTCTGCTGCCGTCGCTGCGCCTCACGCCGGCCGACAGCGGGTTGAAGTCCTTTGACGTCGGGAGCGCGTTGCGGCTCTGGGTCAATCAGGATACGTCGATCGCGACCGGTCTGGTGCTGTACTCCGAGGGCGAGGTGTTTCAGGAGCAACGCCCTGCGTTTTACTCCCGTCGCAATACAAATCAGGCGCTCCGTCCGCGCCTTCGCGTGACGTACACCACTCGTCGCGAAGGAGCGATCCCGTGATCCGACTTGCCATGCCTCGTATCATCGGCCTCGCGCTCTGCTTCGTCGGTGCGAGCGATCTGGTGGCGCAAGGCGCGATTGCCACGCAGGGGTTTGGGTATCCGACCGGGCAGTTGACCGTACGTGCGTCCAGCACGGGCGGCGCGATGAACGATTTTGATCAGGCCGGACCGCACAATCCGGCCGCGCTGCTCAACTGGGGGGTCGCCGGCGCGTATCTCCAGTACTCGCCAGAGCGCCGGTCCACGACCATTGGCGGGGTCTCGAAATCAGCCACGGTGGCGCGGTTCCCGGTGTTTGCGATCGGACTGCCGGCCGGCCAGCGATACGGGTTTGGGCTCTCCAGTTCGAGTCTGCTCGAGCGGAACTTCACGACCGTCACGACCGCGCGACAGCTGATTCGCTCGGACTCAGTCACGACGACGTCGAGTGAAGTGGCCAGCGGCGGTATCAATGACGTGCAGTTCGGTGCGGCGAGGCAAATGCGCCCGTGGCTGAGAATTGGAACGGCGCTGCATGTCATCACCGGCGAGAACCGCGTGCGAACCACCCGCACGATCGTTCCCGATACCGGCGTCCGTTTCGATACCGTTTCGTATGGTGGCATCTCCGAGTTGAGCACGCTGACCTTTGGTGGAACGGCAGTCTCGTTCGGCGTCGAAGTCGCGCCGACCAAGAAGCTCAGTATTGCCGGTTCAGCGCGCCTCGGGTTCGGAATGCGTGCGGATGTGAATGATTCGACGCAGCTGAAAGCGGATGTTCCGAGTCGCGCCGGGGCGTCGGTCAAGTGGGAAGTGGCCGGAGTGAATCTTGCTGCGCGCTACAACTGGGAAGGCTGGTCTGCCATGAAGGGGCTCGGCGCGGCGCGTAACGGCGTGTTCGACACGAATGAAATCGGCGTCGGCGCGGAGGTGGCTGGCCCACGAATCCGTGGCGGCCAGATGCTGCTGCGTGTCGGCGCGCGCACTCGCGACCTGCCGTTCGGCGTCAACGGCACGCAGGCCTCTGAGAATGTCCTCGGTGGTGGGCTGGGCTTCCCACTCGCCTTCGGACGAGCGCAGCTCGACCTCGGTGTCGAGCGCGCCTCGCGCAAGGTGACGGGGCTCAACAACGTGAGCGAACGCGGTCTCATCCTGTCCTTCGGCTTCCGCCTCAGGACCTGACCGCGATGGCAGTGCGCGTCTTTCTCCACACCTTCGGCTGTCGGGCGAATCAGTACGACACCGAAGCGGTGGCGGCGATGGTCGTGGCGAGTGGAGCGACGCTGGTGGCGTCGCCGGACGACGCGGATGTGGCGGTCTTCAACAGCTGCACGGTGACACGTGAGGCCGAGGCAGACCTGCGCCAACACGTGCGGCGCGCAGCGCGCCGGGCGCCACAGCTGCGCACCATCGTGATGGGCTGCGCCGCGGCACGATCCGAGTCGGAACTCCGGCAGCTGCCCAGTGTGAGCGACGTTGTGCCGGGGGCTGACCTTCGCGCCATTGGCGCCGCGCTCGGATTGCCCGATACGGTGAGCATTCTCGCCGCGACGCAGCAACGCGGCACCCGCGGGCTGCTCCGGATTCAGGACGGCTGCGACGAACACTGCACGTTCTGCGCGACGACCCTCGCGCGCGGAGCGAATCGGTCGCGCCCCGCCGCGGAGATCGTCGAGGAGGCCGGTGTGCTCGCACGCCATCACCCCGAGATTGTACTGACCGGTATCCATATCGGGACCTACGGCGCCGACATCGGCTCGACGCTCGGCGGGCTGGTCGCCGCGCTGGTCCAGCACGTGCCGGATGTCCGTTTTCGACTGTCGAGCGTGGAAGCCACTGAGGTTGACGCACAGCTGGCTGACCTCCTGACCTCGGCGCCGCGGTCGCTCGCGCCGTATCTGCACGCCCCGCTGCAGTCTGGAAGCGACGCGGTGTTGCGGCGGATGGGTCGGCACTGGTACTCGGCACGCGAGTATGCCGACGCCGTTGAGGCGCTGGTCGCCAGAGCCGCCATCTTTGGCCTCGGTGCCGACATCATCGCCGGCTTCCCCGGCGAGACGGAGGCGGACCATCGCGCAACCTGCGCCCTCGTCGAGGAACTGCCGTTTACGAGTCTGCATGTCTTCCCGTACTCGCCGCGGCCCGAAACCGCAGCCCTCAGGCTTCCGGGTGCCGTCCCCGACGCACTACGACGCGCGCGCGCTGCGGAACTGCGAGCACTTGGTGCGACCAAGGCCGCGGCGTATGCATCGAGTCGCGCCGGCGGCACGGCAGATGTCATCGTGGTAGGGCACGACGACGGCAATCGTGATGGGCTGACGGAGGATTACCTTACTGTCGACCTCGCGTCGCCCGCTCCTGCGCGTGGTGTGCGGTTCAGATCGGTGCTCGCGCCAGGTCCGGTGCCGCGCCGCCTTCTCGCCCTGCCGCAGGCCTGACCGCATGTCCATGACCCATCGTCCGACCGTTTTCATCGAGACGTACGGCTGCCAGATGAATGTCAGCGACACTGAGCTGATGCTCGGCAAACTGGCGGCCGCAGGGTACGACGCGGTTGACGTGCCCGATGGCGCCGATGTCATCCTGCTCAACACCTGTGCCATCCGTGATCACGCCGAGCAGCGCGTCATTGGTCGACTCGGAGAGCTCAAGCGCCACATGAAGCCGGACAGCATCGTCGGGGTTACGGGCTGCATGGCGCAGCGACTCGGCCCCCGGCTGCTCGAACAGGCGAAACATGTTTCGCTCGTGATCGGCCCCGACGGATACCGCGCACTGCCGTCACTGGTCGAAGGGGCGCGTCAGGGGAAGCGTGTTGCCGCGACCACGTTCGACCTCGAGGAGCACTACGAGGATTTCACGCCGCGACGATTTGACAAGGTCAAGGCCTGGATCCCGGTGCAGCGCGGATGTGACTACAAGTGTACGTATTGCATCGTGCCAACCACGCGCGGCAGTGAGCGCAGCAGGAAGCTCGCCGATGTGGTGCGCGAGACCGAGCAGGTGGTTGCCGAAGGAATGACGGAAGTGGTGCTGCTTGGGCAGACGGTCAACAGCTATTTCGATGGGACGCACGATTTTGCCGATCTGCTGCGAGCGGTGGGACGTGTCCCGGGGCTGCGTCGCCTCCGATACACCAGCCCGCATCCCAACGACTTCAGCGACCGGGTGATTGCGGCAATGGCGGAGACGCCAACGGTCTGCGAGCACGTGCATCTTCCCATGCAAAGCGGGTCAACGCGGACGCTGAAGCGCATGCTGCGCCGGTACTCGCGCGAGGGTTTTATCGAGTGCGTGGCGCGGTTGCGCGCGGCCATCCCGTCGTTGGTCCTCACGACCGATATCATCGTCGGCTTTCCCGGAGAAACGGAAGCCGATTTTGACGAGACGCTCAGCGCCTGCCGCGAAATCGGATTCATGGACGCCTTCACCTTCAAATTCTCGGCGCGCGAAGGCACACCCGCCACGCGAATGCCCGAGAGCGAGACGGTGCCTGATGCCGTCGCGAGCGATCGGCTCCAGCGATTGGTCGATACCGTGCGCTCGATGACTCGCGATGTGAATCTGGGATTGCTTGGTTCGCGATACGAAATCCTGATCGAGAAGCAAGCGAAGCGTGGCGATCTGTTGCAGGGACGCACGCGTGATTTTCGTACCATTCTGGTCCCGGGCGACCGGTCGCTGATCGGCAGCTACATGCACGTCGAAATCACGGGGACGACCGGCCACACGTTCACCGGTGCACCGATTGCGGCGCGAGCCGCACTGCCGATGGCTGGCTGAGCCGTCGCGCTACCGCGACCCACGTTCGACGTCAAAGGTGCAGTGAATTGATGTGATGTGCGATGATCGAGCGCGCAACGACCGACAGCGCGTTCGTAACATGTCGTCGTGCCGACCGCGTCGTGGTTTCTTCTGTGCATCATCCTCGGCTCTGCGACGGGTGCCGCCGATTCGGCGCTGGCGATGTGCGCGGGCGCGGGGGGCTGTGCCATTGTCGGCGGCATCGTCATGCGTCGCGCGGGATCCGGTTCGACCGTCGTAGCGCTGCTCCTCGCCGCCGCCGCTGGTGGTCGTGCAAGAGCCGAGCAATGGCACAGCGGTCATTGTCGCGGCGTGATCGTTCGCAGCACGACGCTCACATTCGTGACGGACTTTGATCTGGGCATCGGTGACGCCGGACCGGCGCAAATCGTATCCGCAACCGATCGGTGTTCGATCAGCGGTATGGTTCGCGCGAAGAGCGCGCTGGTCGGCGGGATCTGGTATCACACCACGGCACGCGCACAGCCCGGCGAGCGCAGCGTCACACTGACCGCGGTTGACGCCCGCAGCCTCGCCACGACAGCGACTCGCGCTCGACTCCGCGCTGCCGGCGTCCGCCGTGTGGACTCGGTGTTTCTGGCTGACGCGCCGATGGCGCGTGCACTGCTGCTGGCGGACATGCATCTCATCGAGCCTGCGATTCGCAGACGCTGGTCGCGCTCCGGACTCGTGCACCTGCTGTCGGTGTCCGGTGTGCACGTTGCGATCATCGCCGCCGCGCTGCTGATGTTGGGCCGTGTCTTGCGGCTTTCACACAGGGCCGCCGTGCTGCTCGCCGTC
>JANNVN010000005.1:0-16676 GCA_031414435.1 Gemmatimonadaceae bacterium
GCGAAAATCGTAATTGCTGCCCGTCGCCGTGACCTTGGAGAACAGCCGATCACCAATCGCCTGATTCCATCGGAGCGTCGCAGCCCGATTGCCCCAGCCCACCCCGACGCCGAGGTTGGGTCGCGCAAATTCATCGCGGCCAGCATACCCCGACAGCATCAGCGCGCCACGCTGTCCGAGCCGGACGTTCCCTTTGGCATTCAGGTCGTAGAAGTACGCCGTGTTGTCATTCAGGTTGCTGTCGCTTGATACGCGCAGGAATGCGTCGGCGTACGAGCGGCGACCTGCGACCAGGAACGAACCGCGCTTGCCGAACAGCGGCCCCTCGAACGTCGCCCGGCTCGAAATCAGGCCGATCGATGCACTGCCGGCGTACTCGTTGGCATTGCCTTCGCGCTGACGCACATCCACTACCGACGAGATCCGTCCGCCGAACTTCGCCGGAATGGCGCCTTTGTAGAGCGTCACGTTGTCCACGGCGTCGGCATTGAACGTCGAGATGAAACCGAGGATGTGCGACGGGTTGTAGATCACCGCTTCGTCGAGCAGAATCAGATTCTGATCCACGCCACCGCCGCGCACCACGAATGCTGTCGAGGCATCGCTCACCGTTGCCACACCAGGTAGCAGCGAGATCGAGCGCAGCGGATCCACCTCTCCCAGCAGCGGTGGCGCAAGCCGGACTGTTGCCATGTCGAGCCGGACCACGCTCATGTCCGGCAGTTTCGGATCGAGATCGGCGCGTTCGTCACTTTGATCCGACTTGACGACCACCGTGGCCAGCGTGGTTTGTTGCGGCTTCAGGATGAAGTCACGAGTTGCCGATGCGGACAGATCGACCGTCGTATCGAGCGGTGTGAACCCGATCGCGCGCACTCGCAGGCGGTGCGATCCGGGAGGCAGGGCCAGCACGAAATAGCCTTCCTCATTGCTCTCACGCGACAGCCGAAGTTCGCCAACGATCAGCACCGCATTCCGGATCACTTCGCTCGATGCGGCACTGCGGACGTAGCCGGTCAATCGCACCGTGGGCGCCCGCCCCCTCGCGGAATCACGCGGGGCAGCCAGGCTCGGAAGGATCAGCAGCTGGTTGGCCGGGCCGACGAAGCCGCGCAGTCCACTGCCCGCCAGCGCCCGCTGCAGGGCCGTAGCGGCTGGTGTTGCCGTCGCGCGAATCCGCACCCGGCGCGACATCGCCGGTAGCGCGCCGTCGACGATGAACGACAGCCGCGCCTGCCGGGCAATCTCGGCGATGACCGCTGACATTGGTTGTTCGGCATCACCCAGCGTGACCGTCGCCGCCAGTGCACCGCGCTGTGTTGCGGCACTGTCCAGCGCGACGAAGTCACGTGGTACTGTCGATTGTGCGTACAGCAGGCTCACTGGTGATACCGTCAACGCCAGTGCGAAGACACGTCGCGTGAGACCTGGTCGAAAATGGAAAAGCACGTCAGTCGGGATCAGTGTGAGACATCACTGCGGTGGATTCTCCACACGCGTGTGGTGATGTCGGATTCAAGCACACGACACGTGACGACCACCGTAACCCCTCACACCGAGTGGTGTGCTGTGCGCCTCGTCGCGCCACACCGATGTTTCCCGCGGCGCCGTGCGCGACGCAGGAGGTCAGCGTCGAAGGATGGTGATCACGCTGCCAGTCTGTTGCACACGGGCGTTGAGTGCGACACCAAGTGGCACCAGCAGCTGTGAGATTGGCTGCGCTTCGAATCGCGCGGACAGGCGACGGCGCGTCAGCGACGAATCGACAACGATCGTCACGTCGTACCACCGCTCGAGCATCAGGAGCGCCTCCGGGAGCGCCGTGTTGTCGAACTGCAGCGTACCATTGATCCAGGTCAGTGCGGTTGCCGGCATCATGGACACGACCACCGGGCCGCGCACTGGCAGCAGCCCACGTTGTCCGGCGTGCAGCTCTGTGACATGCGGCTGAGCGGTGATCGCAGTGTCACGCACCGACACGCGGCCTTCCTCCACGATGATCTCGACATCTGAGAGCTCCGTCCACGCGCGGACCGCAAAGCGCGTACCGATGTCCTCGATCACGCTGTGCCGCGCACGTACCCGGAACGGCCGTGTGGTATCGTGAACAACGTCGAAGAACGCTTCGCCATCCAGCAGGACAACTCGTTCCGCCGCACCGAAGTCACGCGACCAGCGCGCGCGACTGCCGGCTGCGAGCGTCAGGGAGCTGCCATCAGGCAGCGTGGCGCTGATCCGCTGGCCTCGGGGTGCGACCAGCTCGCTCGTCCCGCGCGACGTCATCAGGCGAGTCCCCGCCGCGCCCGTGATCACCACCATCACCGCGGCGGCGCGCAGCAACCAGGGGCGCACGGCGTTCGGTCGCGACGGCGCCATCTGCGAGGAACGTGCGCTGGTGATCGGTCGGACGACGTCGACGTCCAGACGAGCGGCGACCGCGGCCCAGGCAGCGGCCGTCTCGGCAGGGGTCACCATCACGTCGCCACCGGCGGCCGCAGGCACGCTGTCGAGCAACCCGGCACGAGTGGGGTCCGCCATGACCCAGTCTGCAACCAGTGCTTCATCCTCAGGGGTCGCCATTCCTGCCCACATCCGATCGAGTGCGTGATCGATGCGCACGTCCGCGATGTCACGGGGATCTGTCATGAACCGAGTGGGCTGAAGCCGGGGGAAAATGACCGCGGAAGGTATGCCGCGATAAGGCCCGGCATGTGTTGCGTCATGGTGCGTGCACTCGCGCGCGCAGTGTCTTCAAGCCACGCGCCAGATGATTCTCGACACTCTTCGCCGTGATGCCAAGCACCTCAGCGATCTCGGTGTACGGCATCCCTTCGCGCCAGCGCAGGTGCATCGCTAGGCGACACCGTTCCGGCAGCTGCGAGAATGCGGCATCGACTAACGCGCGCTGTTCGTCGGCAATCATGCGGTCATCCACGCGGACCGGTGTGCTGTGCAGGTGGTGTACCGCATCGTGCGATTCGTCGTCGGTCCAGCCACGTTCGATGGCGGCGCGGCGACGCACGTTCAATGCCCGGTTCCGGAGCGCGCCAAAGAGATAGCTGCGGAGCGATCCACGCACGTCCCATGTTGTTCGGGTGCGCCAGAGATCAAGAAAGAGATCCTGTACCAGCTCCTCGGCGCGATCACGGCTGTCGAGGTAGCGCGTTGCGAAGGCGACCAGCGCCGGATGCGTCGAATGAAAGAGCGCTTCGAATGCCGCGACGTCGCCGGCCCGGATCCGCGCGAGCGTGGAGCCAGGTGTTTCTGGGGCGTGATCAGGCTCAGGAGGTACGACGAGGGTCATCAGTGAGGCGTACGTCACACCGGCCTCACGGTTTCGCGCCAGTGCGTCGCGTGTGAAGCCACTGCGATAGTCAGGGTTGAGCTGCCACCGCAGTACCAGATGTGCCGGCATCTGGTCACCGCGGCGCACCACCGTAGACCGCGGTGGCGCATTCGGCGCACGACGCAGCGGCGCACTCCGCACAATACTACCATTGGTAGGATTTGCAACACGATGGCGACCTCTGCCAGTAATCCAGCGACGCCTCGCCGCATCAGCGGTCATACCGGTGGCCGGTTCTCTGGTCGGCTGCCGAGAGCGCTGGATACCGGTTTGAGCAGCTCGACGCTTCGCCGCAGCGGCCAGCGACATGCGTACCCTCGCGATTCGACCGCGCTGAAGGGCCCGGCGTACGCGTCAGCCATGTCCCGTCACCCGTGGCGGGAGGGACGAGTCGCGCGGGATGGCGTTCTGCGTAGAGCACCGCAAGCGGCTGGCCGGCGGGCTCGACAAAGAGACGTACCCGGTCATAGGCGAGCGCGCGGCGCGCTGTCTCGATGTCCTCGATCATGGCGTCAACCGTGTAGCTGGCGCCGTCAACGGTGTCCCCTGGCACGCGAGTCGCACAGCTGTGCAAGGCGCGCGCGATACTGGCGCGCACCTCCCGGCTCGGGAGGCCGCCGCCCAAGACGGCCGCTACGTCCAGGGCCTCCGGGCACGCGAAGCGCGTTGATCCGTCCGCGCCACGGTAGCCGATCAACACGACGTCGTGTCGCTCGCGCATAGAGTCCGGTGGCGTCGTCTGGAGATGGCGCAGATCCGGGCCACGTCCGATCCAGAAAATCGGTGCCTCATTGACCACCCGGCGCGCGCGCCAGCGAACGATCGGCAGTGCGATCAGGCGGGATCCGGCCGCTCCATGACGTTCTGACACCACCAGCGTGCCGCAGCTGGCCGGTGCGTCATGGTTGATGCACGGCGTCCAGCCGACGAAGTCACCCGCCTTGGCGCCAGACGGAACGCGCATCCCCGTCTCGGGCCTGGCGCACGCCGAAAGCACTCCGCCGACCAACACCACGAGGACGAGACTGTTCATGCAGCATGCGACAACCGGGCACGCCAAAACCCCTCATGAACGTATTATCGCGCCGCCGCGCCCGGCGCATCGCGGCGATCCGCACCGCTGCGGTCCGCCGCCGAGATGACCAGCAGCGCCAGAAGCAGCGACACGCTGTACTCACTGCCTCCGGTGCCATGCTCCCCCACGAACCAGCCCAGATGGCGATGGATCAGCGCGATGCCGACGAGCAGAATGACGCCGAAGCCCACCGCCATGTACCTGGTGCGATACCCGATCGCCATCAGCAGTCCGGCACCCAGTTCGAAGACGGTGATCATCCAGACCACGGCGACAGACTGGGGGAAGCCTTTGCTGCCAAGAAAGAGCCCAAACTGGGGAATCGAATTGGGCGTCATCACACGCACGAGGGCGTGCGCCATGAACAGGGCCGCTGTGCCGACTCGAAGAGCGATGAGCGCCAGTTGCAACTGCGTAAGTGATGATGGCGCGCGCGCATCACGCCCCACGACATGAACTGCGTCGGATGCCGCCTGAGCGCTACCATGTGCCGCCACCGTCGCCTCCGGTACCACAGGGTGATCGTCCGTTACATGGCCCCGATCATGATGACCGTGTACACAGCGCACAAGCACCGCTGCAACGAAGCGCCGCGCTGTCGCTGATCGAGCAAGACCGCACCTGAATTTCCCTTGCCTCTGCGCCGTACCGAGCACTGGAGCCAGTGTGCGTCTCGCGACAACAGGTTGACTGTTCGTCCCATCAGTGATGCGCACAGTCGACCAGCGCGAAGCTTTCTGGAGCTCTGAGCTGCCACGTTGTCATCGTATTTCGCGACGGGCCCGCCGCTGGCCATGGTTCGAACCCTGCGGCTCGCGAGACCCGCGACCCAACGCGTGGATTGCTCCGTGTCGGGTTTGTCCGCCTCCGACGGCCGAGGAGGGAGTGAGGCGGCCTGCAACGCCGCTCACCGACAGCTCCAGCGATGGCAACCGACGTCGTCGGCCTTCCGATGACGATCCGGACCGGATTGCTTCCACGCATGCCTCGAATCGTTGTGATCGGTGCCGGACTGCTCGGCGGCTCGCTGCTCGCCGCGCTGCAGCAGAACAGAACGCGTCATGGTGGCAGCCATCACCTGACGGCGGTTTCGAGTGTTGCCACGGGTGACGCATTGCGCGTCCTCGACTGGTGCGACACAGTGTTCGATCATGGCCAGCTCACCGAGGCCTGTGTCGACGCAGATCTGATCTTGCTCTGCACCCCACTCTCCGCAATTCGCACTCAGATCGACGCCATTGCGGCGTGCCGTCATCGCCTCGCGCCCGGCGCAATCGTCACCGATGTCGGATCCACGAAGGTGGCGATCTGCCGACACGGGGACGCCGCGTTCCCTGATCAGGGTGTCGGCAGCGCACGGTTCGTCGGCGGGCATCCAATGGCCGGATCCGAGAAGTCCGGGCTCAGTGCGGCCGATCCGCTGCTTTACCAGTCTGCATTGTGGGTACTGTGCCCGCCGTCGGATCTTGCGAGTGACCGACTCCAGACGCTCACTGGTGTCGTGCGCGCGGCTGGTGCCCGCGTCGCGCTGCTCGATCCTGCGCTGCATGATGCAGCGGTTGCACGCATCAGTCACGTGCCGCAGGTGCTTGCATCTGCACTCGCCGGGTGGGCTGGCGCTGATGATGGCTCCGCCGAGGCGGCGCTGGCGCTGGCGGCGGGCGGCTTCAGGGACATGACCCGATTGGCACTGTCGCCCTGGGATATCTGGCGCGACATCCTCGCCACCAACTCCGTCCCCATCGCGGACGGACTACAAGCCGTGTCAGAGCGAGTCGCGTCGCTCGCCATCGCCGCGCGAGCGTGGGCACGAGACGCCGACACGACGAATCCGGAAAGCGACGCATCGGCGCCCGCCGCCGAGCTCGCATTTCATGACGCGTTCGCCAGTGGCAAGGCGTTCCGGGAACGATTCAGGATGCCAAAAAAAGGAATCGTCCACGACCTGACCGAACTGGTCGTCCGACTCGAGGACCGCCCGGGTCAACTGCAGGCCCTGTTCACACCGTTGGCGAACGCCGGCATCAACGTGCAGGACCTCGAGATTCTCAAGGTGCGCGAAGGAGAGAGCGGGACGATTCTGCTGGGCTTTGCGACACCGGACGACGCCCAGCGTGCAAGCCTGACGATCACCGCAGTCGGCTTCAGCGTGACGTCGCGATAGTCGGCTGTTGTGCAACGTCGGCGATTTTGCAGCATCGGCCAGTGTGCAGCGTCGGCTGCCGCGCCGCGACGCGGCCAGTTCGCGACACCGCCTTCGCCTCGGCGGCTACGCCGCAGCGAGCTCTTTCGAGGTCAACACCGTGCGCTGCTCGATCGCGCGGTGTACCATGCGCTCGAACGCAGGGAAGATCTCGGGATCGAGCTCAGTACCCTGCAGGCCTCGCAGCAGATCGAGTGCACGCGTCTGCGCCCACGCCTCGCGATAGGGACGCTTGGAGCAGAGGGCATCATAGATATCGCACACATGCACGATCCGGCTCGCGAAGTGTGCCTCGCGCTCGTACGAGACGGTGGGATAGCCACCCATTCCGTTGAACCAGATGTGATGCTCGTACGCGACCGTCGCGGCCAGTGCGTTGCCGCTGCCGCGCTGGCTCAGAATCTTCGCACCTTCCACGGGATGTGACTTCATCTGTGCGAACTCCACCTCTGACAGCCTACCGGGTTTCACCAGTACGTTGGCGGGCACGCGGACCTTCCCGATGTCGTGCAGCAGTGCGGCAGTCCCGATGGCGCGTACCTTCCCGCCATCGAGCCCCAGCTCCTCACACAGGCCGATCGAGAGCATCGCGACGTTGCACGAATGGGTGGTGGTGTACTGATCGAAGGTCTTCAGCTCGAGCAGCGGCAGCACCAGGTGCTGCTCGCGATGGATCGTGACGGCCAGACCGTGCACGATCGCCTCGACCTCTGCCATCGGCACCGAACGCCCAGCGGTCACCTCGTCGTGCACGTACTCCACCGCGTCTGCTTCCTCGGCCAGCGAGGTGAGTGACAGCGATTCCACCACCGACGCCAGCGTATCCGTGGCATCGATGTCTCCGCCCGTGGCGACGGTCAAGCCGCCGATGCGAATTCCCTGGCAGTTCCACGCCGCCGACATCTTGCCGCCCATCGTCAATCGGACGCGCAACGCAGCCAGGAAGTTCTGGAGATCTTCACCATTGGGCGGCTGTGTCGCATCGATCTCGATCCGCTGCACGCCGACCGCCGCCAGCCGCGTGCTCCACTCCCACGCTCGCAACTCCGTCAGCACACGGGCCCCGATCACGATGTCGCCGTCGACGAACGACAACTTGAGCGTGCCGTACTCGCCGAGCATCTGCAGCATCACTTCGTGCGTCTTTGCCAGCACTGCGTGCCGCGACGGATGCTCGTCACCATAGAGTGAGAGCGTGGCCATGGCCTGGCCGAGGGCGTTCAGGAATCGCAGGACGGCATTCATCGGGCAATGACCGGAACGGACTGTTGTGTCGGGGAGCGCCACTGCGCATCACCCTTGACCGCCTGACCAAGCCGCAGCGCATCCGCCACTGCCGGATCGTGGGCAAAGTGCCGCTGCAGCGCATTGAGCGCCGTCGCATTGAGCAGCGACGGTTTGGCGAGAACACGACGCCGGAGAAAAGTGCTCCGCGTCACGACCCGCCCCAGCAGCCAGTCTCGCACCGACGGTGCGCCTGATTTTGCCGCCGCCCGGATCGCGATGATCCGCAGCGCCACGTTGTGTCTTCCCGCATCCACGAACCGGACGAGATGCCCTGTCGCACCGATGGAGAGCGTGTGCGCGCGCCCCTCGGTGGGCACGTGCAGGAAGTGATCGATGAAGTCGAGAACTGCCGTGGCCACCCGTTCATCGGTATCCTGCAAGCCTCGCCGGATCGCAGCGTCCCGCACCGTGTCGAGCGCAAGCAGCATTCGCACGGCCTCGACGCGAACCATCGGGTTCTCGTGATCGAGAAACTTCAGCATCGACCCGACGTCGCTATTCCCCTTCTGCCCGACGATGAGGTCACGCAGCAGGCCAAGCAGATTTCTGGCGAAGAACCAGCTTGCGCCGTCGAGGCGGGAAATCAACGTGGCACGGAGCGGTTCGCCCATCGCACGGAGCCGTTCGAGGATGATCTCTCGCGCCTCGCGCGATTCGGCGGCTTGCAGCGCCTCCAACAGCGTGCCGGCCATCGAGAGGTCGAGCGTGGCAAGGAGCGCCCGCGCTGCCGGTGCATCGACCGGATTGCCTTGCAGCACCCGACGCACGGCGTCGGGTGCCATGACCTGGGCGCGCAGCATCTGCGCCGTGACGGTGTCGCCAGCCGTGGCCAGCCACTCCAGCAGCGATGGCAGTCCGCCGCCGTCCACCACCGCTGTCACCGCAGCGACAGTGTCGTCGCCGGCAACGTCGATCTCGAGGGCCATCTGCACCACACGCGCCGCTTCCGTGAGACCTGCATCACTTTCGTCTGACCGGTGGCCCAGCGACGTCACCGTGCCTTCGTGCAGCAGCGCGATGCTGTCGAGCAGGCGCACATGCTCCTCAGGGTTCGGATCGCTCAGCACCCATCCCTCCACCAGCTCCTTCGCCGCATTGCGGAACGTTCTATCCGTCTGTCCGTCGCGCTTGTTCACCGCATGCTGCGACAGCTTCGTCATCAGGCGCAGGAGGTGATGTGACAACTCCTGCTCAGTTGCACCAGCGGCAACCTGCAACCAGTTGCTGATCGCGAGCACCGGCAATACATCTACCACCTGTAACATGAAATTCTGCTGCTGCGCACGTTCGCCGAGGCCACGGATGATCGGTGCAAACGACGAATCGCCGAGTCGGGAGATGACGGCGTGCAGACGCTCTCCGATCTTCGCGCGGAGTTCCGGCGGCGCCTGTGCACCCTGCGCGGCGAGGTTCATCAGCGCCACCGCGGTGCGGCGTGCGAACTCCGGTTGTGACACCAACGCCTGCAACGATTGCGCGATATCAGTGACGTGTTCCTCTTCCTTCAGCAGTGCGTCGAAAGCCTGCTGGTCATCACCGGTCGCGGCAATCGTGTCCGAGCTGCGCGAAGTTCCGAAACCGTACTGACGCCCGGTGCCATCCGTCGCGATCTGCGCCAGCGCCTGCCACAGTGCTGCAACCGACGCGTCGGCGGCGCGGTCCGCTTCGCCGAGCATGAGCGCGTCGTAAGCCAGTCGGCCAATGATGATGCCGTTGATCGTGGGCGGCTCATCCGGGGGAGCGTCGGACTCAGCCTCGCGCGCGGCCTCGATCGCCAGCCACGCCAGGAGCTGCTGCAACCGCCCCAGATCGACACCGGAATGGAATGTCAGTGCGCCCACACCGCGTCGATGCAATCGCGCACCAAGCTCGCGCCCGATGTTCGCCGCGCTCACCAGCGGCTGGCCGTTCACGAGCAGGTCGTGCTTGGCGACGCCGAGCGTGAAGGTCGATCGCGTGAGCAGCACGGCGTCCAATGCGGTGATCGACTCTTGTTCAGTCTTCACAACCATCGGATGTGTGGGTCCGTAGGTGCGGCGCCGATTGAGCGCGACGTGCAGGCGCGTCAGGAACGTGACGAGCGCTGCCTCGCCCTGCTGGGGCGATACACTTGGGGTGAAGCGCGGAGTGGGCGAACTGCGCTCGGCGGTGGCGGGCATGACCTCGGGAGACGGCCGGGCCGAGGCAACCGTCACAGCCGGAATCCCAGTGGCGCACCTTTGCCAGTCTCATCCATTGGCTGCAGGTGACTGTGTCGCACACCCGACCCGTCCCGGGATGTGACGTACTTCGATTTCGGGCGTCAGTGACCGCCCTCGGATTCACACTCTCGAGGCATTGGCATACGTCTGCGGATTCCTGGGTAGCCTCGGCTGCTGCTGGAGTGGGGCGTCGCCGCTTGCGCTGATAGTGCAACGCCCAACGCGGTGCACGGTCCATTCCCGACCACACCCACGCCTGGAACGTCGCCGGAGGATCCCGATGGCGCGACGCTGCGCGCCGCGTCAGGTTCTGTGCATGCTCCACACTCGGGCCATCCGCGCGTCGTTCGCGACCCTCATTGTCGTCGCGGGGTGCCGTTCCGCGGTTCCTGAAGCGATTCCGAACGACAACCGCGTCCCGGCTGGCTTACGCCGCGGCGACACGCTGGTCTTCGAGCTCGACGCTCGCCGCGCCGCGTGGCGGCCCGACAGCGACGTGGACACCGCCATCACTGTGTTCGCGTTTGCGTCACGGGACGGCGTGCCACGAATCCCCGGACCGCTGCTTCGCGTCACCACCGGAACGGTCGTCGAAATCCGGGTCACGAGTAAGATCCCCGACTCGACGCTGCTCGTGCATGGCCTGCACGCGGGCGCTGCGCACGACACGATCCAGGTCACACCCGGCGCAACCCGGACCACCTACTTCACGGCAGCGCAGCCCGGAACGTATCTGTACTGGGCGACCACCTCCGCGAGTCGCGACGCGCCCACTGAAACACGAGAGGGTCCGCTGGCGGGAGCAATCGTCGTTGACGATCCCCGCCAGCCGCCGGACCCGAGCGAACGCATTCTGGTGCTCACGACTGTCGATATCCTGCCCGACACCACCAGACCTGAACCGCGAGACGACCTGTTCGACATCGCCATCAATGGGTTGTCATGGCCGCATACGGAGCGGTTGCGCTACGCGGTGGGTGACACGGTGCGCTGGCGCGTGCTGAACGCGACCGCAGTTGAGCATCCGATGCACCTGCACGGTTTCCACTTCACCGTCACCGCGCGTGGCGACGGCGGCAGTGACACCACCTACCTCGCGGCTGCACGACGTACCGCCGTCACGGAGTACGTCGTGCCCGGCTCGACTGTCCAGATGGAATGGACGCCGAGCCGGCCTGGGTCCTGGCTCTTTCACTGTCACATCAACGATCACGTCGTCCCGTTTCCCTTGCGTGACGACTCGACGCGCGCGCACGCTCACGACGCCGAGGACCCGGCGGAACATGTGCGACGCTCCATGGCCGGGCTTGTGATGGGTATTGAGGTGCGTGCACGGACGCCCGACCAGCGCAGTCCGGTGGTCGGCGACGTTGCGCATCGTCTGCGACTTTTTGCCCAGCAATCCAGTGCTCCCGCGGTTGATGATACGGCCTTCGCGCGGGGGTACGCACTGCAGTCCGGGGCAGCGCCGCCGCGCGCTGACTCCATCGTGATTCCAGGGCCGATGCTGCTGCTGACGCGCGGCGAACGTACCGCCATTACCGTCGTGAATCGCCTGCCGGAAGCAACCAGCGTCCACTGGCATGGCATGGAGCTCGAGAGCTACTACGACGGCGTGGCTGGCTGGAGCGGCGCCGACGCACGTCGAGCGCCGATGATTGCGCCGGGCGATTCGTTCGTGGCGGTCATGACGCCGCCGCGCGCCGGAACCTTCATGTACCACCCGCATATGGATGAAGAGGACCAGCTGGCAGCCGGCATGTTCGGCCCGATGATCGTGTTGGACCCGGGCGAGCGGTTCGACGCCTCGACCGACCTGCTGTACGTCATCGGACACGGCATCACTGACGGCAAGCGTGGGGCGCTCGTAAATGGCGCTCGGGTCTTCGCACCGCTACAGTTGCGCACAGGGAGAACCTATCGTCTGCGGTTCCTCAACATCGGCGCAAATGCTCCCGCGGCGCTCATGCTGCACGTCGATTCGCTCCCACTGCGCTGGTCACCGCGCGCCAAGGACGGCGCTGATGTCCCACCGACACAGTCCATCGAACAGCCCTCGCGGCTCCGTCGCATCGCGGTGGGCGAAACCTATGACTTCGCGTGGAAGCCGACCCGGGCAATGCGCGCCACACTCGATATCACCGTGCTGGAGGCGGCCAGCTTCAGGATTCCGATCGAGGTACGATAGGGTCACCCGGCCACAGCCTGCGTTCCAGCGCCAACTCGCTCACCGCGGCGTCATGAACCACAGCACCGGCGGAATCGGCCGGTCGATCCGCGGCCGGTCACGGCCGTTCGCCACGAGCCAGAGCGTGGCGTACACCGAACGCGCAACGGCTTCGAACTTCACCGGATCGAGTTTCGACACCTCATCGCTCTGGGCGTGATAGTCCTCGTGCAGTCCAGTGAAGAACTCGACATAGGGAATGCCCTGCTCGATGTACGGCGCCGCATCGGTGCGCGGATAGAAGAACTCGTGCTGCGGGTCTTCGAACTTCCGATCAAAGCGCACATAGGGATAGACGCGGGTGACAGTGGCCAGCGCGGAGTCGAGTACGGTACTGAGCACTCCGGGCCCTGAAACGAACACCTCACCGGGGCCCGTCAGCTCGTCCTGCCCTGCGATCGCGGTTCCGGGCACCTTCGTCCGACCGATCATGTCGACGGTGAAATGCGCTACGACGTTTTTCGCCAGCGGACCATAGGCGAGAAACCGCGTGCCGAGCAACCCGACTTCCTCGCCGGAATCCCAGATGAAGAGAATCGATCGTCGCGGGCGCGGACCACGCAGAACCGCACGCGCGATGCTCAGGTTGCCGGCAGAACCGGTCCCATTATCGTCCGCAGCATTGTAGATCGAGTCGCCGAGCGACGTCACTGCGGTGCCAACGGCGCCATCGAGGTGCGTCGAGACGCTGATCCACTCATCGCGAAGCCGCGCATCCGCTCCGTCAATCACGCCAACGACGTTGTAGGCACGCTGCCGAACTATCGTCCCGCCGAGTGATGCCGTCGCAATGCCCCGTAGTGCCACCGAGCGAAGCACACGTTGTACCGAGTCAGCTCCCAGCACGGCGGCAGCGCTGATCGGTGCACCATCGAACAGCGCGGAGACGACGGAATGCGAGAGCATCAATACCGGCAGCGGGAACGGCGCACCTGCACGCCCCATGCTCGGCTCGACATCGCGTGAACGCATCACACGTGTACGAAGAGCGGGCCAGTTGACCTGGTCGCCGCTGCCCGCAATGAGCAAGACGCCGCGTGCTCCACGGGAGCGGGCCTCGTCGTAGACCGTCGTGTAGTCCATGCCGTACACGCCGAGCGTATCCGCCGTACCACTCGGGCGCATCTGACTGGCGTGCACCAGCAGCCACTGGCCACGTACCGACACTCCTGCGTACGGATCGATCCCGCGCTTCACGGCCCGCAAGCCGTTGCCGACATACACCACGCCACCCGCCGTCGCTCCAGGAATGCGAAACTGCGACACCAGGAAATCATCGCCCCAGCTGAAGCGCCGTGACCCGATCGAGAGCGTCGTTCGCATCGTGTCGAGCGATGCCACGACCACGCTGTAGTGCTGCCGGTACGATCCGCTGTCACCGGCGGGCCGTACACCCAGCTGGCGCAGCCGTCGGATCACGAACTCCGCCGCAGTGTCCAACCCCGCTGAGAACGTCGCCCGACCCTTCAAAACATCGGACGCCAGATAGGAGACGTCCTGCATGAGCTCTGCGGCCACAATCGACTCGGCCGCCTCGGTCACACGCGCATCTGCGCGCACCGGTGCATCAGCGGTGTCAGCCGGCGGAGAAAGAGCGGCAGGCGTGTGCACGTGCCTCAGCCCACGTCCCGCCATCACCCCGCTCACCGAACCGTTCGTCACCGCCGCCTGCCCGTTGACGAACACCCACCGCACGCCGGTTGCCAGCTTCGTCGGTTCCACATAGGTCGCTTCGTCGCGTATCGTTGCCGGATCGAACACGATCACATCGGCGAAGGCACCACGGCGCAACACGCCCCGGTCAGTCAGTCCATACGTGGCAGCCACCTGCGCCGACGACGCCTGCACCATCCGCTGCATGGAGATAACTCGACGCTCGAGTACGTAGCGACGGATCTTGCGCGGATACGTGCCGAACAGGCGTGGGTGTCCCTCCGAGCCGTCCGAGCTTGTCATCACGAACGGATCGCGCATGAAGGTCGCGATGTCGGCTTCCGTCATGTTGAACGAGGCGACGCCCATGTCGCCATGGTCGCGGATGATTTCGAGTGCCGCCTCGACGGCCGGCAACTGCTTCACCGTGGCAACTTGCTTCAGCGTCTTGCCGACCAACGCCTGCGTGGCGGCACTGCCCGACGTGAGCAGGATCGTGCTGTCGCCGCCACGCCGCCGAAGATTCTCCCGCATCTCCACCAACATTCTGTTGCGTTGCGTGACGTCGGCGATTCGGGCGCGCAGGGAATCGCGACCGCCAGCCTGTGCCCAGCGCGGCAGCAGCGTCGCGCTCAGCGCCGTCCCGCTCGCGGTCCATGGATACTGATCCGCCACCACCTTGCACCCGCGTGCACGCGCCGCGCGCATGATGCCCAGCACACTGTCTGCCTTGCCCCAGACGTCCACGCCGAGCGCCTTGATGTGCCCGATGTTCGTCGTGAGGCCAGACTCACAACCGATGCGGATCGATTCACGCACCGAGTTGAGCAATCCGATCGTGTACGAACTCTCGTCGCGCTGATGTGTGTCGTACACGCCGCCAAACGGCTTTGCTGCCGAGACAACAGCAATCACTTCGTCGGTCGTCGCGTAACTCTGTGGCGCGTAGAACAGGCCAGAGCCAACACCGAACGCCCCTTCGCGCATCGCCACGGTCACCAGCGCCCGCATCGAATCAATCTGCATGCGCGTGGCTGGTGCCGACGACGCCCCGAGTACCATCTCCCGAATCGTTCCGAAGCCGGCGAGTGCATAAACATTCGTACCGAGCCCCACGCGCTCGGCCGACGCGAGTGTCTGCGCGACGTGTACCGGGCCACGGCCATCCGCGCCAAGCACCACCGTCGTGATACCCTGCATCAGCGACGACGCATTCTGCCGCCTCGGTGAGTCGAGACGGGCCAACCCCTCGTACGCATGGGTGTGTGGATCGATGAAGCCGGGGGCCACGATCAGTCCGCGCGCATCGATACGCCTTGCCGCGCGCACGTTGCGCGGCGAGGTGCCCACGAACACCACACGGTCGCCGCGGACTCCGACATCCATGATCCGGCCAGCTCGGCCCGAACCATCGTAGACCATGCCTCCGCTGATGAGCACATCGAGCGGCGGCATGCCCTGCGAGGCAAGGCGACAGCCGGCGACTGCACTCACCAGCCCGGTGCGCAGGAGGAGTCGTGGAACGCGTCGTAGATTCATGCCGGAAGATACTGTCGCGTTCCGGACGATCCGCGCCTCCCGCCACCAGCCGCCATGCGCTGTTCCATTGCTCGGATTCTGATACCGGCGGCTACCGCAGCACTCGGCGCGAACGTCACCGCCACCGCCCATGCGCAGGACCGACCGCGCGCCCGGGACCTTGGGATCGTTGTTGGAACGCACACGCCAGGCGCGCTGAACGCCATCACCGACGTTGCTGGCGTGCGCGTGGGACACGCCACCGTGATTCGCGGTGATTCCACGCGGACCGGCGTCACGGTGGTCTTTCCCCACGGTGGCAATCCATTCGAGAGTCGGGTCCCCGCCGCCGCGGTCGTCGGCAACGGATTTGGCAAACTGGTGGGCTCTACCCAGCTGACCGAACTGGGCGAACTCGAAACGCCGATCGGGCTCACCTGCACCCTGTGTGTCTGGCGCACCGCTGAAGGCGTCGCGAAATGGATGCTCGAGCAACCGGGCATGCAGCGCGTACGCTCGATCAACCCCGTCGTTGGCGAGACGAATGACGGCTGGGCGCTGAATGCGATCCGTTCGATTCCCATCACGGACGGTGACGTCCGTGCGGCCCTTACCGCCGCAGCGGGAGGCCCGGTAGCCGAAGGAAGCGTTGGTGCTGGAACCGGGACGGTGGCGTTCGGCTGGAAGGGGGGCATCGGTACCAGTTCACGTGTCATCCCCGCCGGACCGTGGACCGTTGGTGTGCTGGTCCAATCAAACTTCGGCTCCTGGCGCGACCTCATCATCCAGGGAGCACCCGTCGGCCGTGAACTTCGCCGCGATGGGGTCACGCCGAACCGGGATCAGGGCGCGAGCGGCTCGATCATGATCGTGATTGCCACCGATGCCCCGCTCTCCGACCGAAATCTGCGGCGCCTTGCCTCGCGCGCATTGCTCGGCATCGGTCGCACCGGTGGCTACGCCGCCAATGGTTCCGGCGACTACGTGATCGCATTCTCCACCAATCCGGCAGTCCGTCGGAATGGGCGCCCCGCCTCCAGCGGCACACCGCCCGACACGATCCGGTCGCTGGAACTGGGCAATGAGCTCACCTCCGCCCTGTTCGAGCCCACGGTCGATGCGACGGTCGAGGCGATCTACAACTCGCTCTTCCGGGCGACCACGAT
>JANNVN010000006.1:0-6144 GCA_031414435.1 Gemmatimonadaceae bacterium
CATGAACCACGACCGTGGTCGGTGCCCTGGCTGCCATTCTCGCGCACATTGCGCCCGAATTCCGAGAGTACGACCACGGTGACCCTGTACGTGACGCCGCCAGTCAACGCGTCCGCATGGAATGCGGCGAGCGACTGGGCCAGATCAGTCATCGTGCGCGCCATGTTGCCGTTGACGACTGCCGGCGCCTGACCGGAGTGCGTGTCCCAGCCACCGATATCGAGCTGCAGTGCCTCGATGCCGATGTCCGCCTTGATCAACGCCGCAGCCGACCGCATGCCCCGGCCGAAACCGGTGTTCGGATACACCGCACCACCCGACGGCACGTAGCCGTTGAAGTTGATGTTGTTGAGCAGCGTCACCGTGTTCAGTGCATCGAGTGCCGGAGCACCGATCGAGGTGTCGACGGCCTCGTAGTCCGAGCGGAGCCACGCCGACCGCTCGGTTCGCGTGGTGGTGCTGCCGCCGAGTCCGAATCCCGCCGGATTTGGAATCGGAAGTGACTTCGGCGCACCAACCAGCGTGCGCGGCATGCCCTGCGACAGTCCGAGTGCGCGCAGCGGTGCGTTGCTGCGCATCGGGGTCGATGTCGCCAGATGGCGACCGAGCCACCCGGTGACGAGGTTCGGATCGCGCGCCTTGCCGACTTCGATGAAGCGCTGCGCATCGAAGTGTGAACGCGTGTTGTCCACCAGCCCCGCGCCGTGGACGACGAGCAGGTTGCCGGCCTGATAGGCGGGCACCAGGGAGCTCATCGCCGCCGAGATCCCGAACTGTCCGTTCAGCGCGATGCCTCGCGTGGCGCTGTTGCTGTCCGGGCGCGGAATCGCGATGGTGGGTCGGCCGGTGTAGTAGTTGGTGTCCGTGAACGGATACACCATCGACAGGCCGTCCGAGCCACCGCGCAGGAAGACGGAGACGATGATGTCCCGACTGCTCGCACTCTGCGCCAGCACCACTTTTGGCAACCACGCCGGCAACGTCGCCGCAGCTGCCACACCCGCCGCTGCGCCAACGAAGGCACGACGCGTCAGAGTGTTGTACTCCTCGCAACCTGTATCATGTTCATGAGCCATCAGAAACCTCAGAGATCGAGGGCAGCGTCGCCCGTCAATACCACTGGAACTGCGAGGAGGAGAGTGCGAGACCAACGGCTTCACGAACGCGCGCTGGATTGGTTGGTGCAGGGCGGAGGAAGTCGGCCAGACGTGTGCGGTATGTCTCCGGCACCTCGCCGCCAAAGAGCCGCTCGATGATCAGTTCCGCACCGGTTTCGGCTGTCGTCCCGACGAACGGCGTCACATTGAAGTTGAACGTCGCACCCGTCTGACTCGAGATCGTGTTCGCGGCATTCCAACGTGCGAGCACGAGGCCGGACCAGAATTCCATCTTGTCCGGGTACCCGTCCGGCGTTTCCCATGTGAACAGGGAATGCCCCATGTTGTCGATCTGGCCGCGGACGACCGACACGTTCGTCACGCTCGGCCCAAGCGCGCGCACCGCCGCAACGGCCCAATGGAAGGGACGCTTGTACTTGACCGGAGCCACCATCAGGTTCTGCTCCGTCAGGATCACGCGGATCATCGACGGGATGTCACCCTTCGTCTTGGTGAATTCCGCTTCGACCGCCGCCACCATTGCATCGGTCGGATCGTACTGCAGCAGGAACTTCGTCATCTTCATCGCGATGTAGTGCGCGGTCTTCGGATGCAGCGCGAGGCTGTCGATGATGGCGTCCGCCTCGCCCTTGCCGGCGAGGCCCCTGCCGACGGCCGTTGCCGCAACCGTCTTGCCGAGCACACTTTTCGGACCGAAGTCGTGAATCTGTGCGTCGTACGTGAAGATGCCGCGGCCGCTGACGGTCCACCCGGTCAGCACGCGCGCCAGCTCATTCACATCTTGTTGTGTGTAGCCGCCATCGACGCCCACGGAGTGCAGCTCCATGATCTCGCGGGCATAGTTCTCGTTGATGTTGCCTCGCCGGCTGTCCGTCTGGTCGAGGTAGCGCATCATGGCGGCGCTGTGCGCACTGGCTTTCAGCAGCGCAGGGAACTTGCCCAGCGCGTGCTTGCGGATCACGTCCCGATCGTCGGTCGTCTTGAGGTAGCCGACCTTGTCACGATCGATGTTGAAGTGGTCGCTCCAGAACTCCACCATGCGTTCGTACAGCTGTCGCTTTGAGAATGCTGCACGATAGATGGTGGCTTCCTGGACTTCGGTCATCACCTTGCCCTGGTCTGCACCGAAAAGCTCTTCCGGCGTCATCCGCAGCGTTGGATAGTTCGTGGCCACGAATGCGGCGACCTCGCGATCATCGATCGTCGACGGGCGCAGCTGCTCCTCGAGGTACCTGGAAAAGCCGAGTGCCTTGGCCCGAACCAGTTCTTCCTTGGTGATTCCAAAGTTTGCCCGCCGAAGCAAACGACCCACCGGGTCGCGCCAGACGGCGAGCTGCGCATCGGGCGGTGCCGCGGCGCTGGCGAGGGCCAACGAGACACCTCGCACGGGTTGAGGCAGTTTGCGACGCGCCCGCCGTCCCCCCACGGACTGCGCCTTGGCCTCCTTCGCACCGCCAATCACCATGGCTGCGGCGGCCGCAGTCACGAAGAACTTGCGACGCGACGAGACGCTGGCTTCACCGGACACTTCTGCTGTTGCGAGCCCCTGTTCTGCCCCGTGCACTTCGTCGTGCTCGAGAGTTACTCCCATCCATCCTCCAGTCGTTGTGTGCGTTACACGCCTCGACGGCGCGCGCGCTGACGCGATCGGCAGACTATCCGTGAGCTGGAGACGAGCGAGCTCAGCAGAAGTATCACCGGTTGAGCTCGCTGCAAGTTTCTGACCACTGTCTCAGCGGCTTCGTCACTGGACGGGATGGGCGCACGGCAGCCCTCGCCAGCCCCCCAGGGGCCGAGGCTTAGGAGAATGGCCACGTTTGGGCCTACCAGCTGGCTGGCGGGCTCGGCGTCAGCGTCCAAACGTCAGACTCGCCGGCCTCATCAGCGTTACAGGGGTTCCGCTATGGAAGCTCCGTGCCAACGCCGCGCGACCGGCCACACGGCGGGACGCGCTCCCCGGCAGAGCTGGTGCTGTCGAACGCGGAATGCCTCCCGCCGGGCTCGGGGCCACAGAATCCGGACGCCCCCGCCAAACTGCCGGCTATCAGCCGGACCGGCCCACCGCCGAGCTGGGTGCTATCGAACCCGGACGAACCCCGCCAGACCGGGGGTAAGCGTCGATTCAAACCGGAAGTCGCCGACCGTGTTGAACTGTCGACTGACGGTTCCTGTGGAGGTGTTCGGCACATCCGTTGGCGCGCCGACGAAAGCGCGACTGAACGTGACGTTCTGCTGCGTCCCCGAAAACACGAAACGGACGTTGCCGAACCGTCGCACGGCGAAGCTGGCCGGAGCGAAGGCATTCGTAACCTGAATGGTGACATCGTATGGTGGCAAAGCCTCGACGGTCACGTTGGCCGTTGCGCTGACGCCGGCGATTGTTGCCCGAAGCGTCACCGGCCCGGGCGCCATGGCCATCAGCATCCCGGTCTCAGTCACCTGGGCGATCGCGGGGTTGGTGGACGACCAGGTCGCGTCGCCTGCAGCCATCTCGGCCCCGCTGGCATCGAGGGCGGTCGCACTCAACTGCAGCGACTGCCCAACGAAGAGTTCGTCGATCTTGGTCGCGATCGACACCTGTGCGGGCTTCGGCAGTCCGGATGGGCCGTCGTCGCTGCCGCCGCTGCACGCGGCAATCGAGAGCGTGAGGGCCAGAACGCCTGTTCGAAACGCGCTGCGGAGCATCACAGAGTGACCCCCCGAACGGTCGGGACATACCCCGGGAAGATGACGTCGAGGTTCGTGTTGCCCAATCGGCGCGACACGATCTCCGACAGGATGTCGCGATGGTCGATCGTGACCCGGAGATCCTGGCCGGCTTCGAGATTCTCACGCGCCAGCGGCACCCAGTTGTTCGTCAGAACCCGACCGCCAGCGATGCCCGGGCCCATCACGAACATGCATGAACCGCGACCGTGATCGGTGCCCTGACTGCCGTTTTCCCGCACGTTGCGGCCGAACTCCGAGAGAACAACGAGGGTGATCCTGTACGCCACGCCACCGGTCATGGCATCGGCATGGAAGGCGGCCAGTGATTGCGCCAAATCCGTCATCGTCCGAAACATGCTTCCTGTCAGGGGGGCCTGCGCCGAATGGGTGTCCCACCCGCCGGCATCGATCTGAATCGCCTCGATGCCGATATCAGCCTTGATCAACGCGGCAGCTGAGCGCATCCCACGGCCGAATCCCGAGTTCGGGTAGACGGCGCCACCGCTGGGCGCGTAGTTGGTGAAGTTGATCGAATTCAACAACGTGAGCGTGTTCAGCGCATCGAGGGCAGCTGCGCCGATCGAGGTGTCGACGGTGGCGTAGTCGCTGCGCAGCCAATCGCTTCGTTCGACGCGCGAGGTGGCGCTGCCGCCGAGGCCGAAGCCGGCCGGGTTCGGAATCGGCAGCGTCTTCGGCGCACCGACGAGCGATCGCTGCAAACCCTGCGACAGGCCAAGCGCACGCAATGGCGCATTGGATCGCACGGGCGTCGACGTGGCGAGGTGTCGGCCGAGCCACCCTGTGACCAGGTTCGGATCAGCGGCCTTGCCGACTTCGATGAAACGCTGCGCGTCGAAGTGCGAGCGCGTCGTGTTCACCAGGCCTGCGCCGTGCACGACCAGCAGGTTGCCAGCCTGGAACGCCGGAACGAGCGCGCTCATGGCACTGGAGATACCAAACTGGCCGTTGAGCGCCACCCCCCGATTCGCCAACGAACTGTCCGGACGTGGAATCGCGATCGTTGGGCGACCGGTGTAGTAGTTCGTGTCGGTGAAGGGGTAGACCATCGACAAGCCGTCTGCACCGCCGCGCAGAAACACGGACACGATGATGTCGCGGCTTGCCGCATTCTGCGCGAGCACAACTTTCGGCAGCCAGGCAGGTACGGTGGCTGCAACCGCCACGCCCGCAGCGGCGCCGACAAAGGCACGGCGCGAGAGCGCGTTGTACTCATCACACCCGACATCGTGCTGATGCTCACTCATGACGGGCCTCGCATCGATGCGCGGGAGGGTGGGTTCAGTACCATTGGAATTGCGCCGATGACAGGGCGAGACCGACCGCTTCGCGCACGCGGGTGGTGTTGGTCGGGACCGGTCGGAGATAGTCTGCGAGTCGCGTGACGTACGACAGTGGCGCCTCACCACCGAGGAGCCGATCGACGATCAGTTGCGCTCCCGCTTCCGCCGTCGTGCCGACGAACGGCGTGACGTCGAAGTTGAACGTGGCTCCCGTCTGGGCGACCAGGCTACCGGCCGCATTCCAGCGCGCGAGCACCAGCCCGGACCAGAACTCCATCGTATCGGGATATCCGTCGGGGGTTTCCCACGCGAAGAGCGATTGCCCCATGTTGTCGAGCAGCGTGCGCACCACCGACATGCTGGTGACCGTGGGGCCGAGTGCGCGCACCGTCGAGACCACAAAGTGATAGGGGCGCTTGTACTTCGCAGGCGCCGCCATGAGGTTCGTTTCCGACAGAATGACGCGGATCATTGCCGCGATGTCGCCTTTCGTCCGCGTGAACTCCGCCGCGACCGACTGGACCATTGCATCTGTCGGATCGTACTGCAACAGGAACCGAGTGAGTTTCGTCGCGACGTATTGCGCCGTCTTCGGATGAAGCGCGAGCGTGTCGATCACCGCGTCCGCCTCAGCCTTGCCTGCCACGCCGGTTCCCTGTGCGGTGGCCGGGATGGTGCGCCCGAGCACGGATTTCGGTCCGAAGTCGTGCAGTGGTGCGTCGTACGTGAAGATGCCGCGACCGGAGACGGTCCACCCGGTGAGCACACGAGCCAGTTCGTTCACGTCCTGCTGCGTGTAGCCGCCATCCACGCCGACGGAGTGCAGCTCCATGATCTCGCGCGCGTAGTTCTCGTTGATGTTGCCCCGTCGACTGGACGTCTGGTCGAGGTACTCCATCATCGCGGCACTGTGGGCACTGGCCTTGAGCAGCGCCGGGAACTTGCCCATCGCATGCTTGCGGATCACGTCACGATCATCGATCGTCTTGAGATAGTAGACCTGATTGCGATCGATG
>JANNVN010000007.1:0-5240 GCA_031414435.1 Gemmatimonadaceae bacterium
GCAAAAGCTGGCGGCTGAAGGAAGCCGCGGCGCGGCTTGCGAAACACCCGAAAGGCCCGTAGCCTCACCCTGTCCCGCGCACGGCCGTTGGGGGAGTTTGGGGTGGCCACGGGTGGGGGAGTTTGAGGTGGCCACCGGGGAACGTGAAGAAGGGAATGATCTGCGGCCAGTGGCGCTCCCACTGGCTCACGATCGTGGGAAAGCGCTGCCCCCACGGCCCCGCCGTAAACGCCGTGAGCGCCTCGCGCGCGGCGTCGGCCGAGACGGCCGTGTAGATGGGCCGGAGGGCGGCGGCGAGCGCTCGGCGGTCCTTCCAGCTCGTGAAATCGAGGCTGTTGCGCAGGAGGTGGACGATGCACGTTTGCACCGTGGTCTGCGGGAACGCCGTTTCGATCGCGTCGACCAGCCCGGTGAGCCCATCGACGACGGCGATTAGCACGTCCTGCACGCCGCGGGTGCGGAGTTCGTTGAACACCTTGAGCCAGAACTTCGCGCCCTCGGTTTGCTCGATCCAGAGTCCGAGCACCTCACGGGACCCATCGGCGAGCACACCGAGGGCCACGTACACGGCCTTGTTCCGCACCCCACCGTCATCACGAATCTTCACGCGCAGCGCATCGAAGAAGATCACCGGATACATCGGCTCCAACGGGCGCTGCTGCCACGCCGTGACTTCGGCGAGGACCGCATCGGTGACGCTGCTGATGAAGTCGGGCGAGACCTCCGTGCCATACTGCTCGCGGAGGAAGCCCTGGATCTCGCGCACCGTCATCCCACGCGCGTACATCGCGATGATTTTGTCGTCGAACCCCGTGAAGCGCCGCGCATGCTTCGGGATCAACACTGGCTCGAAGGCGCCGTCCCGGTCGCGCGGCACCGCAATGCGCACCGGGCCGTCCTCGGTCAGCACGGTTTTCTCCGAGTGCCCGTTGCGATGATTGGTCTGCGCCACCGCCGGCGTCTCGCCCGCGCGATAGCCCAGGTGATGGCTCAACTCCGCGCCCATCGCCCGCTCGATCAGCGCCTTCTTGAACGCCAACGCCGTGGCCTGCACCGCCGCTGCGGACATCGGGCCTTTGACCAACTCATCCAATAACGCCGAGGGGATCTCGACGGTCGGGGTTGCTTCCGCCGCCCCTCCTGCTGCTTTGCTTCGAGGCATACTGACTCCGGTCAGAGATCATGATATGCCTCACACACAAAATTTCTGATAGGCCCACACTAGCGCTCCGAGCGTCCGAGTAAACTCGGCAGCTTGCCGCCGAAGGAAGGTGCGCGCTGCCCACACGGTCAGTTGCACGCAAGAAAGGTCTGAGCTGCGAGCTTCGACCGGCATGCAAAGGGGAAGTTTGTCGTTGCTGACGGCGCTCTCGGTCAAAGAAGTGGCAGGCCCCGCGAGTTCCTGCGAACAGACTACGCGGGGTTGTTCTCGCGCAACGGCGAGAAGCGCTCGTCTGCTCGCGTCAGGCCGGGAATGACTCGACTCGCCGTTAGCCAAGAAGCGCCAAAAGCCGTCAGCGCGACGGCCTCGCTGTAAAACGTGAAGCGCGGAAGTCGACTGCTGAAAACGTTACCTGCAACCTGATCCACGGCCATCGCGCACATTGCGAGCAGAATCGCAACGCCACACGCGGCATAGAGTGCGGCGCGAGCATCCGCTTGCGGGTACCCCTTCCGCTGTGCTCGACGTCGGAATTCCTTGCAGAACTGTGCAAGGACAATGAACATAATGGCTGCTGAGATCCAGTGCGCCTTTGGATTGCCAGTGACCTGTAGATCGCAACCACACGGAAAGAGTGCGACGCCAAGCGCAGCGACCGAGGCGAGCTTGCTCAGCACGAGCTCCGTCCGCGACCTTCCGTTGTGCGCCAGCAGGAGAGCGGCGATCGCGAAGAGATAGCCCACGAAAATACTCTGCGCCCATCCACCTTGGTGGTACGACGCGCTGATCGACGCAATTTGTGCTTCCGAAAGCCAGGACGTGAGAGAAGCCATCGACAGGGCAATCGCGCCTATGGCAAGCTTCATCGTCCGGTGGTCAACTTCCGGATGCTCGGGAGTGAGTATCATTCAGAATCTCTTCAGTCGGTCAGCGTGTGTGGGAAGCGGTAAGGGCGAAAACGCTCGGCCGCCCATTCGTTCGATGCGGGATCGTGATGAGGCGAAACAGAAACACACTTGAAGAAGCAGTGACGCTGGCGGTAGCCAGGTATTTTGAGCTCGAGCTTCAATGACATGCAGTACCAAGGACTCCGAGATCATGGTTCGCAACGTCGCATCGGTACGCAGTGCCCACGAGCCAGATACCGAGACGACGTTCCCACCGTCCAGCGGTTCAGCTATCGTGAGAGCGTGACGCCGGAACACTCAACGCGCCTTCGGTGCCAGCACCGCTCGAAAATCGATCCGGTCAGTCTTCTCTCCACTGACCCCAATGATCGCCACCCGTTCGGACTCGTGCACATTTGCCAGTTGAAGCAAGATGCTGACCGACTTGGTGAATTCGTAGGCGCCTCCCTTTACACCTGGTTGCACTACAGCGCCCGCGGCGTCCCTGGCTGACATCGAGCGAATCTCTGCCCCTTCGATGCGAACGGTGTACTTCGCATCTTTTGCTGTGGTATCCTGTTTCGTGATGGCGAAACCGAGCTCCGCAGTACCGTTTGCTGCGTAGGTAATTGTCCGCGCTGTCGAGGCAAGCGTGAAGACGGACGCGTTAGTTGGTTTCTGCTCTTTCACTACGCGATATGCCACAGGGAACTTATTGCAATCCGGTGCCGTGACCTCCCAGCGCTGCTGCGGATAACACATGGTCAGTGTAGTGACCTTGCACGCGACCTCACCGGGCTTGGGAGTCACGGAACACAGGCCGGATCCTGAGATCGTAGGAAATATGAGGGTCAGGCGCCCCGATTCATCGACGATGATCGAGGATGCCACCAGCTGTGCATCGGAGTCGTCGACTCGAAGCCGGGCATTGCTTTCGCGGCGCCGAGTGTGGACACGATTGACGAGCGTAACACTCAGCCGCTTACCATCGTCAAGAGCAAGCGCTGGCATTTCACTATCCGGGGAGGGGCTCGTGCCCAGCTGCGGGAGGGGCGTCGTGGTCACAGAATAGGGCAGCGTTGAGACAATCGTCGCGACGTCCATCCAGATGCTCTCTCGGTAGCGATCCGCGAGCTCGCCGCTTGTGTTGTTGCCGGCGACGAGCTTCTGGAGTGCGCTCCTGAACCGCGACGGATCCGCATCCTGAACTGCGGCAATCATCGCCGCAACTTCTGGACTGCTCTCACTGACTCCACTGATACCGTAGTTCTTGAGCGCATCGTCAACACGTTCGTAGAGAGCGTGCCGTGTCTGTGGCTTTAGGAGCTCACCGTTCTCCGCGTTAACAAAATCTGTTTTCGAGACCACGCGTATCCCGATGGGTACCGTGCTGTCGTCAGTAATCACCAGGAGCGTCACGGTCTGGTTTCGAGGCACAAGCACAGGCTCGGAGCCCGGTTGATTCATGCCGCCGAATCGGACCCGAACGGAATTGTCACTCAGTTGCCCGACCGTCATCAAGCTGTTGAGGCGCCGACCCAGCATCGTTTCGAGTCGACTGAGGGACCGGGCGGCGTTTCCTGACAGTCCGGCGTTCGAGATTGCGCCAAGCAGACCGAGGGAGAGTTCCCGGAGTCTGGCCTCCGAAGACGATTCTGCGGCACCTTCAAGGTTGTCTGCCACGAGAATAGGGACGACACGCACTCGCCCTCCCACCGGCTGGTCGCTGTCCGGTATGCTGAGTAGTTGGAACATGCCCTTTGTGGGTGCGTTGCCCTTCCCAGTGCCCGCGCCGAAGAAGCTCAACGTCGAGTACGCGTCCATCCGCAGGTCACGTTTTGCCGGCATCAGTGTCACCTGTAGTCGCACCACGTAGCCACGCTGGTTCGTGCCGATGATTGCGTCACGTACATACCGCTGCAGCATGCGGACTTCCTGAAAGAGCGACGTGGCAACGTTGTATCGTACGAAGGGATCGATCGACAGCGCGGCGTCGAGGATGTTCGCGGTCGGGCGCGCTGGATCCCCCGCGCGCGGGATCACGATGTCCGAAACCCCAGACACGAGTCCAGGTTGCTGCGCGCGGGTCTCGGACGATTCCGTCGCGCTCCGCGAGCTGGCAGTGTCCACCGTCGCACCACCCGTCGTGATTGCAGTCGCTGCCGCCGCATTGGATGTCTGACTCGTAGCGGTGGTCGCGGTGGTCGGGAGTGCGACCTTGAGTCCCGCGCTCAGCGCATCCGATGTCCGCCGGTCAACGCCTAGCGTATTCGGGATCGCCTCGCTCAACGCACGCGTCTCGTCCATCGGGAACGTTGGCTGGAGCGCAGCGACGTACTCCTCCCACGGTGCAATAGACAGTACAGCCACGTGCGCAGATCCTGCTTTGTCCTGGCTGCTCGGTACGTTGGCGGCGAACGGCCGCCAGATCCCTGCGCAGCCTGCAAGTAGTGGAGCTGCGCACAGAACTGCGTATCGGATTGGTGTCTTGCACTTCATACCTTCGTTCTCCATAGTCGAGTGTGGCGTGCGGGTGCGTAAAGCGCGCTTCGGCGGCGCTCATCGTCACGTTCGTGAATACCCACAGCTCCGTCTTGGCCGCGCGGTGCCACGGTTGTCGCTTAGCGTGCTCGATCGCAGCCAGCGCTTCACACTCGTCTTGACGGCCGCCTTAGCTGGTTTTCGCGGGTGCGGTACTCAGGTAGCTGAGTCGTTGGTAATACCGGGGCGATTCGCTTTGGTGGCCCAATAGTGCAGGCATTGCTTTTCACCCGGTCCCTTCGCCCGCTGGTCGCGAGATTGAAATTCCACTTCGCTTCTGCTGCAATCCCGAATACGCAAGTAGTTCTTGCCTGCCACGTGATGGTTGACCGTGTGCTAAGGATTGCAGACGAGCCGTCCCGAGCCGTTGGCCCCTCGCGACTCACGAGGGGCCAACGCGCGTCATAGCGGTTTGCCGTGCGTATTGGGGCAAAGGTTGTTCGAGGCGCTCCTATTCCCTTGAAACACCGGATTCGGTCTATTGGAGAGATGCGTTCCATCGGTAAGCCGATGTAGTGCCACGACCTCCTTCAGCTGGTCACCCTTCTTGATTTTGTCGCCATCATGCTGGTCGTTGTGGCTCAGTGCATTCACCTCGACACGGAGCAACGGATTCGTGGCTGAGACCATACCGAGAACCACGGGCGTCG
>JANNVN010000008.1:0-5075 GCA_031414435.1 Gemmatimonadaceae bacterium
GCGGCGGTCAGCCACCGCGTGGCGCTACGGGCAGGAGTGGTGAATGGGCACGGCACGGAGCGTGGGGTCGGAAGAACCTGACAGGCGGACCCGTTTTGCTGGTTCTGGGTCCGCGCAATTTTCCAGAGATGGACGGGGAACGCAAGCAAGGTGTCACGACGGCAGATGAGTCAGCCATTCCGCGCCTGCGAGTGAGCGTTACCGTTCGGAGACGAGTACCCCCTCTCTCCTGTGGAGTTCGAATGCGCTCGAAGTTCGCCATCGCGGTCCTTTCCTTCTGCTGCACCATGAGTCCGGTGTTGGCACAGGCGCCCACCATCACCGCAATTCGCGCGGCGCGACTGATCACGGGTGACGGCACCCAGATGGACTCGCCGGTGGTGGTGATCTCCGGCGAGCGGATCACCGCTGTGGGACCGGCGGCACAGGTGCGGATTCCGGCAGGTGCGCGCGTGATCGACCTCACCGGTTATACGCTGATGCCCGGCTTCTTCGACATGCACACTCACATCGAGTCCATCGACAACGATGGCGGCGATCTGTCGGTACTCAAGGAGACGGCCGCGCACGGTGCGATCTACGGCGTGATCAATGCGAAGAAGACGCTCGAGGCGGGGTTCACCACGATCCGTGAAGCTGGCACCACTGACTATGTGGACGTCGTGCTGCGGGACGCCATCAATCGGGGCCTGATTCCCGGTCCGCGCATTCATGCGGCCGGCCCCGCCATCGGCAGCACTGGTGGTCACGCTGATGTGAATGGCTGGAGTCCCAATCTCGCGATTCCGGGCACGGGCGTGATCGTCGATGGTCCAGACGCGGTGCGTCGACAGGTGCGACTCAACGTCAAGTACGGCTCCGACCAGATCAAGATGGTCGCCACGGGCGGCATCCTCTCAGTGGGTGACGCAGTGAACGCGCCCCAGTTCGGCGACGATGAGATGAAGACCATCGTCGACGAAGCCACGCGCCTCGGGCGCAAAGTCATGGCGCATGCACACGGCGGCGCGGGGCTGCTGGCCGCCGTGCGTGCCGGCGTCGCATCGATCGAACATGGCAGCCTGGTGGATGATGCCGCGATCGCCGAGATGAAGGCGCGAGGCACGTACCTCGTGCCGACGCTCATCATTCTGGAAGAGATCGTGACCGACGGGGCGCGCAAGGGTGTGCCGGCGTACTCCATCACCAAGGCGACCGCCATTGCCGCCGAACGTCGCATGCGACTGCGGCGTGCATATCAGTCCGGCGTGAAGTTTGCGCTCGGCACCGATGCCACCAGCGACATCCACGGCCGGAATGGCGAAGAGTTCAAGTACATGGTCGACATTCTCGGTGCCACACCGATGGACGCAATCACCATTGGAACGATGAACGCGGCGACGCTGCTCGGTGTGGAGAAGGAGTTCGGCAGCGTCACCGTGGGCAAGGTGGCGGACCTGGTGGCGGTGCAGGGTAATCCGCTGCAGGACATCTCGCTGTTGGCGCGGGTGCAGTTTGTGATGAAGGGAGGTGTGGTGGTGAAGGCGGCTGGCGCACCCCGCTGATGCGACTCGCGCGGCGCCACTGAGACGGGGCCTCGTTCGTCGCAGCTGCCCCTCACTCGCAGGCACGCCATGACCGGTTCCTGCGTCCGCACCTTCGCTCTGACTCACGCCCACGCCCACGCCTGCACCGGCGCGGGTCGATTCAGTCCGGAATCACCGCCGTGACTTCGATCTCGACCAGCGCCGCGGCTTCCATCAAGCCGCTCACTTCAACCGCGGACATCGCCGCGTTGTAGCTGCCGATCACATCGCGAAAGGCCCGACCGATTTCAACGGCGGAGTCCATGTAGGCCTGCTTGTCCAGCACATACCACGTCATGCGGACGATGTGCTCCGGTTTCGCGCCGGCTTCGCGCAGCACCTCGACGATGTTCTCGAGTGCCTTGCGGGTTTGTCCGGCAATCGTGTTGCTGGGAAACCGGCCGTCGGTGTCCCAGCCGACCATGCCGGCGACGAACACCATCTCGCCGCGCACGGCCACACCGTTCGCATAGCCACGCGGCCGCGGCCAGTCCGGGGGAAGGAGCAGGCGTGTCATCGCGTCACCGTCACGGCGGTCGGTGAGATCTGAAACGACATCATCCGGGCTCTCGCAGGCGGAAACGTTGCAGCTTGCCGGTCTCGGTACGCGGTAGCTGTACGCGCACCTCGATGGCACGGGGATACTTGTAGGGGGCGATCGTCTGCTTCACGAAATCCTGCAGCGCGCGGATCAGCGGGGCATCGCCGTCGTGTCCGTCGCGCAACACCACGAACGCCTTCACGATCTGACCGCGCTCGTCGTCCGGTACACCGATGACGCCACACTCCGCGACCGCCGGATGCCGCAACAGCGCCTCCTCCACTTCCGGCGCGGCGATGTTGTAGCCGGCGGAGATGATCATGTCGTCGGTGCGCGACTGATAGTGAAAGTAGCCGTCGGCGTCGACCAGGTAGGCATCACCGGTCAGGTTCCAGCCGTTGTACACGTAGCCGCGCTGGCGCTCATCGGCGAGGTAGCGACAGCCGGTCGGGCCCTTCACGGCGAGGCGGCCCACCTGACCCACCGGCGCCTGATTGCCAGCGTCATCGAGCACGGTGGCGACGTATCCCGGCACCGCCTTTCCCGTTGCGCCAGGTCGCGCGTGCGCTTCATCAGCCGAGATAAAGATGTGCAGCATTTCAGTCGCACCGATGCCGTCGATCAATTCGATGCCGGTAGCCTCGCGCCAGAGTTCGCGCGTGGACGCCGGCAGCACTTCGCCGGCCGAGACGCACTGTCTGAGTGACGACCCACGCAGCACCGCGCCGTGTTGCGCCATCGTGCGATATGTCGTCGGTGCGGTGAAGAGTGTCGTCGCGCGGTACTCGAGAATCGCGTCCAGCAGATTCTGTGGCGACGGCTTTTCGAGCAGCACGGCCGTGGCGCCCACCTGCATCGGGAAGAGCACCAATCCGCCAAGCCCGAAGGTGAATGCGAGCGGCGGGCTGCCGATGAAGACGTCATCCTCGCACGGCTTGAGAATGTGCACCGGCCAGCAGGCACAGATCGCCATCACGTCGCGATGAAAGTGCATGGTGCCTTTCGGCTGCCCGGTGGTGCCCGAGGTGAAGGCGATGATGCAGGTGTCGTCGGCCGCAGTGTCCACATTCGTGAACTCACTGCCGACGCTCCGCATCGCCTGCTCGAGCGACTCGGGCGCATCGACATTGAAGTGCCGCACCACTACGCGGTGCGCGACATCCGACAGCGCCAGATCGAGTTCCACGGCCAGCGATGCATCACACAGGGCAAAGTGCACCTGCGCCTTCTCGATGACCTTGGTCAGCTCGACGGCACGCAGGAGCGGCATCGTCGCCACCGCAATCCCGCCGGCCTTGATCACGCCGAACCACGCTGCCACCATCATCGGGTTGTTCGGCGCGCGCAGCAGCACACGATTGCCGGGCACGAGCCCCATCTGCTGCACCAGCACATTCGCGATCCGGTTCGCTTGGGCGTGCAATTCAGCGTAGGTCCACGTCACACCGGTGGCGCGCAGGCAGACGCGTTCGCCGCGGCCCTCCGCAATGTGACGATCGAGCAACGCCGTGGCGCAGTTCAGCTGTGACGGAAACTGCAGCGACGGCAGCGTGAACAGATACTCCGGTTGCAGTTCGACCGGCGGCAGACTGTCCCGCGCAAAGGTGTCGACATGGGCGCTAGGCACGCGGTCGTGTCTCCTCGTTCCAGGCGCGGAGCAGGTCACGCCCGATGATCAGCTGTTGCACTTCGGACGCTCCTTCGTAGATCCGCAGCGAGCGGATCTCCCGATACAGCTGCTCGACGATGTTGCCGCGCATCACGCCGAGTCCACCGAGCAGCTGGACCGCGGCATCAATGACCTCCTGTGCACCCTCGGTCGCTACCAGCTTTGCCATCGCCGCTTCACGCGTGACCGTCTGGCCCTTATCGCGCATCCAGGCGGCACGATAGGTGAGCAGCGCGGCGCTGTCGATGGTGGTGGCCATCTGCGCCAGCTTCGCCTGGGTGAGCTGGAGGTCGCTCAGCAAACCACCGAACATCGGCCGCGATGTCGCGCGGGCGAGTGCCTCATCGAGCGCCCGACGTCCGAAGCCGAGGGCGGCGGCGGCCACCGAGGTGCGGAAGATGTCCAGCGTGCGCATCGCCACCTTGAACCCTTCCCCCGCGGCACCGAGGCGCGACGAGAGTGGAATCCGGCAATCGGCAAAACGCAGCCGCGCCAGCGGATGTGGCGCAATGACGTCGATGCGTTCCGCGATCTCCAGTCCAGGCGCGTCCGCGTCGACGATGAAGGCCGAGATGCCGCGTGAACCCGGCTGTTCGCCGGTGCGGGCGAAGACCACGTAGAAGTCGGCGATGCCGCCATTGCTGATCCACGTCTTCTCCCCGTCCAGTCTCACACTGTCGCCGTCGATGGTCGCAGTGCACGCCAGCGCAGCGACGTCGGAGCCGGCATCGGGCTCGGACAGCGCGAAGGCAGCGATGGCCTCGCCGCTGGCGACGCGGGGCAGGTAGCGCGACTTCTGTTCGGCGCTCCCATGCAACGTGATCGCGCCAGAGCCGAGTCCCTGCATGGCAAAGGCAAAGTCGGCGAGGCCGTCGTGGCGCGCCAGTGTTTCGCGAATGAGGCAGATCGCCCGTGTATCGATCGTGTCGGCGCTGCCGCCGTGTGCCGTGCCTCCAACCGCATGCCGCAGCCAGCCGGCCGCACCCAGTTGCGCCACCAGTGCGCGGCACGCGGCGTCCACGTCGTCGTGCGACGTGTGCGCCAGATGACTCACGCACCAGGCGTCGAGCTCCGAGGCCAGCGCACGGTGCCGTGACTCGAAGAACGGCCAGTCGAGGTACCGGGTGTCACTCATCGGCAGCACTCCTGAATTGCGTCGGCATCAATTGCCCTCGAACACGGGCCGCTGCTTCGCCACGAAGGCGCGGTACGCGCGACCGAAGTCTTCCGTCAGCATGCACAGCGCCTGCACCTGCGCCTCGGCGTCGATCGCATCGTCCACGCTCATCGCCCATTCCTG
>JANNVN010000009.1:0-29140 GCA_031414435.1 Gemmatimonadaceae bacterium
GATAACATCGGCGTCAGTCCTGGCGGCCTCACGCGACAGACCGAGTGAGTCACCGACGTAATCCGCCACGTCCTGAATTTCGGGGCGCTCGTAATTGTGCGCTAGGATCACCGCGTTGCGGGCCTTGGCCAGCGCGCGGATCTCGTCGTGCAGCGCCTGGTCGTAGTGGGTTTCGAGCACCGTCATGCTGTCCTCACCATTCGATATGCGTTTCGCGCCACTTCCGTTTGGCGCGCGGGAAGTCGCTGCGGAAGTGCCCGCCGCGACTTTCCTTCCGTAGCAGCGCAGCCTGCACGATCAGGCGGGCCGTCTGCACCATGTTCAGCTCTTCCGTCGCGCCGTCGGGGAGGCGCGCCTCGATCGCATCCACTTCCTTGACGGCGGTGCGCAACCCGCGCGCCGTCCGATCGATCCCGGCGTACTGCCACATCACACGCCGTACGTCGTCGGCCGCCACCTGCGCGGCGCCGCGGTCCAGCAACAGCGGCACATCCCAGCGCTCGACCGGCGGCGCGGCGATGCCATGCGGCTTGAGCTGCGCCGCATCGCGCGAGACGCGCTCGGCGAACACCAGGCCTTCCAGCAGCGAATTCGAGGCCAGCCGGTTCGCGCCGTGCACCCCGGTGCATGCCACTTCCCCGCAGGCGTACATCCCGGGAATCGTGGTGCGGCCATCGAGATTGGTGACGATGCCACCCATCATGTAGTGCGCCGCCGGCGTGACGGGAATCAGATCCTTTCGGGGATCGACACCACGCGCCGTGCAGAGATGGAAGATGCCTGGGAATCGTGTGTCGAACGAGGAAATCGCCCGCGCATCGAGATGCACGACACCCGTTCGCTCCTGTGCGCGGAAGATCTCGCGGGCAACGATGTCGCGCGGCGCCAGCTCGGCCAGCTTGTGCTTCTCCGGCATGAAACGCTTGCCGGTTCCGTCAAGCAGAATGGCCCCTTCGCCGCGCACCGCCTCACTCACCAGCGCGAGGGGGTTTTCACTCGTCGCCAGCGCCGTCGGATGAAACTGCACGAACTCCATGTCGGCCATCCGCGCGCCGGCGCGATGTGCGATGGCAAAGCCATCACCAGTGGCGACCGTCGGGTTCGTGGTATGGCGATATACCTGCCCCAATCCGCCGGTTGCCATCACGATGGCTTCCGCGTAGACCTCCACCGGTCGGCCGTCGACGGCGGCACGCACACCAATGCAGCGTCCGTTGACGAGAATCAGATCGAGGACACGCGCCGTTTCGAGTACCTGCACGTTCGGGGACGCCTGTACCCTTTCGATCAGTGTGCGGGAGACTTCGGCGCCCGTCTGATCACCGCGCGCGTGCACGATGCGTCGCCGCGAATGCGCCGCTTCCTTGCCGAGCTTGAAGTCACCGCGCGCGTTGAGATCGAACTGTGCGCCCGCTTCGACCAGTTCGCGCACACGGTCGGGGCCTTCATTCACCAGCACGTCGACGGCGCTGACATCGCAGAGCGCGGCACCCGCCGCGAGTGTATCACGACGGTGCAGTTCCGGGCTGTCGCCCGCACCAAGTGCCGCAGCAATACCGCCCTGAGCCCACATGGTATTCGAGTCGCGGAGCGTACGCTTGGTCATCAGCAGTACGGGTCCCTGCTCGGCGCAGCGCCATGCGCTGAAAAGGCCTGCCACGCCGCTGCCAACGACCAGCACTCGTGTGGTGACACGTTGCACCGTCATCGCGTATCCTCGACTGGCGTAACCACCGGGATGATGCGGCCACGACGGCGCAGCACCGGGCCGATGCGGGCGATCTGCACTGACGGTTGTTGCGCTGCAGCGAGCGGCGCCGGACCACCGATGGCTTCGGGCGCCTCAGCCGCGACGAATCGATAGAGCTGTGCGGGGCGGCCGGTGACGCTGACGCGCTGCTCGCGTGTCGGCTTGACGATGCCCAGCACCTCGACCTTGCGACGAAAGTTTCGCTTGTCGAGTTCACGCCCCAGGATCACTTCATACACGCGTTGCAGCTCACTGAGTGAGAATCGTTGCGGGAGCAGCTGGAACCCCACGGTGGTGTATTCCAGCTTGTTGCGCAGTCGGGTCAACGCGTAATCGATGATCCGTCGGTGGTCGAGGATCAGCTGCGGCGGCGCCGCGATCGGCCACCACTGCGCATCGCGTCCGCCGAGTTCACGGACGGCATCGAGAGCGACGAGCGCGTAGTGCGCCACGCTGATGACGCGGCCATCGGGATTTCGCTCGACATCACCGAAGGTGAACAGCTGTTCGAGCCAGACCTCACTCGCGCCCGCCACCGCAGTCAGGGCGCGACGCGCGGCGAGGTCGAGCGGCTCATCGGCCCTGACCAGGTCACTCGGCAACCGCCAGGCGGCACCCGTCGGCGCGAGCAGGACGTGGAGGGCGTCTTCACGGATCGTGAACACCGCCACGTCGACCCCGACCCGGATGGGGTCAAGCGGCGGCAACGGCGGGGACTGGTTCGTGTCAACCATACACGAGGATAGTGTTTGGGACACACGAATGCAACCGTCATCGACGTCTCGTTGCTCGACGAAGCCAAGGGCCGAACCGAACTCTACTTTAAGGCGGTCTGCATGGACCTCGCTGAAGCGTGGCAGGTAGTTGCGGCGGGTGGTTGCGGCGGGTGGTTGCGGCGGGTGCTCACGCAGGTGGTTGCGGCGGGCGCTCGAGGTAGGTGGTCGCGCGGACGGCGTTTCCGGTTCCGAATTCCGGTGGGGCCACATGAAGCCGCTGGCGCTGGGGAGGAGAGTCGCCGGCTCGGCTGGATGCACCGATGCGATCGCTTCGCTTTCGCTTGCCGCACCCATCCTCACAGACGACCTTTCGCGGTTCATGCGCCCTCTCCTCACCGCCTTGGTCATCCTGACCTTCGTCCACGGCGGACTGCTCCTTGTTCAGCCCGCCAGCGCACCGGCGCTCGAAGCGACCGGAACCGGTCCCTCGGTCGGCGTGGTCTTCGACATGGGCGGCCGCGGCGACAAGTCGTTCAATGACGGCGCGTACCTGGGCGCGGACAGCGCAACCAAGGAGTTGGCGGCGCGTGTCCAGTTCATCGAGCCCGGCGACGGATCGGATCGCGAAGCCGGGCTGCGCCTGCTGGCCTCCGAGCGCCGCGCGCTGGTGGTCGGTGTCGGCTTCATCTTCAGCGATGACCTGACCGAGCTGGCGCGCGAGTATCCGGACGTGAACTTCGCTGGCGTGGACTTCGCACTCAGCTACGATGCCAAGGGCAACGTGATTGCACCGCCACCGAACGTCGCGGCGCTCAAGTTTCGCGAAGAAGAGGGCGCCTTTCTCGTTGGTGCGATGGCGGCACTCGTCGGCGGCTCAAAGAAGCTCGGCTTCCTCGGCGGCATGGACATTCCGCTCATCCATAAATTCGAGGCCGGATACAAGGCTGGCGTGAAACACGTCTGCCCGGAATGCACGGTCATCGCGCAGTATGCCGGTGTGACGCCCGAAGCCTTCCGTAATCCGAGCAAGGGCAAGGAACTCGCGCTGAGTCAGTATCAGCAAGGTGTGAATGTGATTTTTCACGCCAGTGGATCGACGGGCCTCGGCATGTTCGAGGCGGCGCGCGCGATGGGCCGCGGGCACTATGGCATCGGTGTCGACGCGGACCAGTTCAGCGAAGCGCCGGGATTCGTGCTGACGTCGATGGTGAAGGGCGTGGACAACGTGGTGTACGACACGATCCGTCGCGTGAAGGACGGCACGTTTCAGGGCGGTGTCTTCTCATACGGGCTGAAGGAGAAGGGCGTCGGCTACATCTACGACGCCAACAACAAGGCGCTGATTCCAGACAGTGTTCGCGCGCGTCTGCTCGCGCTCGAAGCCGATATCGTGTCGGGGAAGATCACCGTGCCAAGCACACGCTGATGAGCCAATCAGACCCCGGACTGCCCGCCGTGCGCATGTCGCAGGTGTCCAAGCACTTCGGACCGGTGCAGGCCAATCGTGCGGCGTCGCTGAGCGTCAACGTCGGTGAAATTCATGCGGTGGTTGGCGAAAACGGTGCTGGCAAGAGCACGCTGCTGCGCGTGTTGAGCGGCATGTTCTCGCCTGATGGCGGTACGGTCGAGGTGTTCGGCACGGACGTCACGGGGTGGACCACCGCCGATGCCATCGCGGCGGGCGTGGGCATGGTGCATCAGCATTTCATGCTGGTGCCAACGCTGACGGTGGCCGAGAACGTGGTGCTCGGGCGCGAGCCGATGTCGGGGCTGACGTATGATCGTGCGTTCGCCGAGGATGCGCTATCGAAACTGAGTCGTGAGACGGGGCTGGCGTGCCAGCCAGCGCGACTGGTGTCGGAGCTGAGCGTTGGTGAAGCACAGCGCGTCGAGATTCTGAAGACGCTGTATCGCGGGGCGAAGCTGCTGATACTCGACGAACCGACGGCGGTGCTGTCGCCACCGGAGGTGACCGAGTTGTGGAAGGTGCTGCGGACGGTGCGTGATGGCGGTGCGACGATCGTGCTGGTGACACACAAGCTGGATGAACTGATGGATGTCACCGATCGGATCACCGTGATGCGGCAGGGTGCGACGGTGGCGACGCTGACGACGGCGGAGACGACGCCGGCGGCGATTGCGACGGCGATGGTGGGGCGGGCGGTGCGGTTGGACGAGCACGGGATGCCGGTGGGTGCTGAGGTGGAGGCGCTGTCGGTGAGCGATTCATCGGCCGGTTCCGATGCCGACGCGGGGGGCCCCCCCGATCAAATGGTCGTCTCGCGCGCGCGGGATCGCGTCACCCAATCCGCGCCGGCCGCCATCATTTCCACCCGCGCTCCCACCTACACCGACGCCCCCCGCCTCCGCCTCACCGGCATCACCATCGCCGGCTCCCGTGCCGCCCGCGCCGTCGACAACATCTCCTTCTCGATCGCCCCGGGTGAAATCCTCGGTATCGCCGGAGTCGAAGGCAACGGCCAGACGGAATTGATCGAAGCCATCGCCGGCCTGCGCCCCGTCACCAGCGGCACCATCACCGTCGACGGGACCGACGTCACTCGCTTCCCGATCGGCAGGCGGCTCGCCCACGGCATCACGCACATCCCCGAGGATCGCCACACCCGCGGCCTGGTCCTCGACTACTCGATCGCCGAAAACCTGATCCTCGGCCGTCAGAAGCAGTTCTCGAGCAGCGGTGCCATCAATCGAGCCCGTACGCTCGCCTTCGCCGAAGACCGCATCAAGGCCTTTGACATCCGCCCCGCCGATCCGTTCGCACCAGCACGCGCGCTCAGCGGTGGCAATCAGCAGAAGATCGTCGTTGCGCGCGAAATGCCCGCTGACTTTCGCGTGCTGCTCGCCGCGCAACCCACGCGCGGTGTCGACGTCGGCGCCATCGAGTTCATTCACGACCAGCTGCGCGCTGCACGCCGCGCCGGGAAGGCGATTCTGCTCGTGAGCGCGGAACTGCATGAGATTCTGGCTCTGAGCGATCGCGTTGCGGTGATGTATCGTGGAAAAATCGTGACCGAAATGCCACGCGCTGCGGCCAGCGAGGATGTGCTCGGCCCCTGGATGACAGGCGCGCATTCATGAGCACCGCGACCAGAACCGCATTCGAGGAAGGCGTGCTCCCGACGCTCACAGCGCTGCTCGTTGCGCTGGTGGCGGGTGACCTGCTCATCCTCTCCTACGGGCAGGCGCCAAGCGATGTGTGGCGCCTGATGCTCAGTGGCACGTGGGGCAATGCCTACGGCATCGGTCAGGTGCTCTACAAGGCGACCACACTCGTCTTCACCGGGCTGAGTGTTGCCATCGGGCTGCGCGCCGGCTTGTTCAACATCGGCGCCGAGAGTCAGTTGGCGGCCGGCGGATTCTGCGCCGCGGCACTCGGACTGCTGTTGCCCACCGGCATGGCACCGTGGCTCGCAATTCCGCTCTGCCTGCTGGCAGCGATGATCGGCGGCGCACTGGTGGGGTTCATCCCCGGGGTGTTGCGCGCGCGTTTCGGTGCGCATGAGGTGATCGCGACGATCATGCTCAACTTCATCGTGCTCGCGTTCCTCAACTGGGCGATCTCGTCGACCGGCCTCGCGGTGCAGGAGACGCTGCACACGCCGGTAGTGGAAAGTTCCGCGATTCCGCGCCTCGCCGCATACCTCCCGGTGTTTCACGGGTCGGCCGCGAATGGCACCATCCTCGTCGCGCTGCTCGCCGTCGTGATCGTGGCGTGGCTGCTCTTCCGCTCGCGATTCGGCTTCGAACTCCGCGCCGTTGGCTTGCAGCCGCTGGCAGCTGAATCCGCTGGCATCCGCGTGCCGCGCATCTGGATCACCGCGATGGTACTCGGCGGTGCCGTGGCCGGACTCGGTGGCGTGAATTTCGTCCTCGGCTACAAGAATTACTTCGAGGATGGCTTCTCCGGCGGCGCTGGTTTCCTTGGCATTGCGGTGGCGCTGGTCGGTCGGAACAATCCGTTTGGTGTGCTGCTCGCGGCATTGTTCTTCGCCACGCTGTCACAGGGTGGACTGGCGATTCACGCGCTGGTGCCGAAGCAGATGGTCGAGGTGCTCGAGGGGATCGTCATTCTTGCCGTCGCCGTGAGCGTGCCGGAAGTGCGCCGCCTACTGCGCGCGCGGCCCGTGAAGGCGGCCAATGCGCCGCTTGAGGCGTGACGCGATGAAGACGACGCTGCTCCTCCTGCTGCAGACGCTCCGGATCGCGATTCCCTATCTCTTCGCGGCGTCAGGTGGCGTGCTGGCGGAACGTGCGGGCATCGTCAGCCTGACACTTGAAGGTTTCATGCTGTCCGGGGCGTTCTGCGCCACGCTTGGCAGCTTCTACTTCAACAGTCCGTGGGTCGGCCTGCTCTTCGGCGTGCTCGGCGGTGCGGCATTCGGCGCGTTGCACGCACTGGCCACCATCCGCTTCAAGGCCGATCAGATCGTGAGCGCCGTCGCCATCAACCTGATGGTGGTTGGCCTGACACGCTTCTTTCTCCGCCTTGCGTTCGACAGCTCCTCGAACTCGCCGCGTGTGGCCGGATTCGGCAGCGATGGCAACGCCGGCATATTGGCAACCTTCGAGAACCCACTGATCTGGCTCGGGATCTTCGTCATGCCCGCGCTGGCCTGGGTGATCAGCCGGACCCGATTCGGCCTTCGTGTCCGGGCGGTTGGCGAGAAGCCGGAAGCCGCCACGACACTTGGCGTGTCTGTCAACCGTATCAGATATGGCGCCGTAATCGCGTCAGGTGCGCTGGCCGCGTTGGGCGGGTGCTACCTGGCGCTCGATCAGCATCAGTTCACCGATCAGATGACCGCCGGTCGTGGTTTCATCGCCCTGGCCGCCGTGATCTTCGGGCGGTGGACCCCGGTGCGCGCCGGCGTCGCGTGCCTGCTCTTTGCCTTCGCCGAAGCGATCCAGATCCAGGTGCAGGGTGCCGGTGTACTGCCGTCACAGTTCGTGTCGATGATTCCGTACGTTCTCACTCTCGTGGCATTGGCCGGCGTGGTTGGCCGGGCCGTGCCACCGGCAGCGCTCGGGCGCGCCGAAGGATGATGTCCCTGTGATCTGCTTGTCGTGGCTCTGATCGAAGTCGCCGCACCCTCCTTTGCCGATGCGGGCGTGCCACTCTGGGTAGTGTGGACCGTCGGCATGACGCTGACCGGTGCCACTGTCTGGCAGCTGCGCAAGGTGCCGCGCGAGCTAGTGATCCTGATGATCACCGCCATGATCGACATGATCGGCGTGCTGATGATTCTCCCGCTGCTGCCGTTCTTTGCGCAACGGTTGGGTGCCAGTGGACTCGTGGTCGGCCTGCTCGTGTCGAGCTTCTCCCTGGCACAGCTGATCAGCGCCCCGATGTGGGGACGATTGAGCGACAAGTGGGGACGTCGCCCCGTGATCATGGTGTCGCTGGCCGCCAGCGCGATCTCGTTCGCCGTGTTCGGCTTTGCCCACTCGCTGCTGGTGCTCTTCCTGTCACGTATCGTACAGGGCGCCGGCGGCGGAACCGTTGGTGTGATTCAGGCCTATGTTGCTGATGCGACCAAGCCGGAAGAACGGACGAAAGCGCTTGGCTGGCTCTCCGCGGCGACGAACTTCGGCGTCGCGATCGGTCCGGTGCTCGGTGGATACTTCGCAACACTTGGCAGGCAGCAAGTTGCCGCGACAAACTGGCCGCAGTGGCTCGGTGATGCCGCACCCGGACTCGCGGCGGCGGCGCTCTGTCTGCTGAATATCGGCTTCGCCTGGAAGTACCTGCCCGAGTCGCGCGTGAAAGCCGTCACCGCCGCCGGCGATCCACTACCGGCGCGCAAGCGCGGCGCCAGCAGGGCCGCCGTGGCTCGCGTGATGTCGCATCCAGGCGACGCACCGTCGCGACTGATCTGGATCTATTCGATTGCGATCGGCGCGTTTCAGGGGCTGACATCGATTCTGGCGCTGTTCCTGAACAAGAAGTTCAACGCGGATGAAGCGACGATGGGGCTGCTCTTTGCCTACGTCGGCGTGATGAGCGTGATCACGCGCGTCTTCGTGCTCGGCAAGATGGTCGACTGGCTTGGCGAAGCGAAGCTGTCGCGACTTGGTACAGTGCTGCTGGCATTCGGCACACTCACCTTGCCATTTGCTCCAAGCGTCGGTTGGGCGGCGTTGAGCATCGCCTTCTGGCCACTCGGCACTGCATTCACCTTCCCCGCAGTGACAGCGATGCTGAGCAAGGTGATTTCGCACGAGGATCGCGGACTCTACATGGGCGTGCAGCAGACGTTCGGCGGCGCATCGCGCGTGATCTTTCCGATCGCGCTCGGGTGGGCGTTCGACCACATGGTGCCCGGTGCGCCGTTCTGGATTTCAGCGACGATCGTCTTGATGACGCTCGGCTTCAGCTTCGCGCTGCCGCCGAGTGTGACGGCGCGAAAACCGAAGGGCTGACCACCGCCGCACACGTGCGGTTGAGCCACCCGACACACCCGACGTCTTGACTGACAACACGGTCGACCGATCAGCGAGTCCAGATCGAGATCACCGCACAGTACCGTGGGTCGGCAAACTCCGGTGGTAGCTGCGTGCGGCCGATGAAGATCTCCATGCCGACGATCGCGGCGCTGACGTACCGGGCGAGCACGCTCTCCGGTTCGTTTGATCCTCTCAGGTTGGCCTCAGGTGCGCCAAAACTCGGCATGCTGGTCTGGTTGACACCATCGACGAAGACGCCGATCCTGGAAGTCAACGCGCCCTTCGGACACGACGGGACAGAGATTGAGTTGATGTTGCTTCCAAAACTGAACCGCGCATTTATGCCCCTCGCACGGTTGAGCACATCACCGAGCGAAATCGCCGACCAGATCTCCTCAGCCATGAAGAACTGACCAATCCCGCGCGCGCGCCGCGCGAGAAAACCGTCATAGCGTGGAGACTGCAACGCTTCGTGGATACCAGCGGCACGCACAAACTGTGTTGCTAGAATGGTGACAGACTTGAGCCGCGGATTCCATCGAACGGGGGCGATCTCGTTCTCTGATACCTTACGAAACTGTGGGGCCCAGCCGAGCCGCCGGGTCGCGACGAGCGCACCACCCGGTGGCATCGGTACAGCAAGCGAGTACTCCCCTTTTGCATCGGTCACCGTAAACACGGCACCATCGGCCGTGTACACATCGATGCCGGCCATCGGCGTACCCTTGTCGCTCTGAATCACTCCTTGGATCGTTGTCGTGCGCAGCGCCAGACGGTTCTCTGACGCAACTGGTGCAGTATCGGCGGTCGCCGCAGTCGCAACGGCGTCGACGTCAACACGGGCGACATCAACACGGGCGACGGCACCTGCCGAGTCCTTCACCGCCACGAAATCGAGCGCCCAGCCGCTGCCATCTCGTGCACGCCATGCGCCCGCAACATCGTGTTCGCGACGGCAATCGGCACTACAGCGCATCATCGTGACACCGAACGTGATGGACTGCGGTTGGTGGTACCGCATCCGGACTTCAGCGTAGCTGGACCCGTCGGAGGTGAGATCGATGTATTCGAGCACGAGCACCCCGAGCGAGTCGCTGGTGACGCTGATCGTCGGCCCAGCCGTCACCGTACGCCGCAACAACTCGGTCAGGACCGCATACGTGGAAGAGTCGCGTGCGATCTCGGGTCGAGCCAGCATCTGAGTCAATGCCGCAACGATCTGCCGGCCGCCCCACTCAGCCTGCATCGTGCCCTCAGGCATTTGCTGGATCAGAATTCGCGGCGCAGCAGTAGTGCCGATGACGAGGTTGATCGGCACATATCCGACGGCATCGACCTGAAGCCCGGCACTGTCCGCCCCTGCGATGCAGGCGCGACCAGTTGCACTCGTGGTGGATACGCGATCGAGCGCCAGTGACCGGTTCGCCAGCGTAACTCGAGCGCCCGAGACCGCCTGCTGATTGACGGCGTCGAGTAGCGTGACGCATGCGTGCCCACGCACTGCCTCCTGCGCGGCGGAGACACCCGACGCAAGGGCTAAACCAAGTGTGAGCGCGCCTAGCTTCCGAATCGCCATCAGTCGCTCCGGACTGCACTGTGTGGCGTTGTGCTCGTTCTGTGCTCCGCTCCCCAAAACCTATCTGGCGCCCAATCGCGCGCCAGCGCGATCGCCGATTTCGATCGAACTCAGCGGCATTCCGCCACGGGTCATTGCGCTCGGGCGCAACGCGTGCGCGCGCCTCCGCGACCGATTTCGGTTGGCCACGACAGATAGCGTTGCGGCGTTGCACCTGCGTGTCGCGTGGTTGCATTCGCCGGACGCCACGCCCGCACGCGCATCGCTCCTTTCGCGCGCCGCACCTCGTACACCATTTTTTTGCGTACACCTACCGATGCCGCGATGCTTCGGGCAATCACGGGTCGGGGACGGGTGCCGATCGATCGCACCCTGCGCAGACGACCCCACTTGACAGACGTTCCAGGCATCGATAGCATCGCACTCTCTGGGAGTCGCGTCCCGATGTTCACGAGTTGATCCGAGCTGATGCCCTCGCATCGCAGGCCAACTCAAACCCAACGGCTCAACCCGTTGCGTGAACCTCGGTGGCGCGATTTTGCGTTTTCAGCGTCCCGGTCTCACACTCGCTTCACGGACTCCGCATGACGACACTCACCTACCGCATTCCGAGGGACCCGCGCGACGGCCGTTGTCGTCACGCGTCGGTGCTGAGTGCGCGCAAAGGTCAGCGCGGATTCGCACCGCGAATTGACCGACCGTTTGCAGCGTGCCAAACGGCACGTGATGACCGGTTACACGCAGGCTTCAGGGTCGAGTTGCGCGCGACGTAGTGCGCACCACGGACTGAAGAAGGAGCGTTTCACGCCCCGCCTGCGCTGTGTGCCAGGTGGGGCGTTTTGTATCTGCGCCCATTGCCGGCAGGCTGATTCGGTCAGCCGCGCGAAACGCCGCTGATGACGGACGCCACGACACGAAGTCCCGCGCAGAGAGACACGCGACTCCCCTGCCGGATCCCTTCCTCTGTCGTGTGCGCTCCGACATCACGACGCATCACTGCCCGCCCTCGGAGCGTCCGCGGTGTATCCCCTCCACCCCGCTCCGGGGGTGCGTTCCACCCTTCTTCGGCGCGTATGGGTTCTGGCCGCGCGCCAACGGGATTCGTAGCTCAATGCGCATCACACAGAGCACGGTGTTGCCGCTGGATCGCCACATGCCTGAAGAAGGGTGGCGCCTGCGGAGCACGACACCGGAGATGCGGGTGCAACTCCCGCCGACCCGTCTTCTGAGTGGACTGGAAACGAAGTTCGGGATGCAGTCGGCCGCTACGGCATCCCGCCCGCCAGCGTTGGAAATCCTCGCAATACCGCTGGTATTGCTGCGGTTTCCGCCTTGTCGGACGGGCGCCCTGACGACCTTTGTGCTAGCCCAACTTCATTTCCAGTCCACTAGTCCGAACGATCGGCGTTCGGACGCAGTACCTTGCTCGTTCACCTTTCCTGCCGTGCGACACTCCGCTGTGCGGCGCGCCTCGAACACTCACATGACCAACCGGATTCAGCACCTGTTCGACGAACGTGCCGAATCCCCGCGCAGCGGCGAATACTTCGGCGTCGCGGGGGAGTTCGGTCAGGTGTTCGTCGCACGTGAGACGGCCTGCCGTCTCCGTACCCTTCTCACCCGACTCCTCACGCCGCGCTGGATCGAGTTCCGCACGATCACGGGGTCGATGATTCTCGTCCGCTCGCGGCAGGTCAACACGATCGTGGAATCCACCTCCGAGCAGCGCGCCGCGGCACGACAGTTCTGGCGTGAGCGCGAGGAAGAAGACAGCACCGACCGGCGTCCCTGGGACCCGGATTGAAGCATCGCCCAACGCGCGCACCGACCCGCGCGCGCCGGCGCGAAATCGCAACACAACAACCAACAGCGCAGGTGTAGCATGACAATCTTCGGCCAGCACGAAGAGAAGACCCTGATCCAGTTCGAACACATCCGCGCGCAGGCGGTACACGCTGCCCTCATGGCCGACGGCCACGTGGGCTACGTGATGCCGATCGGCGGCGTGGCCGCGTATCACAACCAGGTGTCAGTCGTGGGTGTCGGCTTCGACATCGCCTGCGGCAATGCCGCCATCCGGACGAACCTCTCACTGGCATCGTTCGGTGGAGACGCGTCGGCTGTTCACGACGCGTTGACGGCACTCGCCGATGAGATTGCAGCCACAGTGAGTTTCGGCATCGGCCGGAAGAACCGCGCGGATGATGCCCCGGTGGATCACCCGCTATTCGACGATGCTGCCTGGGACGCAGTACCCGCAACGCACCGTCAGGCCTTGCGTGACAAGGCACGTGCGCAGCTTGGCACGGTCGGAAGCGGCAATCACTACGTGGACGTGTTCGTCGACGAGCGCGGCGCGATCTGGGTGGGTGTGCACTTCGGGTCGCGTGGCTTTGGCCACACGGTGGCGTCGAACTTCCTGGCCCTTGGTCAGGGCAAGGCCTGGGGCGAGCGCGTACCGGAAACCGAAGTGTTGCTCGACCTGTCAGATACCGTGGGTCACGACTACTGGCAGCTGATGAATCTCGCAGGCGACTACGCCTACGCCGGTCGCGAGTGGGTGGCGCGCAAGGTGGTGGCGCTGCTCGGCGGCGAGAAGCTGGAGCTGGTGCACAACCACCACAACTTCGCCTGGAAGGAATTGCACCATGGCGAGGAGTTGGTGGTGATCCGGAAGGGTGCAACACCGGCCTTCCCGGGTCAGAAGGGCTTCATCGGTGGTTCGATGGGTGACGATGCCGTCATCGTGCAGGGTATGCCGTCTGACAAGACGTCGGCGGAGGTGCTGGCCCTGCAGGGGTCCGCGCTGTTCTCCACCGTCCACGGCGCGGGTCGTGTGATGTCACGCACAGCGGCTGCGGGGAAGCGCGATCGTCGCTCGGGGCGGCAGTTGAGCCGCGGGGCGATCTCGCCGAACATGATGCGCGACTGGGTCCGCGAGAAGGGAGTGATCCTTCGCGGCGGTGGTGTGGACGAAAGTCCGCATGTGTACCGTCGCCTGCCCGAGGTGCTATCCGCACAGCGCGGCACGGTGGAGGTGTTGCATGTGTTGCGCCCGTTGATCGTGGTCATGGCGGGGGACAACGAGTTCGATCCGTACAAGGATTGAGCCGCGAGGGTGGTGGTCTGCGAGACTGCCGCCCTCGTGAGCATTCTTCGAACGAGTGGTGTGACTGCAAGGCGATTGCCGCGCACCGCGCCTGCATCTGGTCATCGCAGGCGCGCACGAATCGGCGACTACTCGCCTCTGGCCGGATCTGCCGAGAGCGTCACCGTGCGCAGATACGCAATGATGTCGGCCCGCTCCTCCGCCTTGCCGATGCGTACCGGCATCGCCGCACCGCGAATGAAGTCGCGCGGCCCCGCCAGCCACAGATCGAGCGTCAAGTCGGTCCATACGAACTGTTGTGCGGCGACAGACTCGCTGTAGCGATAGCCGGCCGCCGAACCTGCACGACGACCATAGACGTCGCCGAGCCTGGGGCCTGCGCGATGCTCCACCAGTGAGTGGCAGCTGGAGCATCGACGATTGAAGAGCCGCTCGCCGTTGCCAGCGTTTCCGCTCGGTGGTGGCGCTGCCGTCGACCCTGGAGTCGGGATTGGAAGCCGCAGACCTGCGATCGTGACGATGAGCAGGGCGATGCCGGGGAATCCGGAGATGGGCGTCATGACTTCGCCGCCAGTCGCAGTGCGACGCCGAAGAAGAGCAGGCTTGCAATCGTCGATGCCAGCGCGCGGGCGAGATTGGCGGCGCCCCACTCGCGCACATACGCCGACCACTGCAGCGCCGTCGCGTGCGATTCCGGTGTCGCGATGGCGAGCGTATTGTTGAGCGGGACGTTCAGCAGCATCGTCACGCCGAACGATCCCGCGATTGCCACGACACCGGCGATGCAACTCAACCACGTCGTCAACTCGCTGCCGCTGAATGCCGGCGTGAACATGAGCAGGCCCGAGACGATCGTCGTGAGCAGGTAGATCTTGATGAAGAGCGAAGGCACGACGACGATGTTGATCGATTGCATGGCCGCGACCGCGCTGGCTGGCGCAATTTGAGCCAGCGCCGGCATCACGAAACTGCTGAATGCGAGGAAGACGCCGGCAACGAGCGCGTTGCCGATGGCCGCCGACACGATGCCGGCGAGGAGATAGCGCTGCGCGGTCATGCCGCCCGCCAGGGATCTGTGGTGCCACGGATTGTCATTTCCCAGCCCTCCGAGTAAAGTGAGGAAGTATCACACACTAAAAGTGATACACCATCACATTTATCCGGTCAAGGGGTATGCCCAGGGCAGCCAGACCCGTTGAGAGCGCTCCTGAGACGGCGCCTGCTGCTGACACCCAGCGTCGCGTTCCTACGCAGGAGCGCAGCCGAGCTCGGCTGGCGCGAATCCTTGCCTGCGCCGAAGCGCTGATCGCCGAGAAAGGGAGCGACCGGCTCAGGATGGCAGAGGTTGCTGATGCCGCCGGGATCTCCATCGGCTCGCTGTATCAGTACTTCCCGGAAAAATCCGCGATCATCCACGCATTGGCCGCTGGGTACAATGCGGCGTGCCGCGAGACCATCATCGCAGCGTTGCGCGGGGTGGACGATCTACCCTCGTTCGTCGCCGCCTTCACCGGACTGATGAAAGAGTTTTACGGGCTGGTACGGAACAGCCCGGTGATTCGCGACATCTGGGCCGGCATGCAGGCAGATCGCGCGCTTGCCTCGGCACAACTCGACGAAAGCCGTGCAATGGGCGCGCTGCTCGCCGCAACCGTGGCGCGCGTACGCCCTCGGCTCGATTCCGAGCACCTTGGCGTCACGACGTTCCTGCTCTGGGAGCTCGGTGATGCGACGGTGCGCCTCGCGATTGCGTCGGACGAACTGACCGGCGCGGAAATGGTCGCGACATATACGACGATGGCGCTGCGCGAGCTCACTGGTTCTGACCACTGACTTTTCGCACTGCTGATTCCCTGTAGCCGACGCCCTTCGGCAGTCGGGCACAGCACGCCATCGCGCACGTCTGCGCTGGCGTCATCCGGTGTACTTCAACCTTCAGACCGTTCGATCTCGCCGCCGCGTTGCGACGCGCCCAGATGCGGCGAGGTGTGCAACACCTCAGTTGTCTGTCGTCTCTACCCCTCCGATATGCGCCGACACGCCCTCGCGCTGTGCGTCCGTTCGCTTCGAGCCCCGATCGCCCCCCTCCTACGCGTGAACCTCGGCAAACACGTCGCCGACATCCACAACCAGCGCGGCGCGATCCGGACGCGGCTGCCAGTGCAGCACATCACACACGACACGCGGTTCGGCCGAGTGCGGGGTCCAGACATCGACGACTCGCGCGGCGGTATCGACAATCCAGTATTCCTGAACGCCCTCCGTGAGATACAGCCTTCGTTTGCGCTCCCGATCGAGATGTCCCGTCGATGGCGAGAGGATCTCGACGGCGAGCAGCAGTCGCGACATCGCGATCCAGCGCGTGGAGGGTACAGCGTCAGTCATCTGCTGCAACGCGATGAGATCCGGCTCCACCTGCGTGATGCGCGACACCCGGACGTCGGTCGGCGCGGCGAAGAGTTCCAGGCCGATTGAGCGAGCGTACGGAAGCAGTCGCGCCACGAGGCTCATCTGCGCGCGCTGGTGATACAACAACAGGGCCGGCGTCACGAAAAGCTCACCGTCGATGATCTCGTAGCGATTACCGTCCTCTGGCATCGCTGCGAGATCATCCACCGTGACGGGAACCCGTGGCATCGGCATACCAATTGGTTACGGTCAACGGAATTGAGGTAACAGGTGCTCACCGACCGACGATTGCGCCGGCCGCAACAGGGTAGCGAGTCGGAGTCGCGCGAGCGTCATCGTTTCAACGCACGACGGTCGGCCTCGCGGTTTACGACCCACGGTGTGTTATTGGTGCGGGGCCCAACCTGCGCCGAAACGCTTGTGCCCGGGGTACCTCGCTGCTCCGGCGCCATCGTGTTTGCTCACACTCCCACGCTGTCCATGCGCACGGTCCGCCGGGCAGCACGGGGTGCGCCAGACCGTGTCGCGCAGCAGTTTTATGTATCTCTCTTGCCTCCGATATGCGCCGACACACCCTGACACTGCTCTCCCTCGCCGGCCTCGCCGCCAGCGCGCTCCACGCCCAACCCGGCAATGCCAACCGCGGCACCGCCATCGGCGCCGGTGAACAGTGCCCGCCCGGCATGACCGAAGTGCGCCCGCGGAACTGCCAGGCCCCATCCGCGCCGCCGCCCAGCATCCTCGACTACCGGCCGCGGTCCACACTCATCGCGCCGGCCCACACGGTTCCGAAGGCGAAGTTCCCGGCCATCGATTTCCACGGGCATCCTGGCGCGCAGCTGACCTCGGCCGCCGCGCTCGCCGAACTGGGCACACAGCTCGACGCGTTGAACATTCGCGTGATGATCGCGGCAAACAATGTGTCTGGTGATGAACTGGTACGCGAAATGGCCGTGGTTCGCTCGTCGCCAACGATGCGCGACCGCGTGCGCATCCTCACCGGCGTGAGCTTCCGCGACGTCGGTCCGGGCTGGGCCGAGAGAGCAGTTGCGCAGCTGGAGAAGGACGCAGCTGCCGGCGCGGTCGGCATCGGCGAGATCGGCAAAGGGCTTGGCCTGACAATCAAGAAGGCCGACGGGACACGCCTCAAGATCGACGATCCTGAGCTGACGCCGGTCTGGGCTGCCGCCGCGCGACTCAAGCTGCCGGTGTTCATCCACACCGCCGATCCGCAGGAATTCTGGCAGTCGATCGACTACAACAACGAACGCTGGCTCGAGCTGGCACTCTTCCCCGGCCGTCGCTATCCCGGAGAGCAGTTCCCGGCCTTCGAGACGTTGATGACGGAGCGTGATAACCTCGTGCGCCGCAATCCGCGCACCACGTTCGTCATCGCCCACCTCGGCTGGCACGCCAATGATCTCGGACGCTTGTCGAAGATGATGGATGAGATGCCGAACCTGTATTCCGAAGTTGGTGCCGTGCTGTACGACATCGGTCGTCAGCCACGCGCCGCACATGATTTCTTCGTGAAGTACCAGGACCGCATTCTCTTCGGCAAGGATTCCTACCAGCCGGAGGAGTATCCGTACTACTGGCGTGTGTTCGAAACGCGCGACGACTATTTCGACTACTACCGCGACTACCACGCGTCGTGGAAGCTGTATGGCATAGACCTGCCTGACGCGGTGCTGAAGAAGGTGTACTTCGGCAATGCGTTGCGGATCACGGCGGGGATCCCGCAGACGGGGTGGCCGCGCTGAGGCCTTCGGGCCGGAATACATGCGAGGGGGTTGACAGACGAGCGTGGTGATACAGTTTTGTCTCACATGAGACACGATACTATCGCTGCGACTGGTAGTCGGGGCCGGATCATCGCCGCCGCCACCCGCCTCTGGTCCGCCAACCCGTCCGCCGCACTCGAGCTCGTAGCGGCGGAGGCCGGAGTCGGCCGAGCCACGCTGCACCGGTACTTTCCTGCCCGGACCGATCTGCTCCGAGCGGCCGCCCTCGACGGCATCGGCGCCCTCGACGCCGCACTGGACCAGGCGCAGCTCAAGGACCGATCGCACCACGACGCATTGGTCACGGTGGTGGAGATCCTGGTGCGCTTCGGCGACCAGCTGCACTTCGTGCTGGTGGCCGGAGAACTGCTCGGCGACCCCGAGGTTTCGGCGGCCGAGCGACTGGTGGATGCGCGCTTGCAGCTGGTGCTCGACGAGGCAGTCGCCGCCGGTGTGCTCCGCAGTGATGTCCCCAAGGTGTGGCGATTCCGCGCCATCGAAGCGCTGGTCTACGCCGCATGGACTGCGGTAGCCAGCGGCGAACTCGCGCCGCTCGATGCCCCCGGACTGGTCTACGACACACTCATCCGCGGACTCGGCGCATGACCACCACGTTGATCGAAGCGGGCGTGCAGCCGGTCGCAGTCGCACGTGTCGGCCGACGCGATGATGCCATCGACGTCACTCGCGCCGTCGCCATCCTCGGCATGTTCCTGATCCACGCCGTGCTGGTGCTGGCCGCGGCGTACCCCAATGCCGGACCACTGGGCTTCCTGCTCTGGGTGCTCGACGGTCGCGCGGCCGCAACGTTCGTAACTCTCGCTGGCTTTGGTGTCGCGCGTCTCGCGGGCAAGTACCCGGCCGCGCTGGCCGATGTCACGCTGCGCAAACGTGCGCTGATTCTGTGGATCATGGGCGTGCTCAATCTGATCATCTGGCCGGGCGACATTCTGCGCGTCTACGGCGTGGCACTGCTGCTGGCGCCGATGATGTTGCGATGGAGTGCACGCACACGCGTGCTGGTCAGCGTCGCGCTGGTGGTGGCGTTCAGCGTTGGCATGCTGCTGCTCGACTGGACGCAGCACTGGGATCTGCGGTCGCTCACCTACATCGGTGTCTGGAGCGTCGAAGGGTTCGTCCGTAATCACTTCTTCGATGGCTTCCGACCGGTGGTACCGTGGCTGGCATTCTTCCTTCTCGGTACCGTACTCGCCGAAATGAACCTGCACGATATCCGGCTGCGGCGACGGCTGGTGATCTTCGGCTTGCTGGCGCTCGGCGTGAGCCTTGGGCTGTCGATCGGCCTTGACCGGTTGCTGATTCAGTTCGCGCCGGAGGTCGATGCATTGACGCGCGAAGGGCTGGTTGGGACGACGTCGTTGCCACCGTTGCCGCTGTTCATGCTGTCGGCTATCGGGACGACGTCACTGCTTCTCGGCGCGGTGTTGCTGCTGATGCCGGTGGTACCGGCGTCGGTGGTCAGCATGCTGGCCGCGACCGGCAGGCGGGCGCTGACGTGGTACGTGTTGCATGTCGTGGTGCTCGTCTCGTTGTATGCGATCGGCGCGAAGAACGCACTCAGTACGACGAACGCACTGCTGGTTGGGGTGGCGCTCTTTGGTGGGGCGGCGTGGTGGTCGGGAAAGCACCAAACGACGAATGGCATGTTCGAGGCGATGATGCGGCGGTTGAGCGGTGGTACGCCGAGGCGAACGGTCAACGGCTGACTGGCCCGGGCGACGCGACGCTCGGACGTCCGATCAGCGCTGGCGGTGCCAGAAGCGTTTCGCATCAGAAGCGATACCCACCGCAGAACGCCGGCTTCTGTTGCAAGCGGACCGCCCGCTACGGCGCGCTGCGCGGAGGTTGAGGCCCCAGCGGCGCAGGGCGTCTTCGCCTCCCCAAATCCACGCTGATGTCGCCGTTCTTTCGGTTGGTGTCAGATCAGCTGCGGACGGTCTGCGACGACTGCTTTGCGCGCGAGTCTGGTCCATGGCGCCCAATCGCTGCGCAGATCGCTGACACGTTCCTCGCCTACGGCGTGCTCGGCTACGTCTTCGGGTCGACGTGATTTTCTCCGACAGGCTGGGGTCGCCACCGATCGCCACAGCCGAGTACTGCTTCGCGCTCGACGAGAAGCGTCTGCTCGCACCGCAGCCGCGCTCTACCGTAGTCGCCTCGCTGCCGCGTCTCGAGTTGCTGAGTGCGATGGAACCGTTACGCAACTGACGTGCATCGAGACGCGTCACGCACCAACTTGGACGTGATGACGTCTGGCCGACACCGGAATCGACGCGCAGGTCCTGCGTAGTTGCATATCTGCCGCAACCAACCTGTACTGCTGTCGTGGTGAGCACACATCGCGGAGCGCATCGTCATATGAGTGTTCCGCACACCATCAATGCGCAGTGCGAAGTTCGTCCGGTGCCTGTGCCGTGAACGGTGAGCGAGTGTCGGGGGACTGAGGAGATCCGTGTTTGCTTCCTGACCCGGTGCGAAACAGAGTGTGCTGTACTGCGGTCCCACTTCGTCAACTGTGAGGTACGGGATGACTCAGGCATTGCGATTGACCTTCGAGTACGACAGCCAGGAAATGAAGTTGAAGTCGGTGCGGCGTCTCGAGATGCGCGTGCCAGCGGGGCAGTCGGCGCGCGACATGGCGCGGCCACTCGCCGGACACTTCGTCGAGGTTCGCGCGGAGACCGGTGCGGCGCTGTATCGCCGCTCGATCTCGGGGCTGATGCCTGACATGGTCGAGTATCCCACCGGCAATCCGGCACGTCCCTTCGGGCGCGCCGTCGCCATTCGAAAGCGCTCGATCTCGGTGCTGGTGCCGGCGCTCGAACAGGGGCGCTCCGTGGCGATCGTGAAATCGAGAGGCAGCGGCGCGAAAAATCGTTCGTTCAACGACGTCGAGCCTGACGCGCGCGAATTGTTCGCGGCGACACTCGCTGACCTGGAGAAGCGCTGATGGGCGCCGCGGATGGAAGTGTCATCGGCCTGACCAAACTCGTCGATGCCGGCCTGCCCAGCGTGCGCTGGAATCTCGTCATCGTCTCGGACGGCTATCAGGCGTCCGAAATGGCGCAGTTCGCGACCGATGCGCAAGCAGTGGTCGATCGGTTGTTTCTCGAGCCGCCATTTGATCAGCCCGAACTCGCGTGCGCGATCAATGTCTATCGCCTCGACGTGACCTCGACGGACTCTGGCGCCGACAAGCCGAACTGCGACGATGGTGCCGGCACCAACACGTTCGTGAACACGTACTTCGACGCGACGTTCTGTTCTGGTGGAGACACGCAGCGAGCGCTTGGCGGCAATAACGCACTGGCGCAGGACACAGTCGAGGCGTGGCTCCCCGAGTGGCATCAGATTCTCGTCGTCGTCAACGATCCGGAGCGTGGCGGCACGGGCGGATCAGTCGGATGGACCAGCAACAGCAGCGCCGACTGGCGTGAGATCTTCATCCACGAGCTGGGGCATTCTGCGTTCGGTCTCGCTGACGAGTACGACTACGGCGGGCCGGACAGTTTCGACGACGGAGAGCCGGCGGAACCAAATGTCACCATTGATTCGAATCCGGCCACGGTGAAGTGGTCGTCGCTCGTCACAGCGGGTCCGGCAGATCCAACACGATCCAACCCGGACTGCACCGCGACGGATCCCGGCCCGAGTCCCGTTGCGACGGGCATCGTCGGAACGTTCGAGGGGGCGAAGTACAGTCACTGCGGTGCGTTTCGTCCGGTGTGGAACTGCATGATGCGCGATACCGGCGCGCCATTCTGCCCGGTGTGTACGCAGACGATCCTCGACACGATGGCGCCATTCGCTTTGCCAGCACCGAGCGGTGACGTCACGCTCGCGACGTCGATCGTGGATTTCAACGATGTCCCGACCGACTTGACGGTGGTTCGCGCCGCGCGCTTCGACGTCGACAATTGCTTCGCGATCACGCTCCAGGCAATCACCACGCCGACGGCACCGTTCGCTCTCGAGAGTGGTGCCGTCACGGTTGCGTCGCCGGCGGGGCCGACACCGTGGCCGGCATACTTCTGGTTTCGCATGACCGCGGGTGCCGTTGGCCCGGTACCGTCGCAGGTCGTGACGTTGCGTTGCCTCGAGACCGGAGAGGATTTCATCGTCACGCTGACGGGAAACGTCGTGACGCGACCCACCGTCGCCACACAGCTGGTGTTCGACAAGTCGGGCAGTATGCTCGATGTGACGGATGAGGGGCGCACCAAGGAACAGGTGCTGAAGGACGCCGCCACGGTCTTCACGAACCTGTTGTGGGATGACAATGGCATCGGGATCAACGCCTATGACCAGGACTCGCATCCGATCATGGACGTGCAGACGGCCGGCGCTCCGGGCGACGGACTCGGTCGCGACGCTGCGGCTGCGGCAATTGCAGCACACACGTCCAATCCGTCCGGCCTGACGGCCATCGGTGACGGAATCGCACTCGCGAAGACGAAGCTCGACACCGCGCCAGGCGTCTGGGACACCAAAGCGATGATCGTGCTCACTGACGGAATCGAGACCGCCGATCTGCGAGTCGCGGATGTGGCTGACTCCGTCGTCAATCAGCAGGTGTTCGCCATCGGGCTTGGCACCGCGGAGCAGATCCGGCCGGCAACGCTCGATGCGCTGACGAACGGCACGGGCGGCTATCTGCTGATGACGGGCAATCTCTCGACCGACGAGACATTCCTGCTCGAGAAGTACTACATCCAGATTCTGGCCGGTGTGAACAACAATGAGCTCGTTCTCGACCCGGAAGGGTGGGCGCGCGTCGGCGTCATTGAGCGGATCCCATTCCATGTCACCTCCTCGGACGTGGAGATCACGGCGATGGTACTCGCGCGCCCGGCGAACTACCTCACGATGGCCCTCGAGGCACCGGACGGCTCGACCGTTGCCATTGGAAACCCTTCGCTACTTGGGCGCATCACGCCGCAGACCATCTACATGCGCGCCGGGTTGCCACTGCTTGCCGGCGGCGCGCCGGCACACAACGGCCGCTGGCATCTGCTGCTCACCATTCACCCCGAATTCTGGCGTCAGACGACGGCCGCCGGGAACTCGATTCCCAAGAACGTCGGCCCGGGCATTCACTACTCGGCGAGCGTGGCGGCGTACTCGAACCTGCGGATGGCCGCCGCCGTCCATCAGTCGAGTCACGAACCGGGCGCGACCCTCACCATCCGCGCGATCCTCACGGAGTATGGCGCGCCGTTCCGCGGCACCGCGAACGTCAAGGCTGACATGACGCGGCCGGATGGCACGATGACGACGATCGTCCTGTTCCCGATTGCCAGCGAACCTGGTGTATTCGAGACCGCGAAGACTGCCGCGCAATCGGGCATCTACAGGTTCAGGATTCGTGCGTCGGGTCGCACCGTCCGTGAACAGCCATTCACGCGTGAAGCCTTGCGCACCGCAGCAGTCTGGCACGGCGGAGATCGGCCCGGCGACGGCGGCGGCGGTCAGCCGAACGGCGGGCACGGGACTGGTGGCTCGCGCGAGTGGTGCGCGTTGCTCCGATGCATACTCGGCTCGGGCGTGCTGAGCGACGAATTCATCAAGCGGCTCGCAGGCCTTGGCATCGATGTCGCGCGCCTGCGCAAATGCGTGGAGTTGCTCTGTCACGACACCAGGGGCGGATCGTCATGCGCGGAGTGCGACGAAGCACGACGGCAGTTGGTGGAGCTCGCGCAATTGTTGCGGTAGGAGCGTGCAGACCCCGTCAGGCCGCGCCCAGTCGGGCGGTCAGGCGGGGTCGGACGTCAGGACACGCGCGGCGCCGCGTCAGGCGGCGACGATGTCGAACTCCATCAGCATCGGGCGATGATCGCTGAACGGCGCCCACGTCGCATAGTCGCCCACAGACACGGACCGCAGCGCGGGCAACCACGCCGCCGGCGCGAAGCAGTAGTCCAGGTGGTACGGACGCGCCTCGTGTCGGTAGAGGTGGAACGTGGGTACCGACTCCGCGCCGTGCGCCTCGTCGAAGTGCGCGTGATAGCAACTCTGCATGCGCAGCGCGGCCAGGCGGCGCACGAGCGCACTGTGACTCGTGTCCTGCGAATGTGTCGCGTCCCAGCAGGCGTTGGAATTGAGATCGCCGAGCAGCAGCCAGGGTGACCGGCGCAGTCGGCGGGCGTACAGCTCCACGGCGCGCACCACCGCCGCGACGTAGCGATGCGGTTGACCCGCCATCGCCCACACGGCGAGCAACGAGAAACGCTGCGGCCCCGAGACACGCACCGGCATCACGTAGTTCGGCGCGTCAGCGGCCATGGGCAGGCGTCGGAGACGGTATGCACCCCGCGCCAGCACGGCGATGCCCTGCCGCGGATTATCGCCGAACCAGAGACAGCGGTCGGATTGCACCGCCGGTCGGGGACACTCCTGGAGCACGGCAACGTCCGCGTTCAGCGTGTCCAGCGCGTCGAGCTTGCGCGCCAGTGGGCCGCGGCAGCAGTTCCAGGTCACGATGCGCATACAGCTGCTGGAGTGTCAAATGGAGTCACGAGAGCGCGGTCGGCACGGTTCGTGTCGGTTGTTATCATGCCGAAACGAACTCCACCCAAACAAGGGCCGCAGCGCAAGTCAGACGCTACGGACGGCTACAACACACGCACCGTCACGGAGCGGCTCGCCGCCCCGACCGCCACGCGGCCATCCCGCGCGCGGCTGCTACGCCGAGTCCCACCACGCCGCACGCCGCGGCCAGCGCACCGGCGGGATGTCGGACGAACGTGCTCCAGTCGCCGGCCGCGAACGCGAGCGCGCGCTGCGCATTTTCCTCGATGGGCCGACTGAGCACGAAACCCAGCAGCAGCGGGGCCGCGTTCACCCGAGCCATCCGCAGGGCGTAGCCCGCGATGCCGAACGCTGCGGTCAGCCAGACGTCGGCCGTGGAATGATTCACTGCGTACACCCCACCGCAGGCCAGCGCGACCGTGATCGGATGCAGGTACCGCGGTGGGACCGTGAGCACACGCGTCCAGACGCCTACCATCGGAAGGTTCAGCACCACCAGGATCACATTCGCGACCCACAGGCTCACGATCAGCCCCCAGAACAGCGTCGGTTCGCGCACCATGATCTCAGGTCCCGGCTGCACACCCTGCACGATCAGTGCGCTCAGCAGCAGGGCGACCACCGCGTTCGACGGCACGCCAAGCAGGAGCAGCGGCAGCAACGACGTCTGCGCAGCGGCATTGTTTGCGCTCTCGGGAGCGGCCACCCCTTCGATGGCTCCGCGACCGAGGTCGCGCCGACCACGCGCGAACACCTTCTCCACCGAGTACGCTGCGAACGACGCGAGCGTGGGCCCTCCGCCAGGCAGCAAACCAAGCACGCTGCCGACGGCCGTGCCGCGCGCCGTGGCGGCCGCCGCGCGACGCAACTCGCCCGGCCGGAGCGCCGACGTCCCCATCGTGGCTGGCGCCACGTGTCCAACGCCACTCCCCGCCAGCGAGGCAACGATCTCGCTGATCCCGAACAGGCCGATGGCGAGCGGCAGGAAGCCGATGCCGTCGTACAACGCATCGATGCCGAACGTGAAGCGTTCCGCGCCCGTCGCGACGCTCGTGCCGACGGCCCCCAGCAGCAGTCCGACGGCCACCGTGACGGCCCCCTGCACGAGTTGTGTTCCCTCGACGACGATCGTGAGCACCAGTCCCGCGACCATCAGAACCGTGAAGTCCGCAGGGCCCAGTGCGCCGATCACGGAGGTCAGTGGTCCGGCGGCGACGGCCATCAGCAGGGCAGCGACCGTGCCCGCCGCGCACGAGGCGAGGGCTGCCGTGGCGAGCGCCAGACCCGCGCGTCCGTCACGCGCCATCGCGTGACCGTCGAGACAGGTGACGGCCGACGACGCTTCACCCGGCAGGTTCAGCAGCACGGCGGAGATCGACCCACCGTATTGGGCACCGCAGTACAGACCGGCCAGCATGATGATCGCGCCCGATGGGTCGAGCGAAAAGGTCACCGGCAGCAGGAGTGAGATCGCCGCCACCGGACCCAGCCCGGGCAACACGCCGACGAGCGTACCCATCGTGCAGCCGGCGAGGCACGCGACGAGGTTGCCTGGTGTGAGTGCCACACGCGCGCCGATGGCGAGGTGCTCGAGCATGTCCACGTCACGGCCCCCCGAACGCGCGCGTCGGTTGCATCAGCACGACCAGGAACAGCACCGTGATCACGACCGTCACCACGACCGCGTGCAGGAAGGCCCTGAGCGGCACGGCATCACTCGGCGCCAGTCCGGCCAGCAGCGTGGCGGCGAAGGTGGCCGGCACCAGGCCCACGCGCTCGACGAGCAGGGCGAACGCTGCCACGCCGCCGCTCACGGCCAGTAACGCGCGGAGGGCGGGCCAGCGCCGGGTCACCGCCGCAACCGCTCCACGCCGCCCGCCATCGCGAGAAACGCGCGCACCCGCTCACGCTGCACCGCGATGGCGGCTGCGAATGCCTCCGATGTTGTCGCGGCGGCCGTGAATCCGATCTGCGACAGTCGCGTGGCGAGGGCCGGTTCCGCCATCACGCCGGCCACGTCGCGCTCGATGCGGCGTCGCTGCGCCGAGTCGAGGCCACGCCCGCCGAAAAGTCCCTGCGGTCCCTCCACGGATAACGTCGGAAACCCGGCTTCCTGCAGCGTCGGCACGTCGGGTGCGGCCTGCGATCGATGCGCCGTGGCCACGGCAATCACCTGTACACGCCCGGCGCCGCGCGCGGCGGCCAGCGATGGCAGTGCCGTCACCAGCATGTCCAGCCGACCGTCTCCGAGGTCGCGCACCGCCGAACTGGGCTCCGCATACGCGACATAGCGGGCATCGAGTGTGGCGCTGGCGATGAGCGCGCGGGCCACCACCTCAGGCAGTCCCGGCGTGGCGCTCCAGAGCAACGGTGCGTGGCGGCGGCGAACGAGCGTAAACAGCTCCGCCAGCGTGCGGACGCTCGCGCGCGTCGGCACGGCCACTCCGATGCTCGTCGTCACGACGCCGGCCACCGGCACGAGGTCGGTCGACGGATCGAAGGGCATGCGCGTGTGGAGCAGAGGGTTGGTGGTCACGATGCCCACCGGCGAGAAGAGCAGCGCGTTCGGGTCGCGTGACGTCACGAACGCCTGCGCGCCTGCCATGCCATCACCGCCGGGCCGGTTGTCCACCACTACCGGCTGCTTCCATCGAAGCGACAGGTGCGGCGCGACGAGCCGCGCCGCGAGATCGGTGCTCGAGCCCACGCCGAACGGCACCACGAGTCGCACCGGGCCACTCGGCCACGTGGCCGTCGCTTCGCGTCGCGTGCACGCGCCAGGCAGCAGCGCACCGCCCAGCATCACCGTGGCCAGAGCGCGTCGCCGCCACGCCAGCGGTCGTGCAAAAAGCGCGCGCATCAGCGGGCCGCCTTCTGCGCGGCCCGCTTCGTCGGCTTGCGTCGTCCGGCGCCCGGTCGGACGTATGGCGCATTGGCCTCGATCACCCGCACCAGCAACGCCGTCAGCATGCGTCGCTCGACGGCACTCAGGCACGCCAGCATCGCGGCTTGCACCGCTTCCGAGTCGGGCCGGTGTCGATCGTGCAGCGCGCGCCCGGCGCGCGTGAGCACGAGTGACCGGGCGCGACGATCGGTGTCGCTGAGCGTCCGCTGCAGCAGGCCTACGTCCTCCAGCCGCGTGGCGAGCGCGCTGGTGCTGGTGCGGTCCAGCGCCAGCTGCTCCGCAACTGTGTTCTGGTCGATGCCCGGCGTGTCGTGCACGCGGATCATCAACCCGAACTCGAGCGGTCGCAGCCCGAGCGGCTCCTGCACCTCGGCGAGGCGGGCGCGTACGATCTGGTACAGGCGGCGCGAGAGCGCGATGGGCGCATGTGCGTTGTCGGGGCGGTGCTTGCGTATCGGCATCGGCGTGGTATGATAGTCAGACTTCTGATCATCAGAATACGGAGGATTCCCACATGTTGTCAACACGCTGCGTCGCCGGCGCACCGCGGGCTCGGCGCATCGCCACCGAGGAAGCGTTCACCATCCCCGAAGTCGCCGAGGCCATGCGCGAGGTCGTGCGCACCGGCGGCGCCGACCTCGACCTTCCCATCGTCCGGCAGACGTACTGTCCCGAGGCGACCGAGACCGGGCCCACCGCCGATCTCGCTCACACCTCGCGCGATGCGTGGTCATCGCGCATGCTGCCGTACCTGCTCGAACTGGGGGCCGACCGCATCGCCCGGATGGATGCCGACGGGGTGGACATGCACGTCCTGTCGCTCACGTCGCCAGGCGTGCAGTGTTTTCCGGCGCCACTCGCCGTCGACCTCGCGCAGGTGGCGAACGACCGGCTCGCCGACGCCGTCCGCGCGTATCCCACGCGCTTCGCCGGCCTCGCCACCATCGCCCCGCAGGATCCGACTGCCGCTGTGCGCGAGATGGACCGCGCGGTCACGCGACTGGGACTGCACGGCTTCATCATCAACTCGCACACCGACGGACGGTATCTCGACGAGCCGTACTTCTGGCCCATCCTCGAGGCGGCTCAGGCGCTCGGCAAACCGATCTATCTCCACCCACGCGCGCCGTCGGCCACGCTCGGTGGGCCACTGCGCGACTATCGACTCGAAGGTGCGGTGTGGGGGTTCGGCGTCGAAACGGCGTCGCATGTGCTGCGCCTGATGTTCTCGGGCACACTCGATCGGTTCCCTGATCTCTCGCTCGTGATCGGGCATATGGGCGAAGGCTTGCCCTTCTGGCGGTGGCGCCTGGACTTCATGGGGCAGCCGGGCAGCCGCGCCGCACGACGCAATGCGTGTTCGCCGAGCGAGTATCTCGCGCGCAACGTGCTCGTGACGTCGAGCGGCGTGGAGGACCCGCGCGCGCTGCGCTACACCATCGACACGCTCGGCGCCGAGCGTGTGATGTGGGCCATCGATCATCCGTACCAGCCGATGGCGCCCGCCGTGCAGTTCCTGAAGGACGCTCCCTTGTCGGCGCACGAACAGGCGTTGTTTGCCGGGGGCAACGCCGAGCGGGTGTTTGGCCTGCCGTCGTTGGGTGGCGCGATGGATGCGACGGCTGGCTGAGGGCGTCCCTCGCGCTCAGTGTGTGGCGCTGCGCCGCGGAAACGCCCGCAGATGCCATCGCGCACGGCGACACGTCAACGGCTGACTGGTCGGTTGCCCTCCCGATAACGTCGCATCATATTACGAATAGCGCGCCGCCCCAGCATGCTCCTCTCCCGCCGGCCACCATGCCCCGCCTCTCGATCGAGACCCGTGCCACGTTCGGCCTCATGCTCAGGTGATTCGGTGATTCGGTGACAGTGCACAT
>JANNVN010000010.1:0-3394 GCA_031414435.1 Gemmatimonadaceae bacterium
CACTCGCTCGGAGACCCACGATGATCTCGCTGCATCGAAAGTCGAGTCGACCGGTGTCCGAGGTCACCGCGATCGCTACGCGCTGCGGCGGGACGAAGACGCACCGCGACGCGTTCGAGTTCGGTTGCCACGTTCCGTACACGAACTCGCCTGCAGCGAAGTAGCTCGCGAGCCGTTCGCGTTCCGGTACGGGGGCCGTTGGGGCCGAGCAGGCGGTGATGCATGCGACGAGGACTGCGACCACTGCCGCAGCTGCAGCGCGCGGAAATCCTTCGCGCACGATCAACGATCGCAGTGTGGTTCGTTGGGGATCCACGGGCAGTCTCCGAGCTGTTGGGTGGCCAAAAGCTTGTTTGCCTTGTGGCACGTTCGCGGAAAGGCTCGCGTCACGGAAACGGTACGATCACGTATCCAGTGCGATCACGCGAGTATTTCCGTTGTGAATCGCAGGAAACGCGAATGCGCCCCGCGGAGAATCCGCGAGGCGCATCGGCATGGACCGAACGTTCTGCATTCGTGTGGAGAGCCTGAGTCGCATCTACCCCAACGTCTATCGAAACACCACCCGCGACAGATACCGCAGGTCGTCCTCATCCAACCGGATCGTGTACAAGGAACCGGGGACTGCTCATCTCTTTCATTCTCACTGAAGTCCGGAATCCACCTAACACCAAGTATGCCGCCAAGAACTACCGAACCACCCAGCTTGTGCACCACGATTCACGCAACGTAAGCAGCCGGGCTTACGTTGCACCAGATCGCGGTAAGACACTGAACACCTTCAACTTAGGCGGCGCGCGGACACCTTGCGAATAATTGCGTTCTGCAGCCAAAAGAGCGGCGTAAGCACCGTTCGGCCGCGAGCGTCCCGGAAGACCGGCCAAGCCGCCCGCCCGAAACGGCGCTCGCGACACAGCGCACCCGATGCGGACGCCTCTCCCGTGGGAAGAGATGGACACGGCGACCCCTATTCCCACGACGTGTCGTCACTGCCATCCCGCACAGACGGCCGGCCCCTCGGCTGCTGCCGCCATTCGGCCACTCGCCCTCACACCGCCCGTCCTGTGTGCCGGCCAAAATCTTCGCCCCCGCGCTCGGTCGTCTCTTGCCGCGCCACATGCTCCGCCCGAGCCGCGCTCGCGCAAGCGCATGCCCTGAAGCACGACCCTCACGCTCCACCGCCGCGCCCCGTGCGCGCCTCCTTACATTCTCCGGTTCGTACCTCCTCGCCGCCCCGTCGCAGCCGCGCGACAGCCACTCCCGGACGAGAGGACCAGCATTCTGCCCACTCGAGCCGCACGCCACATCCGCTCGCCCACCACCGAGGCACCGCATGGCGATTACTACCCTCCTGGCCAGACTCGCCGGCCCCGTCGCCCTCGTCACCGCAGTCAGTACCGCCTCCGGCACCCGCACCAGCGCCCAGACACCGCCGGCGCCCGCGCCAGCCCCCCTCGCCATCTGGTTCCGCCACCCCGCCGCCGAATGGAACCGCGCCCTCCCCGTCGGCAACGGTCGGCTCGGTGCGATGATCTTCGGCGGCACACGCGTTGAACACATCCAGCTCAACGAAGAAACCCTCTGGACCGGCGGCCCCTACAACCCGGTCGTCAAAGGCGCCGGCAAGGCGCTGCCGGAAATTCAGCGGCTGCTCTTCGCCGGCGATGTGCCGAAGGCCCACGACCTCTTCGGACGCACCATGATGGGCAAGCCGTACGAACAGATGAAGTACCAGTCACTCGGCGATCTGTTGATCGAATTTCCCTCGCACGACACGGTCACCAGCTACCGCCGTGAGTTGCTGCTCGACTCGGCACTTTCGCGCGTGTCGTATGTCGTGAAGGGCGTGACGTTCACGCGCGACGTGTTCGCCAGTGCGCCGGATCAGGCGATCATCATCCGCCTCACGGCCAGCCGCCCCGGCGCACTCACCTTCGCGGCCACGCTGCGCGGCACGCGTAATCCGGCGCACTCGAACTACGGCACCGACTACTTCCAGATGGACGGTGTGACGCCCAACGGACTGGTCGTGACGGGGAAGAACTCCGACTATCTCGGCATCGCTGGCCAGCTGACCTACGAAGCGCGGCTCCAGGCCCGCAACGAAAACTCGCGCGGCACAGTCGCCGTGGACTATCGCACCCTCCTCGTGACCGGCGCCGATACGGTCACCATCGTGCTCGCCGCCGCCACCAGCTTCGTGAACTACCACGACGTCAGCGGCAACCCGACCGACAAGGTGCGCACGGTGCTCGATCGCGCCGCCACGCGCGCCTACGGCACGATGCTGCGTGAGCATGTGGCCGAGCATTCGCAGTGGTTTGGACGCGTACAGCTGGCGCTGAACGGGACGAGCGCCGATGCACTGGCGCTGCCCACCGACGAGCGCATCAAACGTTTCGCCACCGCACCCGATCCAGGGCTCGCGGCACTCTTCTATCAGTTTGGCCGCTATCTGCTGATCGGGAGTTCACGACCAGGCACCGAAGCCGCCAACCTGCAGGGCATCTGGAACGACAACCCGAACCCGTGGTGGGATTCGAAATACACTGTCAACATCAACACCCCGATGAACTACTGGCCCGCGGAAACGGGCAATCTGGGCGAGTTGGTGCAGCCGCTGGAATCGCTGGTGCGTGACGTGGCAACCACGGGCAGCGAAATCGCGCGTGAACACTGGAATGCACGCGGATGGGTGTTGCATCAGAACACCGACATCTGGCGCGCGGCAGCGCCGATGGACGGACCGTCATGGGGCGCCTGGCCGGTGGGTGGCGCATGGCTGATGACGAATCTCTACGAGCACTATCGCTTCTCGGGTGACACGGCTGACGTGCGACGCATCTATCCACTGCTGCGTGATCAGGTGCGCTTCCTCATGGACATCCTGGTGCCGTATCCAGGCAAGGGCTGGCTGGTGACGGCGCCCTCCAACTCCCCCGAGAACTATCCGGCCTGGCCGGGCAACGGTGAGTTCTTCGACGAAGTCAGCGGCATCTCCCTCACTGCGCGCACGATGGCCGCTGGCCCGACGATGGACATGCACATCATCCGTGACCTCTTCGGAGCCTTCAGCGACGCGGCCGCGGCACTCGGCACCGACAGTGTGTTCGCGGCCGAAGTGCGCGCAGCACGTGCGCGACTGGCGCCGAATCAGATCGGCAGACGCGGGCAGCTGCAGGAGTGGATCGAAGACTAGGATGATCTCGAACCCGAGCACCGGCATCTGTCGGGATTGTGGGGGCTGTATCCGGGCAGCGAGATCACACCCGAACGAACGCCCGCACTCGCCAAAGCCGCCACCGTCACCATCGACCGACGTGGTACGGGTGGATGCGGTTGGTCATACGCATGGAAGATGGGGCTGCGCGCGCGCCTCTACGACGGGGACAAG
>JANNVN010000011.1:0-3836 GCA_031414435.1 Gemmatimonadaceae bacterium
GGCTGCATTGGGACTGGGGGGCACTGCGTGGCGAGGCGGAACTGTTCGATGCCGCGAAGCATGCGCTGCGGATCGAGCTGGCGGGATCCGGATACGTCGGCGAATTCGAGTTTCCGGAGCGTGGCCCAGCCAGGTCGGTGCAGCTGGACGGGATGCGGTTCAGTCGTGTGAAGTGATTGGACGCATCGCCTGACATGCCGAGACTGCCATGCCACGCCGCGCACCGGACGTCTGATCGTCATCAGCGTTTCGGCCGCAGGACGTGCGCGCGAGTGCGAAAGGCGCGTGAGCTCAGGAGAGGCGACAACGGCGGTACCTAGAAGTACAGGCCACCTTGAAGGCGAAGGGTCGAGGCGAAGATTTGCCAGCTCCGCTGTCGTGAACCGCCGTCCCCGGAAAATTGCCAGACCGTGGCCTGAATTGGCAACAATGCACCGAGGCTCAGGTAGGGCGTGATATGCACCTGCGCGCCGAATTCAGCGAAGGCACCGGTCCCGTAACTGCTTCTGGTAAGGCGTTGATCGCCAAAGCGCTGTCGGCTGCGGGTATAGCCACCAGTGACGCCGAACCCGGAGAAGGCAATCACACGGCCGCGGGGAAGGGCATACATCCGGCGACCGAGGCTAAGGGAAACGCGGCCAGTCCCAGCTGAGGAGTTACCGCTCATGCTGGCGCTGTCCGGGGATCCCGTGGAGGTACTCAAGTCCGCCGCGGCGTTGATGGCCCAGGCGGCCCGGGGTGACGTGAAACGCAGGACTCCCGCGCTCGCAAATGGGCTTTCGATGGAAAAGAGTGCGCCCCACTGTCCCCGCCGAAACGCGATGACGCTCGTCGAATCCTGGGCTGTCGCAGGCACTACCCAGCCAAGGAACGCGCCCAGCATACACGTCAGTGTTCGTACACGCATTGAATTCGCTCTCGATGAGAATGTTCTGGCGATGCGCCGTGGCGTGGCACTCATGACCAATCAGCAGTGCGCGGTCAGGCCTGTCGTTCACGCCCAATGGGTGCCGGCTTCAGACGTCGGGTCCGAGACCAGGAAAGGGACAAAAAGAATATAAAAGGCGGCGCGCATGACCGGAAGCTACACTCCGTCGCTCATCCCGTTCCACATCGCGCGCGGAGTCGCAGAAGCACGCGCCATGTCCAGCCGCAACTGCAGCCAGCGCACTCCGGTGACGGGCCGTATCTTGCCTGAGCCAACCACCGCAACGCTCAGGCCACGCTGATGCAGATCAGCGTCGGTCCCCTCTGTCTCCAGCCAAACCGATGCCCATCGCGTTGAAGCCCCGTGGCGCCACGAGTCTGGTCGCCCTGCTCGCCGCGCTCACCACGGCCTGCAGCCGATCAGCCGAATCAGCCCCCGCGGCCGCAGCGGCCGTCGATGAGCTGGTGTCGACCACTGGTGTGGTGGTCTCCGCCCATCACCTCGCGTCGGACGCCGGCGCGGCGATGCTTGCCAAGGGGGGCAATGCCGTCGATGCCGCGGTTGCCACGGCATTCGCACTGGCCGTCACACATCCGTCGGCGGGCAACATCGGCGGCGGCGGATTCATGATCATCCGGCTCGCGGATGGTACGGCGACGACGATCGACTATCGGGAAAAAGCGCCCACCAAGGCGACGCCGAGGATGTACCTCGATACGAAGGGAGTGATCGCGGCGGCCGCGACTGACTCCGGCTGGCGGGCCGTCGGTGTGCCAGGGACCGTGCGCGGACTTGCCATGGCACATGGAAAGTTCGGCAAGCTGCCATGGGCCGACGTCGTGATGCCTGCCGTGCTGCTGGCGGAGCGGGGGTTCGCCCTCTCGGCGCCGCTGGCCAGCGAACTCAATTCTGCCCTCGCAACGACGCTGCGCGCTTTCCCGTCATCGGTGGCGGCATATGGGAAGGCCGGCAGCGGTGCGTGGATCGGCGGTGATACGCTGAAACTCCCGCAGCTCGGCCGCGCATTGCGCGCGATCGCAGAAGGGGGCGCCGACGCGTTCTACGGGGGCTGGATTGCGGACTCCATCAGTGCGCAGATGCGTGCACACCGCGGATTGATCACCCGCGCAGATCTGTCGGCCTACAAGGCAGTGGAGCGTGAGCCGGTGCGCGGCACGTTCAATGGATACGAACTGATCGCGATGGGCCCCCCGAGCTCTGGGGGCATGGTGATGATGCTGACACTCAACCAGCTGGAAGCGCTTGGGATCGCGGGCAGGAAGCGTGGCGACGCGATGACTGTGCATCTGCGCCTCGAAGTGGCGCGGCGCGCCTATCTCGAGCGAGCCCGCTGGATGGGTGATGCTGACTTCACAACCATTCCGGTCGCCCGCCTCGTGTCGAAGGAGTATGCGCGAGAACTCGTTGCGGGTATCGACACGCAACGGGCATCGAGCAGTGCCACGCTCGGGGAGGACATCCTGACCCCTGCCAAGGAAACGCCACACACCACGCACTTCAGCGTCGTGGACGCCGCTGGCAACGCCGTGTCGAACACATACACGCTCGAAAACTCGTATGGTTCAGGCGTGGTGGTGGCCGGCTTCCTGCTGAACAATGAGATGGGAGACTTCAACAAGAAGCCCGGCTACACCGATCAGGGCTGGGCGATCGGGACGCCGGCCAATGTGATCGCGCCTGGCAAGCGGATGCTCAGTTCGATGTCGCCCGTGATCGTGACACAGGGCGGCGCGTTGCGCCTCGTGACAGGTTCACCGGGTGGCCGCACTATTCCAAACACCGTGCTCAATGTGGTACTCGGCGTGACGGCGTTCGGCGAGGGGGTGCGCGCCGCCGTCGACGCACCGAGGCTGCATCACCAGTGGATGCCGGATACGGCGAGTGTCGAAGCTGGAACGGTCACACCCGACGCACTGTCAGCGCTGCGTCTGATGGGGCATCAGATCAAGGAGGAGCCAGCGCGCAGTCAGGGCGATGCACACTCGATTCTGTATCATGCATCAACACGCACCGCGCGTGGGGCGAATGACAAGCGGAGCCCGGATTCAGGGGCGCGGGCGCCGAAGCCTTGACGATTCGAAGTGGCGCGCTGGCTCGCACGCGTCCCATCGTTTGGCCTGCAGATGTACTGCTACAGAATGCTACGCTGCAGAGGACTCTGTCGGCGACGCTGGGATGCGTTGTCACGCCACTGGCATTCCTGTCGTTTGCACCGTGCCGGCCTGGTGCCGTGATGAGTCGTCGTTCCCCGGTTTCAGTTGCGGATGTCTATCGCCGGAACAGCCACGCGACCTTTACGAACAGCCCATCCGACTGGCGCTGAAGATCGGTATTGAGGATCGTGCCGTTCGATCCCCACGAGTCGCCGTAGCCGATGAACGCGGTGGTTCCCGGCGTGGGCTCGTACTGCACCAGCCAATCGGTGCGCAAGGAACGCCGGTCGCCGGCCGTGAGCGCCGTGCCTGTTGACGACAGCAGCGGTGCACCGGTGAGCGGGTTCCGTGCGGCGTCCACTCGGTCGCTGCGGAACTGACTCACCACGCGGAAAAACACCGCTCGCGACGGCTGATACTCGGCCTTGAGCCGTGGGATGAGGACCCTCGCGTATTCGCCGCCACCTGTGCGTGCCAGTCTGGTGTGCGTGAGTGTGCCCTCGATCCGTGTGCCGGGCGTCGGGCGCAACGTCAGCGCACCCGTCACGCGCCGCTGCGTGCCGGAGGTGCCTTCCACGAAGATCGGGACATCACCGTACTCCAAGCGGAGTGACGCATTCATTCGCTGGTACACCGGCGTGGAGATCGAGTTGGAGATGCTCCACAGGTCGGAGAGACGGTTCGACGGACGCCATGGCACCAACGCATTCGAGCCGTCGCGCTGAAAGATGCCC
>JANNVN010000012.1:0-7654 GCA_031414435.1 Gemmatimonadaceae bacterium
ATGGCGGGGGCGGGATTTGAACCCGCGACCTTCGGGTTATGAGCCCGACGAGCTACCAGGCTGCTCCACCCCGCGGCAGAACAGAAGAATAGCCACTGGTCAGCCAGAGTCAACCGGTCAGGGTCGACGACTTTACGACAATGCTACGGCGACGGCACCCGCGCGGCACTGTCCGCGCCCACCGCCCCGGAATCCGGTCGCAGCACATGGTAAATCAGCTCGCGCTCTCCCTTCACCATTCCGAACTCCTCGCGCGCAATCCGCTCCTGCACGGCAGGGTTCGTCATCACATCCTTCTTCACCAGGCTGAGTGAATCGAGCACGCGCTTGAGTGAATCAATCGCCGTCTTCGACTCACCGATCCGCCCGCGCACATTCAGCAGATCGCTGGTGCCGTACTCGCCGCCTTCGACGGCGAAGTACACCACCAGCACCCAGAACGCGAACTTGAGTGCGAAGAAGAGCGGCCGTCGCTTGCGCGGCGGATCCTCCTCGGTGAGCTGCTTGCGCGCCACTCAGTGCACCAACTGCTGTGAGCCGCGGATGATCACAGCCCGTAGACGCCACCGCCGGGATACTCCGCCGCATCGCCCAGCGCTTCCTCGATGCGGAGCAGCTGATTGTACTTGGCAACACGATCGGTCCGGCTGGCCGAGCCGGTCTTGATCTGACCTGCACCCGTCGCAACGGCAAGGTCGGCGATGAACGTGTCTTCCGTCTCACCGCTGCGATGCGACACGATGCTCGCGTACCCTGCACTCTTGGCCAGTTCCATCGCCATCAGCGTTTCCGTCAGCGTACCGATCTGGTTCACCTTGATCAGGATCGCATTCGCCACATCGTTCTCGATGCCTTTGGCGAGAATCTCCGAATTGGTGCAGAACAAGTCGTCACCCACCAGCTGCACCTTGGTGCCCAGCTGCGCCGTCAACGCCTGCCAGCCCGCCCAGTCATTCTCGGCCAGGCCATCCTCGATGCTGACGATCGGATACGTCTCCATCCAGCGCGCGTACATGTCGATCATGCCCTGCGCGTCCATCGTGCCGGCCTTGCTCTTCTTGAAGTCGTACTTTCCATTCTTGAACAACTCGCTGGCCGCGCAATCGAGCGCAATCGCGACCTCGGTGCCGGGCGCGAAGCCAGCGGACTCGATCGCTTCGATCACCAGCTTGAGCGCGTCTTCATCGGTCTTGAGGTCTGGGGCAAAGCCACCTTCATCGCCGACACCGGTCGCCAGGCCACGCTTCACCAATACTTTCTTCAGCGCATGAAAGACTTCAGCACCCATGCGCAGCGCGTCGCGAAAAGTCTCGGCCCCGATCGGGACGATCATGTACTCCTGAAAGTCGACCGTGTTGGTGGCATGCGCGCCGCCGTTGAGAATGTTCATCATCGGCACCGGCATGGTACGCGCCATCGGACCGCCCAGATAGCGCCAGAGCGGCATGTCGACATCTTCGGCCGCGGCGCGTGCCGTGGCCAGTGACACTGCCAGAATCGCATTCGCGCCGAGCTTGGCCTTGTTCTCGGTACCATCCAGTTCGAGCATCGCATTGTCGATGCCCATCTGATCCTGCGCTGACATGCCAGCCAGCGACGGCGCGATCTGCTCCTCGATCGCCTGCACCGCGTTCAGCACACCCTTGCCGAGGTAGCGCGACTTGTCGCCGTCACGCAGCTCAACCGCTTCGCGTTCTCCGGTGGAGGCGCCGCTCGGGACTGCCGCGCGCCCGACGACACCACTGTCGAGCGTGACATCCGCTTCCACGGTCGGAGTGCCACGGCTGTCAAGAATCTCGCGGGCGGTGATATCTACGATGGTCGACATGTATCAGGAGGTCGGAGAATGGCGGAATATGTTGTGGACTGCGGCTTGCACGGTGTCTATGGCCACCGAAAGCTACTGCACGACGATGCCGGCTTCACGCGTTCCAGCACGAACCTCGGTGACTTCCTCAGCCGCGAGGGTGTTGCGCCGGTCACTCTGGATCCCATACTCCGACTGCAGGCAGTCGGCCATGGCGGTCCAGACTTGCGCAATCAGGCGTTCACGATCGGCGTACGTAAGGCCAGCCGTTGGAATCGGTCGCAGGAAATGCAGATGCACGACGCCGCCGTGCACCAGCCACTGGCCACGTGGCATCACTTCCCGGGTGCCCATGATCACGACTGGGACGATCGGCACGCCGGCGGAAATTGCCAGGACGAACGGCCCTTTCTTGAACGGACGCAGAGCATAGTTGTCGCCGCGCGTCCCCTCCGGACAGACCACGACGTTGGCACCGTCGGCAATCCCGGCCGCGGCCTGCTCGTACATCTGCAGCGCGGCGCGGGGACTCGAGCGTTCCACGAAGATCGTCCCCACCGCTTCTGCACCGCGACCGAAGATCGGAATCTTTCGCAGTTCAGCCTTGGCCACGAAGCTCCAACGTGGTAGCACACTCGCCAGCGCAAACACGTCGTACCAGCTCACGTGATTCGCGACATAGACTCTGGCCGCGTGTGGCTCGACGAACTCGGCGCCGTGCAGTCGCGTGCGCACGCCCGAGAAGGTCATCAGGCCCCAGCCCCAGATCTTCGCCACTTTCTCGTAGATGCTCCCGTGCTTGCGCGGCACACCGAGGAATGCAGCGAACACGACGATGGCCACGACCGGGATCGTGAAGACCACCAACGCCAGAGCCGCAAAGAGAGTCATCATCGCGACGAAAGGTGGTCGTAACCAGCCGGAGGGTCAACGCGCCGCGGCCCATCCATCACGATTACGCCTGATCCCTTGGTCGGCGTCGCTGCGTGGATCCGGCCGATCGGCAACAAGGATCCGATCCGGGCCGATTTGGCCGCGGCATCCATCCCCTGCGGGCCGGTCACGAGCAGTTCGTACTCCTCGCCGCTGGAGAGCGCCTCGAGCGCCGTCACGCCGCCGAGCACAGGCACGGAGCCGAGCTCGAGAACGACGCGCACCTCCGAAGCCGCCGCAATGTGGCCAGCGTCGGCAACGAGACTGTCCGACAGGTCGATCGCAGCCGTGGCCCCGTTGGCAGCGCACCACGCCCCCATGCCGAGCCGGGCCACTGGCCGAGCAAAGCGAGCCCGGTGGGTGGCCCGCGGAACCCGGCCGGCATACCAGGCCGCCACCGCAGCCCCTGGTCCGCCCAGCGCGCCGGTGAGATACACCCAGTCACCTGCGGCGGCCCCGTCGCGGCGCAATGGCAGCGTCGCCGTGCCGAGCACGGTGATCCCTAGCGTCAGCACGGGAGAGCGAGTGGTGTCGCCGCCGATGATCGGAACCTTCGCTGCCGCACAGGCGTCACCGACGCCGTGCAACACCTCGTCGAGCTCACTGTCCCACGAGGCGGGCGCACCCAGCGCAATCAGGACACCGAGCGGATCTGCGCCCATGGCGGCAAGGTCCGAGAGCGCCGCCATGGCCGCCCGCCATCCGATTTCGATCGGCTGAAGCCACGCACGACGGAAGTGCACGTCCTCGGTGCTGGTGTCGGTACTGACGACGAGGCGCGTCCCCGTTGGAACGTCGAGAATCGCGGCATCATCGCCTATGCCGTGCGCCCGTGCGCCCCACTGTCGCACCCACCGTGAGATCGATGCGAATTCTCGTCCGGGGCCGAGCGTCACCTGCGTCGGTGTTGGCTCGGTCATCGCGTGGGCACGGCTGGCAATTCGAGCAAGGTGTGCGGCGGAGACGATGTATGTGCAAAGAGTCTGGGCCACACGTTACTCACTTCGTTGACGAGCCGCTCCATCGTCACGCCGCGCCACGCGCCATGATGCAGCGTGGCCTGCTCCGCCGCGCAGCCGTGCACCCATGCTGCCGCGGCACCAGCCTGCAACGGCGGAATGCCCTGCGCCATCAGTGCACCGGCTATGCCAGCCAGCAGATCACCGGTGCCACCCATCGCGAGTGCTGGATTACCTGCAGCCGAAACGAGGCGTGCACCGCCGGGTGATGCGATCACTGTTGGCACACCCTTCAGCAACACACTGGCATTCAGTCGGCTCGCCAGCACCGAGGCCGCCTCGAAACGGTCACGCGGACGTGCGTCGGGCGCAAAGAGTGCGTTGAACTCTCCCACATGTGGTGTGAGCAGCGCTGGTCGTCCGCGCAGCGCATGTCGCAGCGCATCGAGTGGATCCGTGTCGCAGCCGTCGGCCACGTCGATCTCTGCGATATCACTCGGCGCTGACCAGCGAAATGCCGTGAGCGCCCCAGCGTCGAGCACCACTGGCCCCTCGAATGCGGACAGCAGTGCCAGCACCGCCGCGCGTACTTCCGGCATCGAGCCGTCGAGGCCAGGCCCGATGACCATCGCGCTCGGCCACGTGGTGTTGATGCGACTCCAGTCATACGCGCGCCACGACTGCACCGTGGCAAATGGTGCGGCGATCTGCAGCGGCAACACTGCCTCGGCGGCGACATCGGCGCGCACCATGCCAGCACCGGCCGCATGCGCACCGCTCGCCGCGATGATCACCGCGCCAGCCATGCCAGAGTCGCCACCGACGATTGCGAGCCGTCCTCGCGTGCCTTTCCAGGCATCAGCGGCCATCCGCGGAATCCACTCTCTGACTGCCGCAGCATCAACGATACGCGGTTCGCTCGCGGCCGCGTCAACCAGGCCAATGTCGAGCACCTGCACCTCACCCGTCAGGTCGCGTCTGAGCAGCTGACCGCGTTTTACGCTGCCGAAGGTGAGCGTGACGTCGGCGGCGACCGCACCGTCATCGACACCAGTGGTGGCGTTCAAGGCTGAGGGGATGTCGATCGCGATCAGCACCGGGAAAGGTGCATCGCCGCGTGCGCGCGCACGACGAAGCATCACGATAGCAGAGGCGACGTCGCCCCGCAGTGCACCAGACGCGCCGGTGCCGAGCAGCGCATCAATGATCACCGACTCGCTCCCGATCGGTGACGCGAACACTCCGGTGCACAGCGCATCGTGTCGTGCGCGCTGCGCATCGTCAGTGCGCGGATCACCGGCGGCGTGCAGCGTGACGCTCCACCCTCGTTCACGCAGCAGCCCCGCGATCAGCCAGCCGTCGCCACCATTGTTGCCAGGGCCGACATACACCGCCGCACTGCGCTCCTCGCGCTGGTGGAGCCACTCTGCCGCGACGCTCGCGGCGCGGCGCATGAGAGTGTACGAATCCGGCAAGGTCGCGATCGTGCGCGCGTCGAGTTCGCGTGCGCCCTCGGCGGTGAGGACGGCAACACGCGCCGGCGGCGATGGGGTGACGAGCGTGGTGCGTTGGTCAGTGAGATCGGGCACATCGTCAATCTAGCGCTCGTGCGGCGGTGTTTCGGTCCGAGGAATCAGCGCTCGGCTGACCGCGCGCTGACTGGGCGACGCACCGTTTCAGCGGTCCACAGCGCGCCCAGGACTCGGCAACGCCGCCCTTGTGAAACGTATCCCACTGGATACACATTGAAAGAGCTTCGAGAGACCCCGCAGTACCGACGCTGGTTCAATGCACTCAGCGACGACGGCGTTCGCGATCGCATTGCCCTTCGGGTACGCCGGCTTGCCGACGGGAATCCTGGCAGCCACCGGCGTCTCGCTCGCGGCTTATGCGAGTTGAAGATCGGAGTCGGCCCGGGCTTTCGCGTCTACTTCAACGAAAGGGGGAACTCGGTGATTTTGCTGTTGGCAGGCGGCGACAAATCCACGCAGCGAAACGATATCAGGATGGCATTGTCGCTGATGGATAACCTCACGGAGATCGACTGATGCCCAAGACGCGCGAGACGAGCAAAGCGAAAACTCCCACCGTGACACTCCCCTACGACGTCGTGAACTACCTCAAGACCCGTCGTGATATGCAGGGGTATCTCGACGCTTCATTCATCGAGGCCCCGGAGGACGCAGAAGGCTTCGCGCACGCGCTGGGAGATGTCGCTCGCGCTGTCGGCATGACCGAAGTCGCCAAACAGACCGGACTCGGCCGCGAAAGCCTGTACAAATCGCTGAACGAAGACGGCAACCCGAGCTTCGCGACGGTCATGAGGGTGCTGGCCGCCGTGGGGCTACAGTTCAGGGTGGTCCAGCGCTGACGTGGTGCACACAGGCCGTTCGCCTACCCCTGCGGCACGTTTCGCCACGGGTACGCCGACTCGAACGCCACACGGAAATCGAACGCGTCCGCGAAGTCGTCGCGCTGATCGTGGGGCTGTTTGATCAGCATCCCCAGATCGACCAGCGCGAAAACGATATCGCCAAAATGCACCGACTCCCGAATGCCCCAGTGGTCGAGCACGAGGCGCGACATCACCCCATAGCGCTCAATGGCCAGGTCGCGGCAGGTCTCCGCCAGTTCCTTGCCGGAGATATGACGACGCTCGCCCAGCCGCTCCTGGCTGTGCTCGAGCGCCGCCAGCACGAACAGGAAGGCGTGTTCGTGGAAGCGCGGTTCGCGAAGGCGAATCTGCTCCATGATCCCATCCCGGAACACCAGCTCGGCCACGTCAGCTACCTCATCCCGTGATTCAGACTTCCGCGCCAACCGGCGCGGGATAGAGCGGGAACCCAGCCGCCAGGTCCTTCACGTCGGCATGGACGTCACGCAGGTTGGTCTCGTCCTCAGGCGCCTTCAGCACGCGATCGATGAGCATGGCGATGCGATGCATCTCCGCCTCCTTCATGCCCCGGGTGGTCACCGCCGGGGTGCCCAGTCGGATCCCGCTCGTGACGAACGGCGAGCGCGTCTCCTTCGGCACGGTGTTCTTGTTCACCGTGATGCCGGCGTGATTGAGCGCATTTTCGGCCAGCTTGCCGGTCAGCGAGTCGACGCCGCGCGAGCGGAGGTCCATCAGCATCAGGTGGTTGTCGGTCCCGCCTGAGACGATCGACCCGCCAAGGGCGACCAGTTCGGCGGCGAGTGCACGGGCGTTGGCGACAACCTGATGGCAGTACGCGGTGAACTCGGGCTGAAGCGCCTCGCGGAAAGCAACCGCCTTGGCGGCGATCACGTGCTCGAGAGGGCCGCCCTGCGTTCCGGGGAAGGTCGCCTTGTCGATGGCCTTGGCAAATTTCTCCTTGCAGAGAATCAGTCCGCCACGTGGACCACGCAGCGTTTTGTGCGTGGTGGTGGTGACGACGTCCGCAAACGGCACCGGACTCGGGTACACACCGGTCGCGGCCAATCCCGCAAAGTGTGCCATGTCGACCAGGAAGATCGCACCGACCTCATCAGCCGCATCACGGAACGCCTGGTAATCGATGACGCGCGAGTACGCGCTGTAGCCGGCGATCAGCATCTTCGGCTTCTCGGCACGTACTACTGCGCGCATGGCATCGTAATCGATTATGCCTTCATCAGTTACACCGTAATGCTTCGCGTTGTAGTTGAGGCCAGAGAAGTTCACCGGCGAGCCGTGCGTCAGGTGCCCACCGTGCGACAGATCGAGTCCGACGATCGTGTCGCCAGGCTTGAGGAAAGCGAGAAACACGGCCGCATTGGCACTCGCACCGGAGTGCGCCTGCACGTTCGCGTGTTCGGCATTGAAGAGCTGCTTGACGCGATCGATGGCCAGCTGCTCCACCTTGTCGACCACTTCGCAGCCACCGTAGTAGCGCTTGCCCGGCAGCCCCTCGGCATACTTGTTGGTGAGCGGCGAGCCCATCGCTTCCATCACTGC
>JANNVN010000013.1:0-7163 GCA_031414435.1 Gemmatimonadaceae bacterium
GATCCACGAAAGTTGACCTGCAGAACGGCGTATCCCCTGTTGGCGAGCAGCTGCACGTCAGGCTGGAAACTCCAGAGATCACGCTCCCACGGCCCTCCATGCACGAGCACAACCAGCGGTGTCGGTCGTGCGCCTCGGGGCCACGGCTCGGTGATGTAGCCGTGAAGTGGCAGTCCGTCCCGCGCCGAAAATGCCACCGGGCGCATCGGAGCCATCGAATATCGATCCAGCGCTGGCCGCGCACGGTGCAGCAGCCGCACGGCGCCGGTCTTCGTCTGTACCAGCCAGGTGCGGTGCGATCGGTCTGGTGCCGAGTGCGTCACCACCCAGAGCGTCCGGTCGTCGCTCACACTGCCGACCGACAAGGCGCCGCTGCCGGCGCGCCGTCGGACGGCGTCGAGCATGGCACGCGCGGAAGGATCGTGAGCGTAGAGGCGGGTGGTGTCGGCGGCGTAGGAGGTGACGAGCAACGCGCCACTTCGTGTATCAAAGAGTGTCGGACCGATATCCGATGTATTCAGCGGATCCGCATCAACCGGTGTCTCAGCGCCGCTGGCGAGATCGACCAGTACCAGTCGTGCGAGATCCGTCTCCGCGTTGCTCAGCATGTAGAGCCGCATCCCATCGGGATGAAGCCGCAGCGGCGTGATCCGATCGGTCGGCTGGTACGTGCGTACCACGCGCCATGGATCGCGTTCGGTCGCGCGCGTCTGCAGTGAGTAGCGGCCGAGCGAGTCGACGGAGTATGCGACGCGAACGGCACCTTGCGCGTCGGCGGTGTAGCCAAGAAAGGAGCCGGGGTTTTCCGCCGCCAGTTCGAGTGCGCCCGATTCGATGTTCACCCGGTACGCATCGGCGAGGCGCGGATCGCGCTGGTTGAGTGTGATCACCGCGACAGTGGGTCTCGTGGCGGGCAGCGACACGATTTCGACTTCCACGCCACGGAACGGAGTCAGGTCGCGCACCGCGCCGGTGCCTTCGGCCGCGCGCACGAAGAGATGGAACTGCTCGTCGCCGCCCTTGTCCTGCAAGTAGAGCACGCGGCGGCCATCGGCACTCCACCAGAATCCGGGAATCGAGTGTACCGAATCGGATGACAGACGCCGCGTGCTGCCTCCCGCGACTGGCTGCACGAAGATGTTGAGGCGACCGCGCCACGGCTTGAGAAACGCGATCGATGCGCCGTCTGGAGACACAGCGTCATCGACCGCCACCGGCGCAGTGAACAGTGACTCGATCGGAATCAGCGGCACCGAGCGCCGTGGGGATCCGGTCGGCGATGGCTGCGCGACCAGCGTCGCGGTCACGGCGAGTAGCATCAGGCTTGGAAGTATCCGGCGAGGCAGAATCAGGGCGCGGGCGACGCTGGGGGATTGGCGGAGAGGCATCGGGGTTCGGCGGGCGGGGGTGAGGGCGCAAGTGTCCGTTTGATGCTGCCGCGACGATCTCTGCGTAGCGATACGCAGCGGAGCCTTGGGCGGCATCGAATGCCGGAACCCTTCGAGAGTCGAGCCCGAATGCACCGTACCTCCTGCCGCGAGTCGATCCGAAATCAGCCAATGCTGATTGCCTGTGCGCTCGTCGGTGTCTTGCCGTTGCCGGCGGCGGGGCAGTGGTGCCCGGCCCGAGGCCCCGAGGAAGTGCCGCAGGGTGCCACGGCGGTCGCGACTCTTGTCCGCGTGGACGAACCCGGTGAACGGATGGCGGTGACAGGGATCGTGCGCCGTATGGACGGACGCACGCCGGTGGCGGGCGCCGTGGTGTATGCGTATCACACGAACCAACGTGGCGCCTACGCGCGGGACGCCGGCGCCACCGGACTGGCCGCGCTGCACGGGCGGATCCGAGGATGGGCGATCACGAACTCCGAGGGCGCTACACGCTGAATACCATCCGGCCGGGACCGTACCCCAGCGACGTCGAGGCGCAGCACATTCACCTCGAGATTCTGCCTCCGGGCGGCATCCCCTGCGAGATCGACCCGGTGGAGTTCTCCGACGATCCGCTGATGACACCGGCGCGCCGCGCCACGCGACCGGGGTATGGTGGCGATGGCATCGTCACGCCCACTCGCGCGGCCGACGGCAGCTGGCGCGCGACGCGCCACATCCGCCTATGGGATCCGGCGCGGGCGGACACGATGCGACTCGATCCCGATTCGACACTGGTGGCATGGAAGGGCACGAAGTTCGGTGGACGCGGCAAGCACGAAGGCACCGTGCGTGTGGCGGCTGGATCGATCGTGCTCGGCGGCGCAGACCTCGTCACCGGGACGATCACGATTCCACTCTCCACACTGGATGTGACCGACATTCCCGCCTGGGAGCCGATTCCGAAGAGCCGCCTGCGGAAACATCTGCTCGATGCCGACTTCTTCGATGTGCAGCGTTTCCCGACGGCCACGTTGCGCCTGCAGCGGGCCCGACGGACCGGCCCTTCCGTACTCCGGGTCGACGCCCTCCTCTCGATCAGGGACTCGACGAAGCCCATCTCCTTTGACGCACGCCTCGATCTGGCGCCCGAAGCGAGTGTGGCCGCGAACGCGTACTTTCGTATCAACCGTCATCTGTGGGGGCTGTCGTACCGTGGCTCGGAACTTGGCAACGATCTCGTTGATGACGACATCACCTTCCGCATCCGTCTCGTCGCCCGACGACGCAGATCGTGAGCGGGCGCTGGTCGCGTTGGCACAGCAAGGCGATGATGGCGCATTCGGCGCGCTCTATCGTCGTCACGCGCCGCGCGTCTTCGCACTGCTGACCCGGTTGGCGGGTGATGATGCGCTGGCCGCAGATCTGTTGCAGGAGACGTTCCTGCAGGCGTGGCGCGGGTTGCCGCACTGGCGCGGCGAGAGTGCTCTCGCCACCTGGTTGCATCGCATCGCGGTGAACGCGCACCTCGGAGCGTTGCGCGCGCAGCGACGCCGTGATGCACGCGAGACCGCCGAGGAAGAACTGGAAAAGCTGGCGGGTATCGCGGCGCCGTCAGGCGAACCGGGGACGCGGATCGATCTGGAGCGCGCGATTGCGGCACTTCCGCCGCGGATGCGAACGGCGTTCGTGCTGCGCGACGTCGAGGGGTACAGCTACGACGAGATCGCCCTGATCACCGACAACGCGGCAGGGACCATCCGCGCGCAGGTATCACGGGCGCGACTGCTGCTCAGCCGGGAGCTGGAGCGATGAACACACCACACGATCATGAATCAGCGACCGATGTCGGCCCGGGAGATGCGCTGCGGCGCGCCATCGACGCGCTGCCGGCCGAGCGCTCGCTGCCCGCCGACGCATTCGCGCAGCTGCAGCAGGCAATGACGGCCGAGGCCCGCAGCGGCGCCGCGGTGCCCCCGCTGGTGCGCTCGCGCCCAAATCGCCTCACGGTTTCCCTGGCGATGCTCAGCGTCGCGGCGCTGCTGGCGATCGTGCTGGCAACCTCCCTGTCCCGTTCGCGAAGTGATGCGGCTGATGAAGCTGTTGCTGTTGCTGGCACTCGTACGCGTGCTGCTGCTGTGACCGACGACGCGGCTTCCGCACTGCTGCCGGAAGAGCGCACCGATCCGCGCGTTCGGGCGGTTCTGGACGAGACGCGAAATTGGCGCGCGGCGTCGAGCGATTCGGTTCGCTCGGTCCGATGGCCGCTACAGGCGCGTGCGGCGATAGAAGCATCGCTCGCCGCCACCGAAACGGCGCTCGCGTCGGTCCGGCGTGCCGTGCGCGAGGATCCCGACGATGCGGTGGCGCGTGACGCGATCGCGGTGCTGCGGGCGAAACAGCTCGTCCTGCTGCAGCGGGCGATGACACTGCTTGACGAGATCTGATGCGCCCCCTCGTTCGCCTGCTGCGATCCCTCCTGGCCCTTACCGCGCCCATTGCCGTCGCGACGCCGGTGATCCTTGCACAGGGCAGTGCAGTCGCGCGCGGCTGGCGTGCGGCGCCAGCGGCGTCGATCAAGATTCACGCGCCCACCGGACTCCTTGAGGTGGAAGGCTGGGGGCGAGATTCGGTGGCGATCACCGGGACGCTTGCGGCCGGCGAATCACTCTTCGGCGGCGGCAGCCTGACGGGGCTCAAGCTCGGCGCCGAGGGGACCGCCACTGGGGGGCAGTCGCGTTTACTCGTGCGTGTGCCGATCGGGTGCCGTCTGGTGGTGCGCAGCGGCGGCGCCAACGTGGAAGTGCGTGGGGTGACCGGCACGATCGATGTCGGATCAGCGGCCGGAGATGTGGATGTCTCAGGCGACATCGAATCAGTGACGGTTGAATCGATCAGCGGCGATGTTCACGTTGCCGCAACGACCGCCAGTGTCCGTGCCCGTACGACTCGCGGGGAACTCGATATCGCCGGGCGTATCGATGAGGCCCAACTGACATCTGTCAGCGGCCCCGTCACGGTCTCCGCACAACCGATCGGACGGCTGCGCATCGAGACCGTGGATGGACGCGTGAGCGTGCGAGGGCCGTTGGCCGCAACCGGGTCGCTCGATATCGAGACGTTCGGCGGGCCGGTACAGCTAGAGTTTCCGGTGGGTCAGCGCGCCGCCCTGGATCTGCGCGCATCGGGCGGAGAGATCCGCGGGCGAATTGCGACCGCGGCGGGTGGCGGATCGCCACTCGATCTCGGAACGACCGCCGTGCGAAACGGCACAACGGCAACCATCACACGCCTGATTGGCAAGGGAAGCGGCGCGGCCCCGCCAGTGACCATTCGGACGTTTCGTGGCCGGATCACCGTGGACTCGTATCGCCAGCGGAGTTGACGACAGACTCTATCGCGACCCACGCCAATGTCGCACCGCGAGAGCTCATCGATCCCGCCAACGCCTTGCTACGCTATCGTCGTCTCCACGAACACCGGGGACATCAAGCCGGCCAGTGATCGTCCATGCGCATCATGCCGGGTGCGCACGACGTTCACCATCTCGAGCGCTGTCTGCGTACAGGGCGGCAGGGCGGCGTCGGACACACCAAGTGGTGTCACGCGCTCGCCCCACTTCACCAGCAGTGAGCAGTAGGTCAGGCCGCCGCCAAAGGCTGGCATCAGGATTGTCGCTCCCGGCGTCACGCGCCCCTCCTCCAGCGCTTCCACGAGGGCAACCGGGACCGTCGCCGCACTCATGTTTCCGTACTTGTGCACGGTGACCATCACGCGTTCCATCGGAATGCTGCAGTACTTCGCCACCGACTCGATGATGCGAAGATTGGCCTGATGTGGCACCACCAGATCGATCTGCTCCGACGTCAGCTGCGCGTCCTGCAGCACCTTCTTCGACGCCTCAGCCATCGCGTGAACGGCCCGCTTGAAGATCACGGGCCCATCAAAATCCCAGATCGTGTCGCCGAAGCTCACCTCGCGGTTCGCATAGTTCAGCCCCAGGCCGCGAACACGCAGCGTCTCGCGCGCTTCAGCATCGCAGCCGAGCACACTGCCGATCATTCCTTCCTCGTTGTCGGTGGCCTGCAATACCACCGCCGCCGCTCCGTCGCCGAACAGCACCGCAACGTTGCGGTTGCTCCAATCGAGGAACTGGCTGATCAACTCGACGCCAATCACGACCGCGTTGCGCGCCATGCCGTTGCGGATCATGGCGGTTGCGGTGGCCAGTCCGTAACAGAAGCTGGTACAGGCCGTGTTCACGTCCATTGCCGCGGCCCGCGTCGCACCGAGCGCGATCTGCACACCCGACGCGCTGTTCGGCACACCTTCGTCGTTGCTGCAACTGCCGTAGATGATCAGGTCGACGTCCTTTCCCTCCAACCCGGCACACGCCAGCGCATGTTTCGCTGCCACCACCGACATGTCGATCGCGCTGACATGCGACACGCGTCGCTCGCGCATCCCGGTGCGTGAACTGATCCACTCATCCGATGTCTCGAGAAAGGTCGAGATGTCGTCGTTGGTGAGGATGGCAGGGGGCGTGCACTTGCCCCATCCGGTGATCGCGGCGTAGGTCATGATGGTCGGTCAGGGTCCTGGTACGGCGTCCGTGGCTAGCTGGCTGAACAGTACAGACGGGGACAGCGACTGGCGATGGGGGCCTGGCCGCTCACAGCGCCAGCTGCTCCATCGGCAGGGCATCACGGGCGCGGACGGCTACCTCGTAGGGGCCGAGCAGATGCGCGATGCTGTTGGCGTAATAGCTGACGAGTTCCCGGCCGCGAGGGAGTACCAGGTAGTTCGGTCCCTGCGCAAGGACTACACGCCGCATCTCGAGCATCTTGAGCGCCAGATCCAGTGTTTCGCTGGCATCGCGATCCGCGCGTACCACGCGCGCGTTGAGATCCACCAGCTCATCGCGGAGATCCTCGATTCGCGCCAGCAGCTTCTCGCGCGGCAGCAGTTCACCGCCCAGGCTCTGGATCGCGGCGCACACCAGCGGCACCGGGGTGACGGGAATCAGCGTGCCGATGCGCTCCATGATGCGATCGGTGAGTTCAGCCACCAGTGCGAGCCGTTCCGGACGCGGCAACACGAACAGGTCAGGCTGGTTTGCATACCACGGGGCGAGCGGGATCGGCGCGCCGATCGTCACCGCCGCACGGCCGTATCGCTTCCAGCGTCGCGTGAGCAGACGGCTGACGTTCCAGAAGAGATACGGCACCACCTCGCCAAATTGCGTCAGACGGCCGGGTGGCTTGCCGCCGCTGGTGCGATCCAGCTCCCGCAGCAGCGAACGGTCCTCGAGGACGCGGTCGTAGTTGATTGCCACCGGAATCACGTGGATCCGGCTGTGATACGCCGGATCGTGACCGATGCCAAGGACGTAGTCCAGCAGGCCGATCTTCGGCGGGCGCAGTTTGCCGTCGCGGGTGAGTCCGCCCTCGAGAAAGATGCCTTGCGTGACCCCTTCGCGTGTGATGAGCTGGACGTACCGCTCGAGCACCGTGTGATAGAGTTTTTCGCGATGCTTGCGACGGACGAAGTAGCCGCCGAATGCCTTGAAGATCTGCTCGAGTGGAAAGGCCCGCGCCCACTCGCCGACGGCGTACGAGATCGCGACCTGTCCCGAGAGCGCGTATCCGACCAGCACGTAGTCGGCGTTCGAGCGATGGTTCATGAGGTACACCACCACCGCGTTTCGTTGCAGGCGTCGCACTGCCTCGCGGTCCTCGTACTCCACGGTCACCTTGTAGAATAGCCCGAGCAACAGGCGGGACAGGCGGAACC
>JANNVN010000014.1:0-1828 GCA_031414435.1 Gemmatimonadaceae bacterium
AGATGGGCTTTGATGTCAGAGCACATGACTACACGCTCCGGCCTGCGATCTGGACGCTGCCGATTCCGCCCGTGGACTCAGCCTGGCTGGCGGGGGCAGAGCTGGTGGTCGGGTCCCCGGTGCGCTCAGGCGCGGTGCGGATTCGCGTTGACGGTGCTGTCACGCAGCCTGTAAGCAGAAGGCGGCAGCCATTCTCGCGCTGAGCGGCGCGCGGTGTCGATCTGGCCCTGCGAGGGCGTATCTCCCCGCACCTCGCGCCGCAGCCAGCAGCGACGCCAGACACGACTGATCCGTTCCACGATCCAAGCCGACGAGGACCGCCTGGCCGGTCGGCAGCACGCGTGTGGGGGCGCTACCATTCTCGCCGTAACGATGGAGCCTGACCGCGCGACCCGCCCCACCCGACGTCGTCCGACACTGCCAGCCGGAACGCACCTGATGCGCCACCTGCTTTGCCTCATCGCGCTCGCCGCAGCGCCCACCCTCGTGGCGCAAGGCGCGGCTGCGCCTCGCACTCCCTTCGAAATACCCCTCTACACCGGGCCGCTCCGGGGCGCACCGCGCTCGACCCTGGCCGAGGTCTTCGTACAGGCGCCGAAGGACCCCATCGCACGCGTCACGCACGTGCAAACGCCGGATGTGCGGGTCTTTTTGCCGCCGCTCGCAATTGCGACCGGCGCTGCCATCGTGATCTTCCCTGGCGGTGGCTACAGCATCCTGGCCATCGACCACGAAGGATGGCAGGTGGCGCAGTGGCTGAATTCAATCGGTGTGGCGGCGATCGTATGCAAGTATCGCGTGTCGACGATCGAAGGCGCGTCGTACCGCTTCCCGGTCCCGCTACTCGACGCGCGTCAGGCCATCCGATTGACGCGGGATCATGCATCCGAGTGGGGCCTCGATCCACGCCGCGTCGGTGTGCTCGGCTTCTCGGCCGGCGGACATCTGGCGAGCATGGCGCTCACCATGTCGACGGACACGCTGCCCGGCGACGACGCAGTGACGATGGCAGGGACGCGTCACGCTCCGGATTTTGGAGTGCTGGTGTATCCGGTGATCAGCATGCACGAATCATGGGGACATCGCGGCTCGAGCGACAATCTGCTTGGTGCATCAGCCACGCAGGCGGAGCGCGAAACGTACTCCACCGAGCTGCGCGTGACACACACAACGCCGCCAACCTTCCTCGTCGCAACGCAGAACGATGATGCCGTGCCGGTGCAGAACCCAATCGCGTTCTATCAGGCGATGACGGCGCAGAAGGTGCCGGGCGAACTCCACATCTGGGAGAAGGGCGGCCACGGCTTCGGCATGCTGCGCACCGGCGGGCCGGTCGCGCAGGAGTGGCTGCCGAAACTCGCAGACTGGATGCGGGGACGAGGGCTGTTGCGCAAGGCGCCGTGAGCGAGAGCGTGGCGGTGTCGCGTGCTTCGGCTATTGCCGTAGCGCCGACCCGTCCAGCGGTCGATACCGCACATCCATCGCGTCCAGCCGCCGCAGGTGTGGCTCCAGCCGCTGCATGAAGTCCGCAAAGTTCCGCCGTGGCACCGTGGTCCATGCCACCTCAGCCAACGCACTCAGCCTCGGGAACGCCATGTACTCCAGCTCTTTCGGGGTGCGGATGTACTCCGTCCAGAGCTGCGCTTGCGTGCCGAGGATGTGGGTGGCTTCGGCGGGCGTGAGCGACGCGGGGACGGGTTCGAAGGCGTATACGGTGTCGATCGGCAGGTAGCCCCCGATCGCGAGTGGTTCGGCGCCTTTGTTCAGCGACTGGTAGTGATCGAGATAGGTGTGGCTTCCCGGTGCCATCACCACGTCGTGATTCGAC
>JANNVN010000015.1:0-12256 GCA_031414435.1 Gemmatimonadaceae bacterium
GGATCCGCGAGCGTCGGCTGCGCGAGCAGCCCACGATGTAGCCAGCGAGCTGGCCGTCGGAGAATGGACGAGGCGCGGGGCTCTGCACTGGATGCAGGGCCCCGCGTCTCACGTCCACCGCTGCTCCGTGGAGTCGACTCAGCGCGATTCCGCGGGAACCCCGCGACAAGCGTCATGCGTACGCCCTGCATGAACGGTCCATTCCTGACTGCCACCTGGCGCCACCTCGTGTTTCTGAACTTCGAGGCGGATCGCGCGCTGGTGCAGCGGTACGTTCCCGAGGGCACCGAGCTCGATGTGCTCGACGGCAGGACACTCGTGAGTATCGTTGCATTCCGTTTCCTCGATGCGCGAATACTCGGCGTGCCGATCCCGTTTCATCGCGATTTCGACGAGATCAATCTTCGCGCGTACGTCAGGCGGCGGGTCGCTGGTGTCTGGAGACGGGGCGTCGTGTTCGTGCGCGAGCTGGTGCCGCGCCCAGCCATCGCATGGACGGCTCGGCTGGCGTACAACGAGCCATATCGCTCGGTGCGAATGCGACACGCCATTGCCATGGATGACGCCTCGGGCGGCTCTGCACGTTACGACTGGCGGCAGGCCGGGAAGTGGCATCATGTGGCCAGCGAGGCGATCGGTGCTTCACAGCCCATCGACCCCGAAAGCGACACCGGCTTCGTCACGGAGCACTACTTCGGCTACACGCCGCAGCGACGGGGTGGGACGGTCGAGTACCGGGTCGAACACCCTCGATGGCGAGTGTGGCAAGCGCACCGACCGGAGTTCAGGTGTGACGTCAGCGCGGTGTACGGGTCGGACTGGTCGGACTGCCTGCAGGCACCGCCGTTTTCCGCGTTCGTTTGCGACGGCGCGCCGGTATCCATTTCCTTCCCGACCATGCTTCGGCGCTGAGGGGTCGGCCGGCTGCCTGTAGGCGGACGGCGTGCGGCGAGGAATCCCCGGGCCATACTTTGCAGCTGGCGCACTGAGTGCATCTCTGGCGCCGGGTCCTCGTGCCTTTCGCCCAATCTCGATGCGCTCTGCGCCCTTTCGAATGATGCCCCTCATCGCGGACGCGCTCCGCCGGCCCGCTTCGGTCCTCGTCCGATGATCCCGTCGTTCGTGCGGTTTGCCGGACGTCTGCTCGGCATTCTCCTGCTGATGCAGTGTGTTGAGGTCGCGGCATTCTTCCTCGATCGCGAAGAGGGGGTCAGCCGGCTCTACTGGGTGCCGCTCAGCTACGCGTTGGTTGCTTGGGCGGGGTACGAGACCGTCAAGCGGTTTCCGTTGATCTGGGGCACGCTCGTCGGCGTACTTCTGGCAGGCGCGACGAATGTGCTGTCGTGGCTTGCTGGTGGATTCGTTTACGACGGACGGCTGGGTTTTCCACCGGAAGCGGATCCGATGCTGGTCGCGACGGGGGGGCTGCTTGGCGCCGTGGTTGGCGGGATCATTGGCACGGGCGCCGGACTCATCGCGCGGCGCCGACGGCGCGTGCGGTCCAGACACGAAGCACTTGGCAAGCTTGGCCATGAAACGTTCGACGAGAACGATGAGGCAGACATGGAACCCCAGAGGCGCTGATGCGCTGCGAGCCGGATTGTTCCGGTTCTGTGGAAGTCGTTGCACCGACGTGTCCTTTTTCAGCTCCGCACCGTATCCTGTCTGCATGCGCCGTTTCCGGTACGTCGCCTTTGGCCTTCTCTCGATCGTGTGGTGCGCCGCGTGCTATCGGCTGCCGCTCCGCATCCGGGCGAATGACGCCACTGGATACGAGGAAATTGGCATCCCGTTGATCGAAGCGGTGGAATACACGCCGGCTGGTCGTGACCTGCGCGTGTCGCTCGAGGCGCCGGGCTATGTCACCGTGATCGTCGTCGACCCTGATCGCGGTGCGACGGTCCGGTTCCGGCGTGGGGAACTGACGAGCCGCTTTGCAGAGAAGGGACTGCACCGGTATCCGCTGGACCGGATTTCGAGCCCGATGACGCTGGCGCAGCTGAGTTCGGCCGATGGCAGATCGACGGTGCCTCGCGGCCTTGGTCGGTCGCGGCCGGCGGCGATCCCGGTTCGGACGGGCGTCTTCGAGCAGGCGCCGATTCATCCAGGACCCTCGGGGCAGGACTCGACCTCTCGAGCCCTTGCCCTGTCCTCGCGCGGTGTGGCTGCCGGCTTCGGTCCGGTATCGTCGACGCATGTCGTCGTTCTGGTTACCGAGTATCCCCTGGATCTCGTCGGCGTTGCGACACGACTCGCGCGCGGGTCGCTCGATCCGGCGCTGGTCGCGCAGTCCGCCGCCGACGTCGTGCAGGGGGGCCGGTGGATGGCCGCCGTGGCCCAGCTTCGAGGTCAGTGACGGAGCCGAGCCTTGGCGCTGGCGCCGATGGGTGGATTCTCGGTACGTGGCAGTTGCTGCGGGCGGAGGCTCCCCTCGAGCTGCAAGCCGGCACGCGAATGCACTTCGGCGCCGATCAGCGGCTCGAGTACACGATTCCCACGCCGCAGGGTGCGCTGCAGATCGCGCTTGGCTGGCGCCTCGACGGCGCCGTCTTGCGAACGCAGCTGGACGATGGGACGAACCCCGTGGAGGCTGACGTCGGAATTGATGCCGCAGACGTCATGACCATCCGTTTTGGCGGGCCGAGGGCGTGGTTCGTCCGCGCCCGCTGAGATGGGCGTGGCCAATGCTTGCTTGCGGTTGCCGGGTGGGTAGCTTCGGCTCTGAGCCTCTTCGGGAGATGTGAACAATGCGCAACCTCGCTGCGCTGGCACTGGGATTGTTGGTGATGGGACTTGGCATCTACGGCGCCGCCGCGGTGGCGCCGATGGCGTTCCCGGCGGCATTCGATGTACGCGGCTCCACGACCAACACCTTGGCGTTGATCGTGATGCTCGCGATTACTGAAGTGTTCACCATGTTTGCCGGTTGGGTGACGGCGCGTCGTGTGACAGACCACCGGCCTGGGCATGCCGTGATGATGTCCATCGTCGGCCTCGCGGTCGCGGTTTTCGTCGGGGCGGTGCGGTGGTCGTCAGCTCCCGCGTGGTTCTACCTCGCGTCATGGGCGTTGATTCCGGTGTCCGGGGCGATCGGAGCCTATGCGTGGGAGCGCTCGCTGCGGCGGAAGGGCGGACGTGCTGCCGCCGCGCGCGTCGCAACGTCCTGAGCATCCCGAGGTATGGTGCGGAGCGTGCAGATGGATGACGTTGCCCGGATGATCCGGCGCCAGTGCAGTGACTTCTCGTCGACACGCGCTGCGGTGATGCGAGTGGGCACTGCGCCGTACTCGCCCACCTGCCCTGCGGACGTGAACAGGTGAGCCGCCGATTGCACGAGTATGAAGGGGCCGACGTCACCGTCACATTCGACCCCAGCCGTTGCATTCACAACGCGCATTGCGTTCGCCACCTTCCACAGGTGTTCAACACCGCGGCGCGACCATGGGTACAGCCTGATCAGGCGGACGCTGCCGACGTGCTGCGAATCGTCGCGGGCTGTCCGACGGGTGCGCTGCGCGCGACGCGGCGAGATGGCGGCGATGCGGAAGCGCTGGTGTCGCAATCGCAGCTCGATGTGCGGGTGGCGCGTGATGGTCCACTCTTCGTTCGCGGCGCGCTCGAGCTGGTCGACGCGGATGGCACACCGATGTCGAGTGACACCCGTGTCGCGCTCTGTCGATGTGGTCGGTCGCAACGCAAGCCATTCTGCGACAACAGCCATCTCACGGCGGGATGGCGCGACACGGCAACGGACGGATAGGGCGACGCGACACTACGTGCCGCGCGGTTTGGCGCGGTGGGTTGGTGTCGCTGTGGTCGGATCCTCGGGCCACGAATGACGCGGATAGCGGCCTCGCAGGTCCTTCCGCACGTCGGCATAGCTCGATCGCCAGAAGCCAGGCAGATCGCGCGTCACCTGCACCGGCCGATGCGCCGGCGAGAGGAGGTGAATCACCAGCGGCACGCGTCCTTCGAGGACCGAGGGCGTGCTGGTGGCGCCGAAGAGTTCCTGCAATCTGACGGCGAGGACCGGTGCCGTGGCGTCAGCGTAGTCCACCGGGATGCGTGAGCCGCTTGGCACCACGATGTGCGTCGGGGCCAGTCGGTCGAACGTCGCGCGAAGGGACCATTCGACCCGCTCGAGCAGGATCGCACCAAGGTCGGCCCGGCTCACGTCATCGCGCGAATGTGCGTCACTCAGCAGTGGCGACAGCCATGCGTCGAGGTCCGCGAGCAGCGCATCGTCACTCACGTTGGGCCATCGCGCGTCGTGCTGATGCAGGAACGCCATTCGCTGACGCAGCCGCGTGGCACTCTCGCTCCAGCGGATGCTGTCGGGCCAGAGTGCCACGATCTGCGCGCGAAGCGCCTCGGCGCGTTCATTCGCCGTCACGTCCGATGCGATCCGTTCGGCGATCGTGATGGCGCCAAGCGCTTCGACCACCGTCCCGCGCACGCGACCGGTGGTGGCGTCCGCGACAACGCGCCTGTCAGTCACAATCTGCTCGCCCGCGATGGCGCGCAGGGTGGCGAGGTCCAGTGGCGCGGCGAGTTGAACGGTCGCATCGCGTCCTGCATCGTCGAGTGTGGCGCAGGCGAGCCACTCCTCGCGCGCGAGGGGCGACCCCTGATCACGGAGAAACGCCCCGCTGCCATTGCGCAGCAGATAGCGCGCACCAGCGCCGTCGCGACGTCTCGCGATGCGATCGGGATAGGCCATGGCTACCAGCGCGCCGAGTGCCTCGAAATCATCGGAGCGGTCGTTGTCAGCGCGCCGAAGCCCCATACGATCACGCAGGCCTGCGGCGGTCTCGCGGCATCGGGCCAACGCGGCATCATCGATCGACAGCCCCATCGGCAGCCCGCGTCGGCCACCACGGAGCGCACTGACACGCAGTGCAAGATCCGGATCCACCAGCCGCGCGTCGGCCGCACGAATCGGATCACGCTCCTCGAGAATCGCCGCCACATCACAGGCCAGCGCCACCGAGCCATGCGTCTGCGCGGCGAGAAGCATGTGCGCGAGCCGCGGGTGCACGCCGAGGCGCGACATGGCGGTGCCATGGCTCGTCAAGCGGCCTCCCGCATCCAGCGCGCCGAGTGTGCCGAGCAGGGTGCGCGCTGTGGCGAACGCTGCGGCAGGGGGCGTATCGAGCCACGACAATTCCGCTGCGTCAGAGACGCCGGCACCCGCGAGATCGAGCGCCAGTGGCGCAAGGTCCGCATCGAGAACTTCGGCCGCGCCATGCGCGCGCAGGGCGGCATCGTCGTGCTCATGCCAGCATCGAATGCAATGTCCGGGGGCCACACGGCCGGCGCGCCCGCGCCGCTGATCGGCGCTGGCGCGTGAGACGCGCACCGTGTCGAGGCGCGTCATCCCGGTGCGTGCCGAGTAGCGGGGCACGCGTGACCAACCGCTGTCAACCACGACGCGAACGCCTTCGATGGTGAGCGATGTTTCAGCGATGGCGCTGGCGATCACCACTTTTCGGCGTCCGTGAGGTGATGGCGCGATGGCGGCTTCCTGTGCGCGAGCGTCGAGCATCCCGAAGAGCGGCCAGAGATCGACGTTCGCGGCGATCGTTCGCTCGAGCAGCGCGACCACGCGTCGAATCTCCCGGGCGCCGGGAAGGAAGACGAGCACGTCGCCCGCGTGGTCCACGAGCGCCTCATTCACGGCACTGGCCGTGGCTTCTTCCATCCGCTGCCCGTCGCGTGGCGGCCGGAAGGTCGTGGTGACGGGAAAGGCACGACCCGAACTGGTGATCACAGGCGCATCGTGCAGCAGCGACGCGACGCGAGCCCCGTCGATCGTGGCGGACATCACCAGCAGCCGAAGCTCCGGGCGGAGCAGCTGTTGCGACAACAACGCGAGTGCGAGGCCCGTGTCACCATGGATGGATCGTTCGTGGAATTCGTCGAAGCAGACGGCGCCCACGCCGTCCAGCGTCGGATCATCAAGGAGCATGCGCGTGAGCACCCCTTCGGTCACCACTTCGATGACCGTGGCGCTGCTCTCCCGTGTGTCGCCACGCATGCGCCAGCCGATGGTTCCCCCGACGGGGGAGTTGAGCAGTGCGGCCATGCGTGACGCGGCGGCACGGGCGGCGAGGCGGCGCGGCTCGAGGAGGAGGATGCGCTGTGTGCCAAGCCACGGCGCGCGGCGAAGGGCGAGTGGCAGTCCGGTTGTCTTGCCCGCACCGGGGGGCGCGACCAGAACGGCGTTCGTGCCCGCCGCGAGGGCCGCGAGGACCTCGGGGAGGACCGCTGCGATGGGGAGGGCGGCGATGCTGGCGGGCAGCGGAGCGTCATCAGGGGAAGTCACGACGCTAACTTTATCGGGGAACGGGCTCGCGAGCGTCGCGACGACCGTCCTCACGGATCGCCCCCGGTTCGTCCGGAAGGAGTTTCGATGCATCCCCGACTGGCCGCCGTCGTCGCATACGCAGACGAGACGCGCACCGAATTGCTCGCCGTGGTTGATGCCATTCCACTGTCGTTGCGTGAGGCGCGACCGACCGAGGAAGGGTGGTCGGTGGCCGAGGTGCTCGAGCACCTGTCGCGCGTCGAAAAGGGGGTCGCAAAACTTGTCGCGCTGAAGGTTGGTGAGCTTCAAATGCAGACGGAACCACCCCGGGAGGCGGCTGAGATGGTCGCCGTCGATCTCGGCAAGTTCGGTCTCGTCGAGACACCGGTCACGAAACTCACGGCGCCGGATCGCGTGGCACCGCTGGGGGAGATGTCATCCGAGGACGCCCGCGCGGCGCTGCTCGAGACGCGCGGCGTGCTCCTCGACCAGCTGCATGCAGGCGACGGCCTCGCCTATTCCTCCGTACGTCATCCGCACCCGTTTCTCGGGGAACTCGACCTGTATGAATGGGTGTACTTCGTCGGAGCGCACGAACGGCGGCATCTCGCTCAGGTCCGTGCCATTGCCGCCCACTTCACAGAATCCTGAAGGCCATGACTGAACAGACGTTGCAGTATCCCGTCGGACGATTCAGCGAACCGTCGACGGTGACGCCCGCGATGCGCGGCGCAGCGATTGACGAGATCGCCGGCTTGCCGTCGGCGATGCGCGCGGCCGTTGACGGCCTTACCGTTGCTCAGCTCGAGACACCGTATCGCGTCGGGGGCTGGACGGTGCGACAGGTCGTGCACCATGTGGCCGACAGTCACATGCACGCCTACATCCGCGTGAAGTTCGCCCTGACGGAAGAGAGTCCGACGATTCGACCCTACGACGAGGCCGCCTGGTCGTTGCTTCCCGATGTGGCCGCGATTCCGATCGACGTCAGTCTCTCGTTGATCGACGGGATTCATACGCGCTGGGTGTCGTGTCTGCGCGGCATGGAGGCGTCGCAATTCCGGCGTCCCTTCGTGCATCCGGAACTCGGTCCGCAGCCGGTCGACTTGTCATTGCTGCGCTACGCCTGGCATGGGCGTCATCATGTGGCGCACATCACGTCACTGCGCTCGCGGATGGGATGGTGAGTCTGGCGGCTGTGCCCACCCCAGCCACTGGCACGGCGGTCACTGCCGCCACGTCGCCGATCCTGTTCTTTGACGGCGAGTGCGGCTTCTGCGACCGCGCGGTGCGCTTTGCCATGTCACGCGACGTGCACGGCCGACTCCATGCGGCGACGTTGACCGGTGAGACGGCGCAGCGCGCCCTGCAGCCGTTCGCGGCGATGCTGGTCGGCATCGATTCCACCGTGCTGTATCTGCCTGCCGACGGGTCACACCCAGCGTCGGTTCAGCTGCACTCCGACGCAGCGCTGTCAGTGCTCCGCCTGCTGGGCGGAGGTTGGAGCCTGCTGGGCATGGTGGGCGCGCTGGTGCCGCGAGCGCTGCGTGACACTGCCTACAAGGCATTCGCCCGGCGTCGGTTCCAGCTCTTTGGCCGCGTGGAGGCGTGTCAGCTCTGGCCGCCGGAGTGGCGGTCACGCATCCTACCATGAGGATCTGTGTGACCGCGCTGCTGCTCGTGAGCGCGACAGCATGCTCGGCGCGGCGCAGTGCGGCTCCGTGGGTCGGGACATGGTCCATGGCCACAGTCGAAAATCGTGACAGTGCCACCGGACCATGGCGGCAACCCTTCGGCGAGGCGCCGTCCGGATACGTGACGTACAATGCCGACGGTACGCACACGATGAACTTCACACGCACGCCCGTTGCCCCGATGTTCGCCGCCGGCAGTGATCGCGGTGCCTCGGAGGCCGAGCTGCGCCGGACGTACGAAGGGTACTTCTCATGGTTCGGTCGATACACGGTCGATCCGGCGCGTGGGATCATCATTCACCGCATCGAGGGGAGCCTGTGGCCAAGCTGGCGGAACACCGTGCAGGAGCGACCGTTCGTGATCCGTGGCGACACGCTCTTTCTGGGCGATCAGGTGCGTTCCCGCCGCGTGCTGGTGCGCGTCCGATGACCGGGCAGTTGCTGCGTATGGTGTCGCTGCTGGTGGTACTGACAGCATGCGCTCGCGGGGCGGCTGGCCCTGCGCCTGCGACGGCGGCAAACCGGCCGATGCTGGTCGTGGTGGTGCGCCATGGCGAGAAGGCGCCGACGCCAGCGAATGATCCTGTGCTCAGCGCCGCCGGCATGGCAAGGGCCGCAGCGCTCGATACGTCGTTGCGCAACCTGGCGATGACGGATGTCGTCGTCAGCCAGTTGCAGCGCACGCGCCTGACGGCGTCGGTGTTCATCGCGCGGACGAACGCACAGGTTCATGTCGTACCGATCGGCGCTGCCGGCGTCGCGGCGCATGTGCAGGCGCTGGCCGACACCGTCCGGGCCATCGGTCGGACTGCGGGACGCGGTGGTGTGCTCGTGGTTGGGCACAGCAACACGGTCACGAAGATCGTCGAAGCGCTCGGCGGCCCCGCGGCGCCCGAGCTCTGTGATTCGCAGTACAGTCAGTACTTCATGCTGCGCGGGCAGCCCAGCGGTTCCGTCGCGCTGACGCGCACGACGTACGGTGCCGCCGATGCTCCAGACGCGACCTGCGCGTCAATGCAGGGTACGCGGTAACCGCGAATCAGTGACGGTGTGTCAGGCGGCGGCCGTGCGCTGTTCGTGAGTCGGCGTCACATCGGTGGCTGCACTGTCGTGAAGCTGAAGCACGCTCGTGGCGATTTCCTGCGCGGCATCCGGACGGGCGAGACGCAGCGCGGCGTGTGATGCACGCCGCAGTGCGGCCGGCGCATCGCGGCCCACCAACCACGCGTGGAGCGCGGCGGTGACAGCGAGCGGCGACGGTGCCCACACGCCGGCGCGGCCGCGAGTCACGAAATCCACGTTGCCGGTCTCCTGCCCGGGAATCGCGCCGAACAGAATGAGCGGACAGCCGCTGGCGCAGGCCTCGCTGATCGTGCCGGGGCCTGCCTTCGTCACCAGCGCGGCAGCAGCGCGCATCAGTTCGGCAAAGTTCGTGACGAAATCGTACACGTGCACCGTGCCTTGCCAATGGCGTGCGCGAAGTCGCGCCGCCAGCGTCGAGTTGCGCCCGGCAACGACGGCAATGTCACACGGGAGCTGCGCGCGATCGATGGCGACGCTCAACGCCTCCAGCGGACCGATGCCTTCGGCGCCGCCGGCAAGCAGAATGGTCGGCTTGTTGCTGGCCCAGCCAAGTTGCTCCTGCAGCAGCGACTTTTCGCCGGGCACGGCAACGAACGGTTGTGATACGGGGACGCCGACGACCGCCAGCCGATCACGGTCGACGCCACATGCGATCGCGCGATCCCGGGCGGTGACTGTCGGTACGGTGGTGAGATCAGCGCAGCGGTTGTACCACGAGGCATGGCCGGAAATGAGATCGGTCACGACGACGACGAGCGGCGTGGACGGAAAAGCACGGCGGAGCGGTGCCGTCAGCAACGGATGCGTCGACACGATGACGTCGGGCCGCTGTGCATTCGCAATCTTCTCGAAGGTCGGCCGCATCACGGGCCAGGCGAGGCGCTCGGCGAATGCGGCACGCTGCGGCGTGTTGGTGAACGAAAAGCCTCCGCTCCAGAGCCACGGTGCCCGCTCGATCACGGTGGGATATGCCCGGCTCAGCTGCCGGAACGGCCACCGGGGGCAGAGTGCCCACGGATCGACGAGCGTTGTGAGGACGTCGTGTCGCGTGTTCGCGAGCGCATCCCGGATCGCGGAAGCCGCGGCCCGATGCCCACCACCGGTGTCAGAAAACGCAATCAGAATCTCGGTCATGCCGCCGTCATCGTTGCGGGCACTCGCACCGGAGCGGTGAATGCTCCCACGATCGGCGTTCCCGCATATTGCGTCGGGATCGGCAGGCCCAACGCCCACAGTACTGTCGCTGGGACATCCAAAATGGTGAGTGAGCCAGCCAGTTCCTGCGGATGAACGCCGGCACCCTCGAGAAAGATCGGGATCGTGCAGTCGAGTGGATGGGCGCTGTCGTGATGCGTCGGGATGCGGCCACCGCCGCCGTGGTCCGCGAGGGCGATCAGCAGCGTCTCTTCCATCTCACTGGCCAGCTCGCGACGGAGTGCACCAAGCGCATGATCCATGCGGGCGACCGCGGCGAGGTACGGAGGCGACATCCACCCGGTGCGGTGTCCGATGGCGTCGCAGTCTGGCCAGTGGATGATGATGAAGCCGTCGCGTTGCGTGCGTAGCGTCGGCAACGCGGCCGTCAGCAGCGCGTGCGCGTTGGCTGTGACGAAGTGCGCTGTGGAGAGACCGAGTGCCGCCACGATGCGGCGGGCGAGCGGTCGGATGAGCCACGGCACCTGTCGGACGAAGCCGGAACTCGGCAGCCCCGCAGCGCTGACCACGTGCGGCACCGTCTTCAAGGCGCGCGCCGGGTCGGGCACGCGGAACCGATCGGAATCGACGCCGTGACTGGCCGGACCAACGCCTGAGAGCAGCGACGTCATTGCCACCGCGGTGACGCTCGGCAGAACTGTCGTCGCGTCCACGGTGTGCGCGCTGGCATCGCGCAGTGCGCTGAGATTCGGGAATCGCGGGTCACCGACGAGGTCGGCGCGCAGGCCGTCGAGCACTAGCAGAACCACGCGGCGGGCCGCCGGTGGCGTGGTGACGAATGAGGTACGAAGCGGCATCGCCATCCTCAGGGTGGAGGTTTCCTGAAGAACCGTGTCCGAGGTCGCGGTGGCGTGATGGTCGTGTGCCGGATCGGTCACGGAGCGGTGAGCAGATGGCAACGTTCGAGCCTGGGACCGCTTGTGCCTCCGCCGCCGCCGGTGAGGATTTCAGCATTCCGCGGGCTGGTTGCGCCGAGTGGGGAAGCCCTGACACTCGGCGGGCCGTGCCGCGTAGTGTTCACCAGCCCGCCGCGGACTTCAGCCGCCGAAGGGCCGCTTCCCCGTCACTCAGGACTCATTCCATGCGCTCTGCACTCCGGTTTGCCAGACTTGCTGCACTGACCCTCGCCGCGATGGTGCTTGCGCCGGTGGCGGCACACGCCCAAGGCCGCGTTGTCACAGGTACCTACACCGTGAGCATCGAGAGCCCGCAGGGCCCGGTGAAGGCGGTGCTCGTGCTCAAGCAGGTCAATGGTGCGTTCTCCGGTTCATTGGCGGCTGATGGGTTCCCCGAACTGCCGATCGCCACTGCCGTCCCGACCGATACGAGCGTCGTCGTCACGGCAGATACTCCCGACGGCGGTGTGACGGTGACGGTCAAGTTCACTGCGACGGACAAGGTCACTGGATCGGTGCTCTATCAGGGTATGGAGATGCCGATGTCGGGGACGTTCGCACCGGGTGACGCGAAGCCGGCAGGCGGCGAGGCCGACGCCGCAGCATTCGCGGCGCGCACTGTTTCCGCGTCGACCGCGTCAGCGGGACGCGTCAGCCACGCACGGGCAGGATACACGGGATCCAGCGGGGCGTTGTCGTCACGGTAGGCGAGCAACCTTCAAATCCGCGGAGTGGCCTGTCGCTGAAGTTCCGGAAGCAGTCGCCAGTCGGTGCATCCCAGCTGGCCGCGTTGAAAATCCTCGCAATACCGCTGGTATTGCTGCGGTTTTCGCCTTGCCATCCGGGCGCCCCATCTGGCTTGGTGCTCTCCGAACTTCAGCGACACGCCACTTGTACTCAATTGCATCGGTGTCGCGACAGGGTCGCGCACCGATGCTTTCTTTCTCCTGCCGAGGATTGTGATGATGCGTCGTTTGTTGACCGGGATTGGCGGTCGGGTTCTGTGTGCCGCATCGGCTTTGCCAATGCTCTTGGCGGCGCAGGCCGCGCCGAAGGCGGAC
>JANNVN010000016.1:0-7956 GCA_031414435.1 Gemmatimonadaceae bacterium
GGTCTCTGCGTCCTTAGCGGTGGCCACCGCTGGGGGGCGCCCCACACCCCGGCCTGGGCCGGGCGCACACGGGGGGCGTGGGGCGCCGGGGCCACGACCGCGACTCACGTTACGTTGTGGTTCGAAGTGGAATCCGCGGGCCATGTCGACGTCGACCACGGCATGTTCCGCTCTGGAACCCGTCTACCGCCCGCTGATGGTCCGATACATGTTCATCAGCGGAGTGACCGACACGCCGTGCAGGAAGATCGATGCCACGACGACGGTGAGAGTGACCGAGCCAATGCTCATTGCCGCTGCAGGGTCCAATCCGTGTGTGGTGGCATAGCCCAAGTAGTACAGTGAACCCACTCCGCGAATTCCGAACCACGCCATCATTCGCTGTTGAGCTGCAGGCACCCGGCTTCCAAACAGGCCGAGGAACACAGACATGGGACGAATGATGAACAGCAGCACCGCCGTGAATACGAAAGCTGCCGCACTCCAGTCGTTTGCCCAGAGCAGCATTCCCAGCAGGGTCACTGCGCAGACTTCGCCGATGCGATCCAACTGCTCGTTGAATGACAGCATTGCGTGCGCCATGTATGCCGGCGCATGCACCGGGTGTACCGCGAGCTCATCGGCGGCATGTTTCGTCGGTGGCCCGATCTCCTCACCGTCGAGTGCGGGGAGATCAGGCTGGGGTGCGCCGCCTGTCGCTGCTGCGGTGCGCTCGTCGATGCTCGTCGCCGCGGAGGTCGCGCGTCGTTCGACGCGTCGCACTGCTACACCGGCCGCGAACACGGCCAGGAATGCATATGCGTGTAACCCTATCGCCACGCCATAACTCACGCCAATCAGGCCAAGTGCCACGAAATCGTCGTAACCAACGGCTTCACGATGTCGTTTGCGGAGGTAGAGCACCAGATACCCAGTGGCGGCGCCCAGCGCAGCGCCAACCCCGATTCCGGCAACGGTCGCCCACACGACGTCGATGGCGAGCCACCGGAGTCCGGCATCGCCGAGGTCGTGGAGACCAAGCAATCCCAGTCCGAGCATGACCACGGGAAATGCGGTGCCGTCGTTGAGCCCGCCTTCCCCCGTCAGCGAGAAGCGCAGCTGATCACGATCCGACGCATCTTCGACCTGAACATCCGATGCGAGGACCGGATCCGTGGGAGCGAGGATGCCTGCCAGCAGCACCGAGGCGCCCAGCGACAGATTCAACACGTGCACGCCAATTACGCTCACCGCGACCACAGACACGAGCATCGAGACGACAGCGAGCCGGACCGGCGGAATCCATCTCCGCTCGGAGAGCGCTGCACTGAGCTTGAGCCCGCAAGTGAAGAGTGAGATCACGACCACGACTTCGGTGAGGACCTCGAGCTGCCTCGAGATCTCGAGCAGTCGCAATGATGACACGGCAAGCCCAACCGGACTCAAGGCAACGCCGACACAGACGTAGAGCATCGCCCCGCTCACTGGCCAACGGGCAAATGCGGAGCTCGCAAGCGCCATGAGCATGAGCAACAGTCCGCCAACCAGCGCCCACAGGTGCAGATCCACTCGCGACACTCGACATCAGTTCAGGAAGCAGAGCCGACGACGCACGCGGCTGCTGTGCACAGATACCCCGCGCACAAAACGATCACACGACGCGGTAGACGCGCCTCGCTTCGGCGTACAGCGAAGGATGAGCGAAAGGTCCGCGCACGGAAGGGGGGCAGACATTGACGCATGCCCATGCATATCGAGCTCATCGCCGAGCACGGCATCGGCTGGCACCTGTGCTCCACCATGAACGATGCGTCAGCGGCTTCCTTGCCAAAGTGGCCATCTCGACGCGATCGCGTGTCCGATGATCTCCGTCCCTGAGCGCGGGACGAGATCCAACCTGTCCGGCAGCGCGTAGTTGCGTGTATGGTACGTCGCCTGCTCATTCTCGCCGCTCCGTGGATGGCTGTCGCCTTCGCCGCGCGCGCCCAGGCCATCAGTACCACTGGCATCGAACGCGACACGCGTAGTGACCGTTCGTGGCGCCTGACGTACGACAACGATTTCTTCACCGCCACCGATCGCTACTTCGGCATAGGAGTTTGAATCGGGGTCGGTCGCGTCTTCGTCGAGTATACGGCGCGAGCACCGACCGACGGGCGGCGGCGGCGTGCGCGTCGCTTCGCTCGCGCGCCTCGTGGGCCGTGCGCACGGCGGTTCCGGTGGGGGGCGCTGCCGACGGGGCCCGATCGGACGCGCCGGTGGGACGGCCGCCCACGCCCAAGGTGCCCGCGTGCGCACTGGTCTGGCGTGATTATACACGTAGATATATACTGAGATATATACTGCCCCTGTTTCTCGCCGCCCGCTCATCTGGCTCAACAGCGCCCGCAAGGATCTCCGGGCCTTTCCTGTGTCGGCGCGGCGGCGCGCGGGACACGAGCTCGACGTGCTGCAACAGAGACTGGAGCCAGCCGACTGAAAGCCAATGCCGACGGTCGGTGACGGCGTCTACGAGCTGCGGATTCGGGCCGAGGGCGCGTTTCGCGTGTGCTACGTCACGAAGCGCGCTGAGGGCATTGTCGTGTTGCACGCTTTTCAGAAGAAGACGCAGCAGCCCGCGCAGCTGGATCTGGATCCTCGCAGCGAAGCGATACCGGCAGTACCTCGCCGCTCAGCGGCACGGCTAAGGAGATACGATGGCGATCAAGATGCAGCGCGGCAGCGGCAACGTGTTTGCTGATCTCGGGTTTCCACCGGACGAGGCGGTGAATCTCCACCTGCGCTCTGACCTGATGATTCAATTGCGCGTGCGCCTCGACAGACTTGGGATTACGCAGGCGCAGGCCGCGCGGATGTTTGGGGTCTCGCAGCCCCGGGTGAGCGATCTCACGCGAGGACGCATCGACCGGTTCAGTATTGACATGTTGATCAAGCTGCTCGGCAAAGTGGGTGTCGAAGTGCGGGTGACAACCCGAACCAAATCGCGGGCGGCATAACCCGGGTTGCTGCTGTCAACGCGACCGGGGTATCGTGAGCAGGAGTGAGATAGTGCGGTCGCATTGCAGCAGAACGCATTTTCGCTAGGCGTCACACACTCAAGTTTGGAGGTTGCATGCTGAACATCCTGCTTGCCGTCGCCATCGTCCTCGCCGCATTCGCGTGGCGCCGTACCGGCTTCTGGTTACCGCGGTTCGCGCCACTCGCCCTGTCCGCCCGTCGTCGCATGCTCGTGTTGGGCGGTTGGCTCATCGTGGTCGTCGCGGTGGGCTACTCAGCAGGCGACATCATCGGCGGACGGACCCAGGTGAGCAAGGATCCCGTGCAATACGCCACTCGATTGATAGGCGCGGAAGCACACCATCATGATTTGCAGAACGCGCTACGATTTTGGCAGCAAGTGCTGCTGCAGTGCGGGGTGGGCGTGATGGTTGGTGCCGCGCTGATCACGGCCAGCGGCTTGCGCCGGAGCGTTCGGCCCGTCACGGCCTGAGCGCATATCAGCACGCCGCCGCGCGTCTTGGCCTGAGAGCGTTGTTGACCGTATGCCCCCCAGCGGCAGCATCGTGGAAGAAGGAGCGCGCGAGGGTACAGACGCGCGCCCGTTGCAGCGCCACACGTTCCGGCGCAGTTCCCGGCTGATCGGACTCCGGTGCCGACCGAGGGCCCGCGCCATCTCGGCCTGGTTGTACCCTTGTTGGCGGAGGACGGAAAGCGCGTACCTTTCTTCCGAGGTGATCTGGGTGTACGGCGTCATGGCAACCTTTCTCTTGGCGGAGGATGGAAGCCAAGCGTACCCCAGGTCGCCTCACTCTGCCGACCCGGTGTTGCACTTAGTATGTGAATTCGCCACGTCTAACCCGGGTTGCTGCTGACAATGCGACCGGGGCATCGTGAGCAGGAGTATTATCAGTCGGTCGCATTTCAGCAGATCCTCGTTTCGTTGGGCAGATGTCCCTTCGTTCTGGAAGCAAGAAGCGATGCACTCTGATATGCCAGTCACGCTTCGCCTCAGCATCGTGCGACCACCGCCGGGAGTGCGCTGGGCCGTTCAGCTCGGCCGCGACGAATTGCTACCGCCGATTCACGTTACACACGATCAGCTAATGTTTGAAGTACCGCTGACCCTCGGGCCGAATTCGCGCGGCACCGTACAGCTCCGCGGTGCGGCGATCCAAGGGCCGCCCGCCGCGCGCTTCGTATACGTCAACTCGGGGAAGCGCGCCGCAGAGCCGTTGTCGTGCTGGGATCGTCGGGCGAAGGTCTCACTTGCTACCATCGATCTCGCAGCGTTGCAGGAGATGACGGGACATGCAGTACTCGACGGCGCCATCCACGGGACGGCGCGTGACGGAGGACCTGCGTGCGCCAGCGTAGCGCTTCTCGACGGTGCATGGAAGCTTCGCGGAGGTGGTCCACTCAGGCCAGGTCTGTAGCCGTTGTCAGCCGGGCTGGCTGCCGCGAGGCTTCTGTCTGAACAATCGGGTTCATAAGTGACACTTGAGACCGGGTACATGGGTGACACTCGGGTGAGTGGACACCGGGTCATGCGTGGATGATACCATCGCGTTCATCGAAGCGCGCGAGCAGGACCGTGCAGTACGGTCTCCACAACGCACGCGAGGATGTCGGCATCAATGCGATCCATCTTCGCCAGCTGCCCAGTCGCGCACGCGAAAGCGCGCACGGATCGACTTGCGGCCCTGGCGGGACGAAAGTAGCATTTATGATACAAAACCCGCCGGGAGCCCCGCATGTCAGTCAGGTCGATCGCTGCGCGATCGCGTGCCACTTCGCTCGAATACCGGCTCCTCGTAACGATCGCGCTGGTCGTATCGGCGTGTTCCGGCGGTGAAGGTCCGACGCCCCCTCCGACAAAGCCTGTCGATCCGCTCACACCGCGCTTCCAGAGAGGACTCCCGCCCGGATGGTATGGCGGCACCGGCCGTGCCGGATTCTACGAACTCGGTACTGATGCCGGTGTGCGTCGCGGCGGAACGGCCGCCGCATACCTGCGGGCAAACACGACGCCGGGTGCCGGAGACTTCTCGTTCATCGGTCAGTCCATCTCGGCGGTCAGCTACCGCGGCAAGCGACTGCGTCTCTCTGCCTGGGTGCGCGCCGACAGCGTCGCAGGAGATGGTGGCGGCCTATGGATGCGCATCGACGCACCCACCAGAACGGTCGCGTTCGACAACATGATCGTGACCAATCGCGCCATCCGAGGCACCAGCAGCGGATGGGCTGAACACGCGATTGTACTCGACGTGCCGCAACAGGCCGTGAGTATCACCGTCGGCAGCCTGCTGGCCGGCACGGGAACGCTGCGGGTTGATGACGCGCGACTGGAAGCCGTCGATCCCACCGTCGAAACGACAGCACAACCACAGGACGGACCTCCCGGCACTGACAGCGCCGCAACGGTGGACGCCGCGTTGCGCCTGCCGGCCACACCGGTGAATCTCGACTTTGAAGGCCTGCCTGCAACAGAGTCCGCGTGGCTGGCGACCGTCGCGCGCCCGTTCTCCACGGACGCCGTCGGCAGTGGCTTCGACGATCTCGCTGAACTTGGCACGATCGTCGGGAACGCGCGCGTAGTGGGCTTTGGCGAGGCGACCCACGGCACGCGCGAGTTCTTCCGCATGAAGCATCGCGCCTTCGAGTATCTCGTCGAACGACATGGCTTCACGCACTTCACCATCGAAGCGACGATGCCTGAGTCGCGAGCAGTGGATCGGTACGTCACGCGCGGCGAAGGTGATCCTGCGCGGTTGCTGGCGGGGCTCTATTTCTGGACGTGGAATACGCAGGAGGTGCTGGATCTCATACTCTGGATGCGAGCATACAACGTTCGCGTCGGTGAGCCAAAGCTGCGCTTCTTCGGCTTCGACATGCAGGCACCGCAGCAGTCGATCGACAGCGTCGGGGCGATTCTCTCCCGCCTTGACCCCGCGCTCGGAGCGCGCGCCAGGGCATCGATGTCCTGCCTCACAACGGCGCGCACACAACAAGGCACCTACGATGTCGCGCAGTATCAGCGCACCACAACGCCGGCACAGCGCGTTACCTGCGGCGACTCCTTGCAGGCGGTCGTCTCCGTGGTTGCCAGCGCACGGCCAGGCTGGGCTGGCCGCATGTCTGCTGACGATCTTGACTGGCTCGAGCAGTACGTGATGCTGGTTCGCCAGTGGGAACGGCTTGGACAGGCGACCACGAACAGCTTCGCGTCGCGTGATCGAGCGATGGCCGACAATCTTCTGTGGATCGCGTCGCGTCAGCCATCGGCGAAGCTGTTCGCGTGGGCGCATAACGCGCACGTGGCGCGTCGAGCGCCCGCCATGGGTGCGAACGTTGCCCAGGTACTCGGCGATGCCTATCGCGTCTTCGGGTTCACCTTTGGTACGGGCTCGTTCAACGCCGTCGGGTCAACAGGCGCCGCATTCACGGGGCTGACATCACACACCATTGCGGCTGTCTCGACCGGATCACTGGAATCGGTGTTTGCGGCGGCTGGCCAGCCGAGATTGATCTTTGATGCACGCCGCATCACGTCTGGTGGCGATGCGGCGGCGTCGCTGCGCGTTCCAGTCCGGATGCGGTCGATTGGGGCAGTCTACGCTGAGTCGCTGGCCGGGCAATACTCTGAATCTGCGTTACTGCCACAGGACTACGACGGCCTGATCTGGTTCGCCAATTCGTCGCCGAGCGTGTTGCTGCCGTTCCGGTAGGCCGACGCGGGAGGTTGGATGCCCGCTTCCCCGTCATGCAGTCCTGTCATTGCAAGGCAGCTCTGGTGACGTCGCGCGCGGCCCTGCATCGACGGTGTGGTGCAGCCCAGCGAACCGTGCTCGATCAACTTGAGGCCTTGCCTGAGCTCGCGCAGGCCGGCAGACTCTCCCCGCACTCGCCGTCCCGCTCACGCTCTGCGGTACTCACTGAGGTTGCAACTGCCGTCGGGGCCCGTCTCCACCACCACCACACCGAGCAGCACATGCGCCGTCGTTCATTCGTGACAGGGTTGGTGTCGACAGGGCTGGCTTGCACCGGCCTCGCCGACATGGCGCGTGCCGCAGTGCGCGGACGACCGCTCCTTGATGGCCGCGGCGCGCCGATTCCGCGGGATCGGCTGGTGATGGATGCCATGGGCGAGTTGCGTGTGGACTACGACGCGTCGCTGATTCGCGACATGCTCTCGAGCGGCATGGATGCGATCACGATCACGCTCTGCGACCCGAAGCCGGAGGGCGCCGAAGCACTGCAGTTGGCAATCGATTCGTTGCTCGAGTATGACCGATACCTCGCGGCACATCCGCAGTTCTTCGTGCGTGCGACGTCCGTGGCCGATCTCACACGCGCCCGACGCTCCGGTCGGATGGCGGTGTTCTATCTGTATCAGAACACGACGCAGTTCGGCCACGATCTCGACCGGGTTGACCTGTTCCATCGCCTGGGCGTGCGATCGTGCCAGCTGACCTACAACACGCGGAACCTGGTGGGCGTTGGGTGCTGGGAGCAGGGCGGCCTGACACCGTTCGGGCGTGAGTTGATCGGCCGGATGAACGCCCGCCGTATGCTCGTGGACCTTTCACACGCCAACATGCAGACGATGCAGGAGACGATTGCGGCATCACGCGCGCCGGTCATCATCTCCCACACGGCGTGTATGGCGGTGCACGAGAACCGACGCAACACCACCGATGCCAACCTGAAGGCCCTCGCCGACCGTGGTGGCGTGGTGGGCATCTGTCAGATGCGCCCGTTTCTGACCACTGCCAAGCGCGACAATCTTCACGCTTATTTCGATCACCTCATGCACGCCATCCAGGTGGCTGGCGTGGAGCACGTGTGCATCGGCAGCGATCGGGATCATCGCGTGATTCAATTGTCGCCCGAGTACATCGCCGAGCTGAAGAAGGAAGAAGGCAGTCAGGTGAACGACAGCGAGCTGCCGTACTTCATCGACGAATTGAATGGCCCCCG
>JANNVN010000017.1:0-4466 GCA_031414435.1 Gemmatimonadaceae bacterium
ATCACCCCACGGCGAAGACATACCTGTGGACCGCGCTCTTTCTCACGATCGTCACCATCGTGGAAAACTCGGCCTACTACATCAAGCCGTGGGAGCAGTCCGCGATTTATGTGCCGAGCATGATCTTCATGTCGGCGGTGAAGTTCGCGGTCGTCTGCGCGGTGTACATGCACCTCAAGTACGACCACAAGCTCTTCCGCAATCTGTTCGTTGGTCCACTCGCGATCGCCATCGTGACCTGTGTCGGCCTGCTCTTCCTGTTCGGCAAGGTCGGCATCAACCTCGGCATCACCGGGTGATGCTGGTGGCTGTCGGGCGATAACCGCATGAGATGATACACCTCGCGTTGTTGCTACATCCCGCGCAGACACTGGCGCTGGACAGCTGGACGATCCACCCGAGTACGGTCATTGGACTGACCGCGCTCGGGTGGCTCTACTTTGCACGGGCTCGTGCTGCGGAAGGTATCGGCCCTTCCACTGGCCAGCGCGTGGCGTTCGTGGGTGGACTGTTGCTGCTGTTCCTGATCCTGAACGGGCCGCTGCACGATCTGAGCGATTTCTATCTCTTCAGCGGCCACATGGTGCAGCACCTGATCATGGAATTGATCGTGCCGCCGCTGCTCCTGGCTGGCACACCGGGCTGGATGCTGCGGCCCGCTTTGCAATGGCCGGTGGTCGGCTGGCTGGCACGCCGTGTGACGACGCCGATCATGGCGTTCTCGATCTTCAACGTCACGCTCGCGGTCTGGCACAATCCGGCGCTCTACAACCTGGCGCTGATGCATCACAATGTGCACATCCTGCAGCACCTGACCTTTCTTGTGGCCAGTGTGCTGATGTGGTGGCCGTTCATGAGCTCACTCCCCGAGCTGCCGCGACTCAGCTATCCGGGCCAGATGTTGTACTGCTTCCTGATGACGTTGCCGATGAGCGTGGTCGCGGTCTACATCACGATGGCCGACACCGTGCTCTATCCGCTCTATGCCTCCAGCCCGCGGCTCTGGGGCATCTCGCCCAAGATGGATCAGCAGATCGGTGGATTGATCATGTGGATCCCGGGCGGTCTGTTCTTCTATGGCATCATGACCGTCGTGTTCTTCCGCTGGCAACGGCAGGGCAACGCCAGTGATGGTGTGGCGGACGCGCAGGGATCGTCAGGGGCGCTCACGCCTGTCGCTGGCAACTGACCCGGTGCCCACACTGACACCACTGCAGACTGAGGGGGCACCAGCACGGTCTGTCACACCGCCGCCGTCGCCCGCGTCCCCGTCAGGGGCACGCGAGCGGTTGCTATCGCTCGATGTCTTCCGCGGCATGACGGTGGCCGGCATGCTGCTGGTGAACAATCCCGGCGATTGGGGCCACATCTTCCCACCGCTCGAACACGCGCCGTGGCACGGGTGGACCCCCACGGATCTGATCTTCCCGTTCTTCCTGTTCATCGTCGGTGTCACGTCGCACCTCTCGCTGTCGCAGCGACGGGCGCGTGGTGATGATGAAGGCGCGATCGTAAGGCAGATTCTCCGCCGCGGTGCGCTGATCTTTCTGTTCGGGCTCTTCCTCGCGTGGTTCCCCGGCTTCATGTGGGGTACGATTGCCACGCTGCCGGATGCCACCTTCCTCGATCGCGTGGTTTACCGGCTCGAGCACCTCCGCATCATGGGTGTGCTGCAGCGCATTGCGGTGGCGTATGTCATTGGGGCGCTGATCACGCTGCGTGGCAGCTGGCGCCAGCATCTGCTGACGCTCGGCGCGATCCTGCTGGGCTACTGGGCGCTGATGACGCTCGTGACGGTGCCCGATCAGGGACTGCCCGGGTGGCAATTGCTCGACAAACCCGACGCGGTGCTGAGCGCATGGCTCGATCGGCAGATCCTCACCACCAACCACCTCTGGGCGTCGGCGAAGACCTGGGACCCGGAAGGGCTGCTGAGCAGCCTGCCAGCGGTTGGCTCCATGATGATCGGCCAGTTTGCCGGCCGCTGGATCGCGAGCCCCAAAGCGCTGGCTGAGCGACTCAACGGCATGTTCGCTGTCGGTGCCGTGCTCCTGGTGCTCGGACTGATGTGGCATTGGGTTTTCCCAATCAACAAGAGCCTCTGGACCAGCAGCTATGTCGTCTTCACCGGCGGCATGGCGCTGGTGACGCTGGCGACGTGTATGTGGATCATCGACGTGCGCGGCTGGAAACGCTGGACAACGTTCTTCGTCATCTACGGTACGAACCCGATGATCGCCTTCCTTGGCTCTGGCCTGATGGCGCGTTTGACGGTAACCCTGCTGAAGGTCCAGACCGCCGACGGTCCGGAATCAGTCCAGTGGGTAGTCTATCGGGCGATCTTTGCGCCGATACCTGAACCACGGGTGGCGTCGCTGGGGTATGCAGTGACGTTCGTCTGTTTCTGGTTCGTGATTCTTTGGGCGCTCTGGCGCCGGAACATTTTCCTCAAGGTGTGATTTGCGACGCTGCAATCGCCTCTGGTCCGTTGTTCGATCGCTGGTTCTCTGCCTGTGCATGATCGGCGTTGCGCTGCCTGCATCAGCACAGAAGGCACGCAAGCAGACCGTGTCGGCGCCCGGCCGTAAGGTCGCCCAAGCGCCCCTGCGCGGGAGCGCCCTGCGCACCGGCTCGGCTGCGGCACGGAACCGGTCTCTTTCGGTGCGGCCGCGACCAAAGCCGCGTATGAAGGCACGCACTCGGACGCGACTCGTACGCTACACGCCGCCACCGCTGCCAGTGCTCGAGGCGCGCACCCCGTTCGGCCTCGATAACCTCCGCATGGATCTTGGCGCCCTTGCCGGCACGTCGATCCGGAATGGCTCGTGGGGCATGATGGTGACGTCGATCACGCATGGCGACACGCTCTTCTCCATCAACGCCGATGTCCCGCACGTCCCGGCCTCCACCCAGAAGATGCTGACGTCGGTGCTTGCGCTGAACGCACTTGGGCCGGGCTATCGATTCCGGACTGAAGTACTGCACACTGGTGCGCTGCAGAATGGTCGCATTGAGGGCGATCTGATCCTGCGTGGCGACGGCGACCCAACGCTGTCGACGCGCTTCTTCGGCCGTTCCCCGGACGCCGCCATGGACACGCTCGCAATGCGTGTCGTCAGGGCCGGGATCCGCGAAGTCTCGGGACGGGTGATCGGCGATGCGTCGGCCTTCGAGGCTCGCAGTATTCCCGAAGGGTGGCATCCGCGCATTCTCCAGGATGCCTACGCCGGCCGTGTCTCTGCGCTCACGCTCAACGAAAATGTCGTCTGGGTCACGATTCGCCCGACGACGCGCGGTAGCGCCGCCGATGTCGTTCTCGAGCCGGCGACGACCGCGATTCCAGTGCGCGCCAACGTGCGGACGGTCGCTGGCCGAGGAGCCCCGCTGCGATTCTCGCGCACCAGCGCCGGAATCACGGTCACCGGCAGCATCGGTGCGAATGCCGGTTCACGGTCGTACTCCTACATCGTGGAAGACCCAGCGTCATTCACGACTGGCGCCTTTCTCGCGGCATTGCGACGTAATGGTGTCACGGTCACTAATGGCATGACGATGGCACGGACGCCTGCAGGCGCCATGCCGGTGGTGAACTGGGAATCCCCCCCGCTCGAAACGCTCCTCGCGGTCATGAACCGGGAATCGGTGAACGTGATCGCGGAACACGTCTTCCGTGCCGCATCGCGCGGCGCCGATCGGCATACGCCCGGGGCCGCCTTCACTGCGGACACCGCCCTGCGCGCCCTGCTCCAGCGCACAGCGAGCGTCCGTTCCGATGCCATCCGCTCATCCGACGGCAGCGGTCTTTCGCAGTCCGATTACGTGTCACCACGGGCCATGGTCCAGATGCTCAGCTGGGCCGACCACGCCAGCTGGGGACCACTATTGCACGCCTCGCTGCCGCTGGCGGGTGAAAGCGGCACGTTGCGCCATCGCATGCGATACACCACCGCGCAGACCAACCTGCACGCCAAGACCGGCACCACCAATGACGTCGTGGCACTCGCCGGCTACGTCACCGCCCGCAACGGCGAACTCCTCGCCTTCGCGATGCTCTACAACGGGCGAGATCGCTGGCGTGCACGCGAAGCCATCGATGCCATCGGCGTCACCCTCGCCAACTGGTCGCGTTAGCCGAGTTTTGTCCCGGCACGTCCGGCGAACTGCGAACTGCGAACGGCGAACGGCGAACGGCGAACGGCGAACGGCGAACGGCGAACGGCGAACGGCGAACGGCGAACGGCGAACGGCGAACGGCTTGACGCCAAGGCGCAGAGGACGCAAAGGCGCAAGGAGATCTGTTGCGTCGGCGGCCATCGCGGCGATACGACAACGAATGAATAGCTGTGGGGACCTCCTTCACGAGCGTCGTTCCCCCAGCCATCATCCCGCGCGTACTCTGCACTCTTTGTCCGACCGAGAACCGCTTTGCGCCTTTGCGTCCTCTGCGCCTTTGCGTCAAGCAGTTG
>JANNVN010000018.1:0-4261 GCA_031414435.1 Gemmatimonadaceae bacterium
ACACCGTGATCGTGGCAGTCCGAGTCGAGCATGGCATCGCGTTGCTCGGGTGGCGTATCGAGGGCAACGGCGAAGAATTGCTCGATCAGCGGCCACCGGGCGCGATCCATCTCGACGTCAGGGTCGGTGGGGGCACTCATGTGTCGGGCTCGGCGAGTCTGTCGTGGAGCCACGCGCGGGCCAGTGCCCAGTCGGACTTGACGGTGCGCTCCGAGATGTCGAGTGCGCGAGCGGTGTCCTCGACCGTCATGCCGACGAAGAAACGGCATTCCACGACGCGTGCCGAGCGGGGATTGCGCACCTCGAGTTCACGCAGGGCACGATCGAGATCGAGCAGTTCGTGGCCGAACGCGTCAACGACACCCGTCGCGTCGTCCAGACTGAGCACCCGTTCACCGGCGCCGCGCTTGTTCGCATTCCGTCGTCGCGCCGCGTCAACGAGGACCTGCCGCATCGAGCGCGCTGCAGCCGCATAGAAGTAGGCTCGACCCAGGGCGGTCACCGCGGCATCGCCTGCCAGCCGGAGATACGCTTCGTGTACCAGATCGGTGGTCTGGAGCGTGAACCGATCGCCTTCACGCGCAAGCTGGCGGCGTGCGATCGTGCGGAGCTCGTCGAAGACATCGGGGAGCAGGGCGTCCAGCGCGCCGTGGTCCGGCAGGGCAGTGGGCGAGCGCGCGTCGATAGCGCTGGGCGGCGACGGCCGCACGGTGCCGGAATCTCCCGCCCGAAAGGGGTCCTGCCGCATCTGCTGGCCACCTGTTGCCGGAATTCGGAAGGTAGGGATCCGTAAACAGCGCCGCAAGGAAACGGCCTGTGCGCTGGCTGCGCCTCTTCTGCCGGCGCCAACGCCGGAGCACTCTCGTCCGTCGTCGGCTGGCGACTGCCGTCAGCAGTCAGCGCGGCTACGGCTGCTGCCGATCGCGGGAGCCGAGGCGTCAGTCGGGTCGACTTCCGTGTGCCTTGGCCCGGCGCACGCCCACTTCCAGGATCCGTCGCGGCGATACGTTTCCGTCATGCCGACCCTGCTCCTGACCGAACGCGACGTGCGCGAACTCCTGCCGATGCGGGAATGCATCGACGTCATGGCGGATGCGCTCCGCACTGTTGCTGCGGGCGAGGCTGTGCTCCCGCTTCGGACCGTGCTTCGGCTGGGTGACACACGAAACGCCTTTCTCAGCATGCCTGCCATTCTCGGTTCCGGAGCGCAGGCCTCGATCGGTGCCAAGGTGATCGCGGTGTTTCCGGGGAATGACGCCACGCCATTCGATTCACACATCGGCGTGGTGCTGCTGTTCGACGGTGAGCACGGCCAACTGCTCGCAATCGCAGACGCCTCGAGCATCACCGCGATTCGCACATCGGCGGTGTCAGGACTCGCGACACGCCACCTCGCGCGTGACGACGCGAGCACGCTGGCCGTTCTTGGCGCCGGGGTGCTCGCGCTGCCGCACATCGAGGCGGTCTGCGCCGTTCGGCCGATCCGTCGTGTGCGCCTCTGGAGTCGTTCCGGTACATCGGCTGGCGGACGCGCCGATCAACTGGCTGAGCGAGCGAGGGCGGCACTCGATGTCGAGGTCTCGCTCTGTGAGTCGGCAGAGGTGGCGGTCACGAACGCAGACGTGGTGTGCACGATCACGGCGTCGCGCACCCCGGTGCTCGAAGGGCGCTGGCTCGCACCCGGGGCGCACGTCAACGCCGTCGGTGCGTCGATCCGGGACGCCCGGGAACTCGACACTGCGGCGATCGTGATGTCACGGCTCTACGCGGATCGGCGCGAATCAGTATTGGCGGAATCCGGCGACTTCCTGATTCCGCTGGCCGAGGGGGCAATCACGCCGCAACATCTCCTCGCCGAACTGGGCGAGGTGGTGAATGGCACGTATGAGGGGCGGTCCACAGCGGACGAGATCACGGTGTTCAAGTCGCTGGGTCTCGCGGTCGAGGATGTTGCGGCGCTACGCCACATCTATCAGCGTGCCGTCGAGACGGGGCAGGGTACGTCGATCGACCTCGGTGGGCATCGCCACTGAGCGTTTCGCATACTGACACTCGGCTACCAGGGATCTGATGCTCGACACTGTCACCTCTGAAGAGCGGTTCCGTTTTCTGGTCAGCGCAGCGGCAGTCGTCGTGATCATTGGCGGCCTCCGTTCCGCCGCTGGCGTGCTCGATCCGTTGCTGATGGCGGGCGTCGTGGTGGCGTGCGCCGCGCCACTGCAGGAGCGGCTGCGTCGACGAGGGATTCCGCGCGGCTGGGCGATGGCTGTCACGGCCGTCACCGTGGTCCTCGCATTGCTCGCGTTCGTCGTGCTGCTCGGCTACGCCGGCAAGGCGCTCGTCGATACGGTGCCGCGCTACCAGGACCGGCTGACGGCGCTGGTCTCGTCCGGGGTGGCGTGGCTCGATGCGCGAGGGATCGATGCGTCGACATCGAAGCTGCTCCAGCTGCTCAATCCCGCAAAGGTCATCGGGATGGCCTCGAGCCTCGCGCAAGGCGTGGGTGGCGCGATGAGCGAAGCGTTGTTGATCGTGATGCTCTCCGTCTTCCTGCTGATCGAGTCGGCCGCGTTCTGGCGCCGCCGTGGCAGGCAGAGCGCTGAGAAGGCGGAGGCGCACACCTGGCAGCACCGGTTCGATGCCATGGCCAGCGACGTGCAGCAGTATGTCTGGATCACGATGCTGACCGGTGTGATCTACGCGGTCGCCGTCTGGCTGGTGATGATCCTGATCGGGACTGATCTGCCGGTGTTGTGGGCCATCGTCGCCCTGGTCCTCAGCTTCGTGCCGGGGATCGGCTTTGCGTTGTCGATGATTCCGCCAGCCGCGCTGACGTTGCTCGAATTCGGTGGCACTCGCACCGCACTGCTGATCGCGCTGTTCGTCGTGCTCAACAACGTCGTCGACAACGTGATCAAGCCGCGCTTCATGAAGGAAGGGTTCGATCTTGGCCCCTTCGTCATGTTCGCCTCGGTGCTGTTCTGGGCGTTTGTCCTCGGGCCGACCGGCGGGTTGCTGGCGATTCCGCTGACGACGGCAGTACGCCGCCTCGCATTTCCGGCACGCGCGGCACAGGAGGCTGCGATATCCGCCTCGTCAGACCGTGACGTATGAAACGCCTGCTGCTGCTGCTCGCGTTGCTCGGCAGCGCGTGCAGCCCGGCTGATCCGGCGACGCGCGCCCGGGTGGTCGAGCGCGACCAGTTGCGGCGTGAGGTGGCTGGGTTCCAGGCACTGCGCAAGTTCGAACCCGGCACGCTGATGGATCGCGAACACGAGGTGATCATCACCGTCAGCGACACCCTGCTGCGCGAACTGATCGCGACCTCGTTTCCCATCACGGTCGCACTGCAAAACAAGCTGATCGTCACGCTGACGGGGGCGAACGTCGTCTTTCGAGCCAACGTCGCGCGCGTCGACATTCGCGGCGAGGTGCGTCGTGGCCGATTCCCCCGGGTGTCCGCCGCGGTATTCCTGCGCGGCGCCATCGACCGGTTCGTCGTCGACGAGACGCAGGAACTTCGTGCGCGGATCAGCATCGACGATGTTGAGCTGAACACACCCGCCGGGGCACCGGCCGCGTTCGACGGTGTGGTGATCAACGTCCTGCAGACGATCGTCGAGCGGAGCCTGCCTGAGCTCACCGGCAGCCTGCCATCAGTCGCGCTGCCCGTGCGACTGGATCGGCAGATGCAATTGCCCGGCTTTGGTCCGGAGGGGGCGCTGTCGATCGAACCCAGTCAGGCGCCGATGACGGCCGACGTGGCACGCGTGATCGCCTTCCAGAATCGGCTTTGGGTTGTGCTGCATGTTGCACTCGGCACGTTTTCGTCGGCGCAACGCGACACGGCCGGAGCTGCGCCATGAAGCGCTGGATCCTGACAGGGATCGCGGCGGCGGTCTGCGTGCCCGTCCTGGCCTTCGGCATTGTCGCGCTGCGGTTCCGACCACGCTGGGAGCGTGAGGATCCCGCGACGGTCGCGCGTGAGATCGCACTGCTCACGCGGCAGCGGGATTCGTTGCGCGCCATGGTGTACGACGCGGCGTCGCTGAGTGACCTGCTCGATCAACGCCCGGCGGGAGATGTGGTGATCGGGCTGCCCACACCGTTCGTTGACGCAATGGTGCAGCGTGTGGTGACCGGCTGGTTTCACGACGTGGTGCTGCGGCTGCCGCGCATGCGCGTGCGAAAGCAGGGTGACGTCACGGCGCGGCTCGGCCTGTTTGGTCGGCGCACGGTTGGCGCGTACGAACTGGCCATC
>JANNVN010000019.1:0-20212 GCA_031414435.1 Gemmatimonadaceae bacterium
TGCGGTCTGACTCGAAGAACCAATGCGACGTGCCCGGATACTCGTGGACCGTTGATGGTCTGTCGGCTGCCGCAAGATCGCGGCTGAGTTTTCGGGATGCTGCCTTCGACACCCACTCATCGTGCTCCGCGAAGTGACAGAGAAAGGCGGATCGGCTCGTGGAGAAGTCACCGCTGCGTGCGGCGTAGAATGCCACTGTCGCTGCGATTGGCAGCTCCGGTCGCCGCGCAAGCCACAGCGCCCAGTGACCGCCCATCGAGAAACCCACCACGCCGATCGTCTTGCCCCGAACCGCGTCATGGTTCTGGAGAAACCCGATCTCGCGCTCGATGAATCTGTAAACCGTCTCCCGTCGCGATCTGGTCGCCGCAGCGCGTAGCCGGCGGGCACCTGCGACGGTGGTTGCAGTCTTCCCCCCGAACAGATCTGGCGCGAGCGCCACAAATCCCTCGTCAGCCAGCCGATCACACAGGCCGCGAAAGAAGCCGTTCAGTCCCCATCAGGCGTGGAGTACCAGGACGGCGCGTCCAGGTCCGCGGGTTGGGATAGCGAGGCAGTGCTCGGGTCTTGTCATCTTCGCTGCCGTCTCGTTTCACGGAGTCGAGGTGCGCTGAACGATGGTCGTGCGATGCCACGATGAGCGAATTGCCTGTTCCGCGAACTCTGCCCCACGCGACGTGCGAGCGGTATCAAACAGTGCGGTACTCAAGCGCGACTGTACCGGTCTTCTCATAAATGCGGTGCTTGATCAGCTTGAGCTTTCTCCGGCTTTCGGAGGTTGGCACCAGCGGCATGCCACCACCGAGGAGGATCGGTATGACCGCCACTTCGACGGTATCAACAAGCCCGAGGTGCAGCATGCTCCGGAATAGTGACCCGCCGCCGAAGAGCCATATGTCCTTGCCAGGCTTCGATTTCAGTGCCGAAACCGTTGCCGCGGGATCGCCTGAAACGGTCACGCCCTTGCAATCGCGCTGCGCAAGCGTCGTCGAAATGACGTACGCGTCCATGCCTGGCATCCCGCCGCCTCCGCCCTGACTCTTTCGCGCCGCCTCGTACGTGTTCCGGCCCATCAGCAATGTGTCGAACGACCCCATCAGGGAGCTGAAGTCGATGTCCGGGTCCATCACGATCCAGTCACTCTCACCCTTGGGCCCGGCGATGTACCCGTCGAGGCTCATCGCAACCGAGAATCGTACCCGACGCATCGATTCCTCCGTGGGTGAAATCGAGTTGAGCGCTGAGAGAAGGTGAGTGGCACGATGCGTTTCGGGTGTGAGACGCGCAAGACCCGGAATGTAGTGCGAGCAGCGGCACTGCCACGTGGGGCTCGAGGCGCAGTGTGCACTCGGGCCAGCATCATCGGATGCGAGAGACTAGCAGCCATGTGTGAACGATATGCGCACACAGGAAGACCACAGAAACGGGCAGGTACATCCACCACCTGTACGAGGCGCCCCAGAAGAGTCGGCGTCCGAGCAACGCGAGCCCGAGCAGCCAGATTGCCGGCGTGTACGCCGGAGCCAGGAAGCCCACCGCGCTCATTGACCATGATGACGATGGTGCAGTCAGCAGTGGCAGCCAACTGGCGAAGTACACCAGTGTACCGGCAGCGAACAGTCCCAGGCGTTCGCGCTGAACAGGCGCAGCGACGTCCAGCGGCATGAAGAAGGGGAGCGCAAACACGACGACTCGGCTCCCGTTCTCGAGCATGGTGAGCCATGGCGGAACGTCGCGTGCGATGACTGAGGCTGAGAACGCGGGTGGAAGCCGACTGGCGAACACCAGATTCCAGAGGAGCGCCGGGACGAGCAGGAGCCCACAGCTTGTCGCGTAGCGCGCTATCGCATTGACGTGTCTCGGCTCTGTCATTGGGTTCGGGTCGCTGGCGTGCAAGGGTCGTGGTGGCAAGATCCGAACTCGGATGACGCGCTTTGGGCATGCCGGTCGCCAGCGGATGGCACTCCGGGCGCGTCCGGCCCCGGAGCAACCGATGTTGTGTGGCTAAGTCGCGCAGCTCCAGTGTTCTGAGCCGGTTTGAGAGTCAATCGGCACGTCGCAGTGCAGACCTTCATCGCGCGCGCCGCACAGTTTCCGGCGGACCTCCTCGAAAACACCTTGCTTCCCGCCGGGTACTCTCATCATCTCACCGCGACTGAGACCGTGGGGGAGTACCTGGCGGCGTGGGTACGAAGTGCCGAAGGCGCCCAAGTTGTCTATTGCCCGCTTTGTGAAGGGCTGACGCCGGATTCAGTCGCGGACCCGTATCGGCAACGGACTGCGGTCACACTCATCTGGCGCGTCGTTTTTTCACCTCGTGAACGATGACCGCCGCGACCGTCACAGCCCCGGTAACGAGACCCGCCGTGAGCGCCTTCCTAACGACCTTCTTCGTCGTCGCGGTCTTGGCGCGGATCGAGCGTCGCCCTTCATCGACCAGCAGACGAGTCTCCACTGCTGCCGCCTTGTTCTTGACACGCGCCGCCGTACTGCGCGCGGCGGTGCTGGCTTTTTTCGCGACCTTCTTGCCGAGTCTGCCCATGTGTTCCTCCGTGGAAGAGTCTGTGATGACCAGCTGTACTGCCTCGCACATCGATCATGCTTTTCCTTCAGCCAGCGCGATCTGCTGTTTGACTGCAACGAAACTGTCTGGCGTCACCGACACCGAGTCGATACCCGCCTCGACGAGAAAGCGTGCGTAAGTCGGATCGTTGCTGGGCGCCTGACCGCAGAACCCAACCTTGCGGCCGCATTGGTGTGCCACGGTGATCAACCGGCTGATGAGCTGCAATACCGCTGGATTCGACGCGTCGCCGATCCCGGCGAGAATCTCGGAATCACGATCGATTCCCAGCGTCAACTGGGTAAGGTCGTTGCTGCCGATCGAAAACCCGTCAAACCGTTTCGAGAACTCCGCGGCCAGAAGGATGTTCGAGGGGATCTCCGCCATGACATACACCTCCAGTCCGTTCTCACCACGCACGAGCCCCTCAGCCGCCATCACCTCGAGCACGCGATCGGCTTCCTCCGGCGTGCGACAGAACGGAATCATCACGATCACATTGGTGAATCCGCGACGCTCACGTACCTCCTTGATCGCACGGCATTCCAGTGCGAAACCGTCGCCATAGCCGGGATGGTAGTAGCGGCTCGCACCGCGCCAGCCGAGCATCGGGTTCTCTTCCAGCGGTTCGAACGGTGTGCCGCCGAGCAGGGTGGCGTACTCGTTGGTCTTGAAGTCCGACAGGCGCAGGATGATCGGGTGCGGCCAGAATGGTGCGGCGAGCGCTGCGATGCCGCTTGCCAGCTGATCAACGAAGTACGCATCGGGGCGGTCGTAGCCTCGTGTGAGTTCACGGATTTGCGCCGCCACCGCCGGATCGGTGATCCGTTCCGGATGGGCAAGCGCCATGGGGTGGACCTTGATGTGGTCCGTGACGATGAACTCCATCCGGGCAAGGCCAATGCCATCGGCCGGGAGTTGCCACCAGGTGAGCGCAGCGCCGGGATCAGCGAGATTCAGCATCACGTGGGTGCGTGTCTTCGGCAGCTCGCTGACAGCGATGTCCTGTCGCGTGATCGTCGCCGCCCCTTCGTACACCACGCCGACGTTGCCCTCAGCGCATGACACCGTCACGGTGCGACCATCCACCAGCGTCGTCGTGCCATTGCCCGTGCCCAGCACCGCGGGAACACCGAGCTCGCGGCTCACGATTGCCGCGTGCGAGGTGCGGCCACCCCGGTCGGTGACGATCGCCGCCGCCCGCCGCATGACCGGCACCCAATCGGGGTCCGTGATTTCCGCTACCAGCACACCACCGTCCGGGAAACGACCGATCTCAGCGGCGCTGTGCAAGCGGCAGACGGGGCCGACCGCCGCGCCGTCTCCCACCGACAATCCGCGCAACAACTCCGGCCCCTTGCCCGTGATCTGGTAGTGTACCAGCCCGGCAGCGCGGCGCGCGTGAACCGTCTCGGGTCGCGCCTGCAGGATGAAGAGCTCCTTCGTGAGGCCGTCCTTGGCCCACTCAATGTCCATCGGGCGGCCGTAGTGCGTCTCGATCGCGACGGCCCAACGCGCGAGGTCGCAGATCTCCGGCTCGCTGAGTACCAGCGCTGCTCGTTCGGTGTCGGTGGTATCGACCGTCATCGTCGGCTCGGGGCCGGCGTCGTCGTAGACGATCTTGATCGTTTTCTCACCGCGATCGATGGAGGTGATCGGCGTTAGCTCGGCACGCCCGAGCAGCGGCTTGAAGACGCGATAGCGATCGGGATCGACTTCGCCTTTCACCACCGCTTCGCCCAACCCCCACGATCCATCGATGACGACGAGGTCGCGAAAGCCGGACTCCGTGTCGATGCTGAACATCACTCCAGCACCCCATGTGTCCGAGCGTACCATCCGCTGGACGCCCACGGACAACGCCACGGCCGAATGATCAAAGCCGTTGCCCTCCCGGTAGCTGATGGCCCGATCCGTGAACATCGACGTCACACACCTGAGCCAGGTGCGCACCACCGCATCGGCGCCACTCACGTTGAGATAACTCTCGTGCTGCCCCGCAAAGCTCGCGTCCGGCAGATCCTCGGCGGTTGCGCTCGAGCGTACCGCAACCGCCATGTTCTCGATGTTGGCGGCCGTGCAGAGCGCCGCATAGGCATCACGGATCAGTCGCTCGATGTCCTGAGGGATCGTGGCGGCGGCGAAGGCATCGCGAATGCGGGCGCCAACCGTCGGGAGTGTCGTCGGATCACTGTGGAGCATCGCGATCGCATCGCTGATCACCGGCGCCAGGGAATTGTGCGCGACAAATCGCCGGTAGGCGGTGGCGGTGGTCGCGAATCCGCCGGGCACGCGGATACCCGTGCTGCCGAGCTGCGCGATCATCTCACCAAGCGAGGCGTTCTTGCCGCCGACGAGTCCAACATCCTTCACGCCGACGGCAGACAGCGGGAGTACCAGACGTTCGTCGGACATGTCTGCGCGGCCTCGGCAGCTGGGGGGCGTTCAGTGGTCCACGAATCGACGCGCCAGTCGCGCTGATCGAAGGGCCACCGGGTGTGAGTATTTCACGAAAGTAGGAGCCCGCCGAGCACCTGAACACTCCATTTTGCCTGACACGCCGACTCCAGTGTTTCCTTGCTTCCACGCCTGAGAAGCGCTTTGATGGATGCGTTACGTTCTCGTCAGAGAGTCGGCCAGTGCCGTGCCGGGTCAGCGCAGCGGCCGTCCCCACGCGCTGGCGGGCACGCGCCCCCCGCGACGCTTCCTCGCTGCCGGATGTGACTCCAGACACACGGCTGATCCTTGCGCTCAACTCAGGTTCTTCGTCGATCAAGTTTGCCGTCTACGCCGCCGGCAGCTCATCCGGGCACCTGTTGAAAGGTGCGATCGATCGCATTGGACACGCTGATGCGAAGCTGACCGTCAGTTACGAGGCAGGCGTTGGCGGGGTGAAGGCGGTCGAGGCAGCGAACCATGCCGATGCGTGTAACTCGCTGCTCGACGCGATCGGGGCTGCGGTTCGCGGTTGTCAGGGGCGCCGGCGACAACGGCAGGGAAGGGTTCGGCGACTGATTGGTGCACGATCCGGCGGCGAGGGCGGGGGTGTTCGTCAGGATCGCACCAGCGTTACAGACCGCATTGCCGACGTTGTCGTCGGAGATGTTGTTCCAGTACGCCCCGGCGTTCGTGTTGTTCGGTATCCCGATCGTCTGCCAGGATTGGGCACCAACGGATGTCGCGACCACAATGGTGGCGGTGACGATAAATGCCAGATGCGTTCGCGGCATGTTGCGCCTCTTGTGGATGAGTCGGGTAAAAGACGATGGGCGCCGCAAACGCTGCACTTCCGCGTTCGGGTTCCGACCGCTTTTGGCATGATGCTCGTACCATATGCCGCATCGCGCGCGAACGCAGTAGGGAAAACCCGTACAGCCTGCGTTGCAAGGATGACTGCGGATCAACCGGGGGGGCGCAGTTGTCGCTCGTAAGTCGCTGCGCGATCGGCCGCGCTCGGGCTATGGTTGGGTACGCAGCACTCCGCTATTGTCCCAGTCCTGCAGCAACTGATTCAGGTCGAGGTCCGGCGCCAGAAAACACCCGTGCCCGTAGCCTTCCAGCACCCGCATGGTCGCGTGTGGCACCCGGGCCGACATGTACGTCGCCTGTTCCACGGAGGGAATGAGATGATCCTGGTCGGCCGCGAGATACAGAGTGGGCGCCTGCAGCGAGGCCAGATCGTCGCGTATGTCATACTGCGTCAGGATGCGCAGTCGGTTGATGTAGCCAAGGCGAGTGGTCGCCGCGGTCAGCATCAGGAAGCGCTTGATTTCGTCCTTGTGGGTGTGTCTGGACTGCAGGCGCGAGGCGGTCAGTCGCCGCACGATCTGCATCGTACGCCACGGCACGAGATGCAGCCCTGCGATGCCGGCAAACAGCTTGATCTGCGGAGTGATTCGTGTGAACGAGTTGAGGATCACCAGCCTGTGCACACGCTGTGGATGCGACAGCGCAAACTGCATCGCGAGCGCGCCGCCAAACGACTCGCCCACCACGATTGCCGGTGTGCCATCGGGCACGGCGCGATCGAGGTGCGCCGCGACGTCGGCCACCAGCGTCTCCATGTCACGCGCTTCATCGCGCAACCGGAAGGTGATGACGCGGAAGTGATGCTCGAGCAGCCGCGCCTGACGGTAGAAGAGCAGTCCGGTGCCGTCCATGCCCGGGATGTAGATCAGCGGAGGGCCTTCCCCGTGCACGTGCAGTCGGCTGGGATCGTGTGGCCCAGGTTCCGGCAACGGTTCGCCGAGCGGAGTGGCCGGTGACTGCGTCTGCGAATCTGAATTCGTCATGGCATCGTGGAGCCCGATTTGTCTGGGGCGGAGTGTCAGTGGTGATCCTCGAGACGGTCGTGCTGGGGCTATCCCTGATGCCGGTGATGGGGTTTGTACAGTGGCAGGCGTCGTGGACGGTTCAATTCTGGGTGCGCCTCGCGCTGACTGCACTCGCGTTCGTGCCGCTGTACGTGTGCTTCGCCCTCCTGCTCATCTTGTACTCCGCACTGGCCACCAGGCTCCTCGGCTGGCGAACGCCGGAAGGGGTTGATCTCCCGTTGTCCGACTTCAGCTGGCCTGTGCTCGACTGGGGCCGGTATCTCATGACGATACACGTGGTGCGCGTCTTTGCGGGCCCGGTGTTTCGGTCGACGCCGTTCTGGAGTTTCTACATGCGCCTCAATGGCGCGAAGCTCGGGCGGCTGGTATGGGTCAACAGCCTGGCGCTGATGGACCACAACCTGCTCGACTTCGGCGACGGCGTCGTCATCGGGTCCGACGCACACATCTCCGGACACATCGTCGAACGCGGAAGGCTGAAGACCGCGCGGGTGACACTTGGCGCGGGGACGGTCATCGGCATCGGGAGCGTCGTTGGCATCGGCGTGCGGACCGGCCAGGGGACGCAGGTCGGCCCCCTCAGCGTGGTGCCGAAGCACGTTGAACTTGAAGCTGGAGCCGCGTACGGGGGGGTACCGGTGCGGCGGATCGACTGACCCAGTGACCGAGTGTGACTCGAGCCCGGCCCTCCGCGACGGCGGCCCCGTCCGCCATTCGCTGCGCGCCGTTACTTCGTCGGCATCACCGCGGTGCACTCGATCTCGAGCTTCGCACCCGGCACCACCAGCGCCTTCACGATCACCGTCGACCGCGCCGGCGGCGCCACCGGCCAGAAGGTGCGATACGCCTCATTCATCCCCTGAAAGTCGGTGCCTTCAATGAGGAACACCGTGCACTTGACGGCATTTTCCATCGTGGTGCCAGCCATGTCGAAGACACGCTTCACGTTCTCGAGTGTGCTCTTCGTCTGACCTTGAATCGTGGTGTCGGCGTTCGCGCCGCGCGCTGGCAGCTGGCCCGATGCATAGACCATGTTGCCAACACGAATGGCCGGCGTGAGGGTCGGCGACGACTGGCCCAGCGGCTCGCGCATCTGGGCGATGGCCGGTGCGGTGCAGCAGGTGATGAGTGTCGCGACACGAAACAGCGAAACGAGAGACGGCACACGCATTGGAAGTTCCCGGTCAGCGAGGATTGACGGCGGTGGTCGTGGGAAACGTCAGTCGAATTGTAGTCAGCGCCGTACTGTCGGACGACACACGGCGCGCGCCGACCGGCATGCCGTTCAGTTTCATCAGATACGCCACGATCGCTGCGTACGTCCCCTGCGTCAGCGATCCCGGCTTCGACTCCGGCATCGTGGAGCGGATCCGCTCGAAGAGGTCGTAGGCGCTGCGGCCCTGCCACTTGAGGCGGAAATCAGCGTTGTCGAGGCCGCGGACCGCATGACACTCGAGGCACGCGGATCGGAACCACTGCTCGCCGAGGTCGAGCTGGCGAGCCGCCGCAGCAGCGAGTGAGTCGCTCGGCGCGGTGGGCTGCTGTGCGGAGAGTGCGGGGGCGGAACAGGCAATGAGCAGCCCGGCGAGGATCCGGGCGCCAAATCGGGAATTTTGCATGACGTCGCAAGCTGGCGTCGGCGCGACGGACGGGCAAGTCAGGCGGGGCGCGCCGCCCTGAAGGCGCGGACGATGCCGCCGGGCGCAGGACACGATGAGGGCCGCGTCGCGCTCGGATATGCGGCCACGTGCCCGGAATGGCGTTGCGCAGATGTACAGTCGGATCGGCCGACACGTGCGCCGTCCGTGTGTCGAAGGGTCCGCCGACCGGTGCTCGGACTGATTGCCAAGCCCGTGCGGACGGGCGACTTTGCAGCCAGCGTTTCACCTCGCCCTCCCCGCCTTTGCCCTCCCCGCCAATGTCGGATGAGCACGACTCCCTTACGCCGGCTGTCGATCGGCGCGATTTCCTCCGGCTCGCCGGACTGGGCACAGGCGCGCTCCTCGTGGGCGCGGTTCCGACGGCCACCGATGCACTGGTGCCGGCGGCGGCCGCGCCGCAACCGGCGCCCGGCCGCGCCCGCGCCTCGAGCCACATCGTCGTCGTGGGCGCTGGCGCCTGGGGCGCGTTCACCGCCTGGCACCTGCGAAAGGCAGGCAATCGCGTCACGCTCATCGATCAGTACGGCGCCGGCAACTCGCGCTCGACCAGCGGCGACGAAACCCGTGGCATTCGATCCTCCTATGGCGACCGCACGCAGGGGGCTGAACTCTGGACGGCGTGGGCGCGCAAGAGCATTCAAAAATGGCGCGAGTTCGATGCCGAACACGCGAAGCGGTTTGGAACGCGCTACTTCTTCACCACCGGTGATCTGATCCTGCGCGAAAAGCCGGAGAGCTTCACCACCCGGACGCAAGAGCTCTGGACGGCGCAGGGAGTGAAGTTCGAGGTCCTCAGCGCTGACGATGCCATGCGGCGCTGGCCGCAGATCAAGTCGGATGGCAACGGCGTGGTGCTGTACGAGCCGGATGCCGGTGTCGCGCGCGCACGTGACTCGGTGCAGGCGGTTGTCGCACTCGGACGCGACGCCGGTGTTCAGATGAAGATCGGTCGTGTGTCGCCCGGGCAGATTCGCAACGGAGTGATGGATGGCATCACGCTTGGTGACGGCACGCGACTCACTGCTGACGCATACGTGTTCTGCTGCGGCCCATGGATGGAGAAGGTCTTCCCGGAGGTCATGCGCAACAGAACCCGGCTGCCGATCGGCCACGTCTGCTATTTTGGCCCGCCGATGGGCGACACACGATTCTCGTTTCCGAACATCCCGAGCTGGAACGTGCCTGGCGTGACTGGGTGGCCCGACCTCCCCGTCGACAGTCGCGGCTTTCGCGTACGCGGTGCCATCGCCCCGCCACCGCCGCCGCGCGCGGCGGGCGCTGAGGACGACGCTCCGCCGCCGCCACCGCCTCCCGCTGCTGTAGTCGATCTGCGGCAGCTGGACCCGGATCTCAGCGTGCGATGGACCAGTCAGGATCGCATCGACGGCTCGCGCCGCGTCTTGCAGAAATACTTCCCGACCATGGCTGATGCGCCGTTGCTCGAGACGCGTTCCTGTCACTACGAAATCAGCGTCAATCGCAACTTCATCGTCGATCGTGTGCCCGGCGCCGACAACGCATGGATCGCCGGCATGGGGCAGTCCGAGGGGTTCAAGTTCTCGATCGTGCTTGGTGAGTACATCGCGTCGCGCGTGCTTGGCGACGCCGACGATCCGGCGATTGCCGACGCCTTCAAGCTGCCGACACAGATGTATGACGCAGCGCCTGCCAGCGTTCCGCAACGGAACGAGGAGGACGAATGACCGGAGTGGTTCGCTCAGGGGTGCTCATCGCCGCGATGCTCGCGAGCACGTCGTTCATCGGCGCGCAGGCCGCGCCGTCGGTGAACGAGCGGCCGAATCCATATCGGACCTTCGAAGGCTGGGCGAGGCTGCCGACTGGCCGGACATGGGGGTCCACCAGTGCCGTCGCGATCGACAAGGACGGCGTGAGTGTCAGGGTGGCAGAACGCTGCGGGCAGAACAGCTGCGTCGGGTCGACCGTCGACCCGATCATGCTCTTCAATCGGGATGGAGATCTGGTGCGGTCCTTCGGCCACGGCATGATCAACTGGCCGCATGGCATTCACGTCGACTATGAAGGGAACGTCTGGGTGGTTGACGGTCGCGACAACAAACCCGCGCCGCAACGCGGGGCCGCCACCGACGCGCCGGCGCCAGCCATGCCTGAACGCGTCTTTGGCCACCAGGTGCTCAAGTTCTCGCCGCGCGGTGAACTGCTGATGCGCCTTGGCACCGATGGCGGTGCACGCGATTCAGGCTACTTCTTCCAGCCGAATGCGGTGCACGTGGCGCGTAATGGTGATGTCTTCGTGGTGGAGGGGCATGCCTCGGGTGCCGATGCCAACGCTCGTGTGCTCAAGTTCGACAAGAAGGGGACGCTGCTCACCACCTGGGGCAAGAAGGGAACTGGGCCCGGCGAGTTCGATCAACCGCACGCGCTGGCGATGGATTCCCGTGGCCGTCTCTTTGTTGCTGATCGTGGGAACAATCGCATCCAGATCTTTTCGCAGAGCGGGATGCTGCTCGACACATGGTTTCAGTTCTCCCGGGCCAGCGGGATCTTCATCGACCGGAACGACGTGATGTACGTGGCCGATTCCGAGTCGGGCTCGATTGCACCGACGCGGCCTGAGTGGCAGCGCGGGATTCGCATCGGGAGCGCCCGTACCGGTGAAGTGACGGCGTTCATCCCCGATCCAGTGACGGACACGCGAAACACCAGTGCCGCCGAGGGGGTGGCCGTGGATGCGCGCGGCGTGATCTATGGTGCCGAAGTCGGGCCACGCGCGCTGAAGCGCTATGAACGGAAGCCGTGAACGACGCGCCAGCGGTATGCGCGGCCGGGGTAACGTCCCCAGGCGCGCCCTGATTGACCATCGACGAACCGCAACCGTTGCAGTGTCGCAAGCGTAGGCAGCCAGTGAGCCGCAGTCTTCGTCGCGCGCTCCTGGCGCTCTGGGTCGCCTGGGCCGGCGTTCCAGCGGCGCAGCATGCGCAGCCGCGCGACCCGGTCCCATCAACCGGCGCTTACGTGCGCCGCATCCTCGATCGGCGCGATGGACTACCCGAGTCGCAGGTCAACTCGGTGGTCCGCTCAGCCGAGGGCTATCTGTGGCTCGGGACGCGCCGGGGTCTGGTGCGCTACGATGGGTTGGCCTTCACGCTGTATGAACCCGGGAACACACCGGGGCTGCCGGCCGCCTGGATCAACGGTGTGCGGCTCGACGCGCGTCAGCGACTGTGGCTGGCGACGGCATCCGGATTGGCGTTCCGCGATCAATCGGGCGTGCACCGGATCGACACCACGCAGGTGCCCGCGATTGACGTCTGGTCGACGTACGAAGATCGTCGCGGCGCCATCTGGGTCGCGACGGCACACGGCGCGTATCGTGGCGATGGTGCACGTTTCAGGCCCGTCGCGCAGATCCCGGGCTTCGTGTACGCGGCCGCCGAGGATGCTCGCGGGCGTGTCTGGTTTGCCGGCCGCGGCGTGCTCGCATACCTCGCCGGCGATTCGCTCACGGACGTCGCCGCCCGCCTCGGGATTCGCGGTCGTGTCTTTGCCATTCATGTCGAGGGCCCCGACCGGATCTGGATCGGCACACAGCGTGGTGCGACGGAACTCGGACTCGACGCGTCTGGTGCGCCGCGAATCCTGCGTGAAGTCTCAACCAAGCTTGGCGCCATGGAGCGCCCGGTCTGGGCGATCGCACGATCGAACGACGGCGCGCTCTGGCTTGGCACCGAGACCGGGGGCACGTTGCTGTTCGACGGTGAAGGCCTGCACGCCATGAGCAATGCGCCGCTCGAAACCTGGGCGGTTTTTCCGGATACCAGCGGCGTGGTCTGGGCAGGCACTGGCAGCGGACTGGAACGCTACCAGCGCTCGGCATTCACCACCATGCACGCAGGACTTTCCGACGAGCCTGTCTGGTTCGCGCGACGGGATCCGTGGGGGGCTGTCTGGGCCGGTCTCAGCGATGGCTCGGTACATCGCTACCAGGGGAATCGTTTCTCGCAGGTGTTCGCTCCGGGGCTTGACGGACTGAGTATTCCGGTCGTTGCGAGTGCCGATGCGATGATCGTTGCCGAGCGAGGTCGCGCGTTGGTCCGTGTTGCCGCCAGCGGCAGTCGCCGCCCCATTCCGGCAGTCGGTCCGCCGATTGGGGTGATGCTCGGGCTCATGCACGATGGCGATGCACTCTGGATTTCAGCGGACAGCGGACTGTTTCGGTTGGCTGGTGGGAAGCTGCAGCCCATGAACGCGAGTCTTGGGCTGCCGCGAGGCGCCCGCCCGCGCGAGATGGCCCGCGATTCGTCGGGCCGCCTCTACTTCGGCCGACCCTGGCTGACCGTCCGCGACGCGGGCAAGACCCGGACCTATCGTGAAGCGGACGGGTTGACCGACCGGAACGTACGCGCAATCCTGACGCGCGGCGAGTTCACCTGGCTCGGCACGTCGGATTCCGGTCTGTTCGTGCTCTATCGCGATAAAATTTATGGGTTCGGCGATCGCGACTCGCGGCTCCATCGTGAGGTGCTGGGGTTCGGTGCCGATGTGCAGGGCTATCTCTGGCTGAGCTGGAACTACGGCCTCGTGCGCGTGGCGTTCCGCGATCTCGAGGACGTCGTCACCGGTCGCGGGACGCGTGTCCGCGTTCGCAGCTTCGACCAGACCGATGGCCTTCCCGCAGGGTCATTTCGCGGCGACTTCCAGAGCCGATTCGCGATGGACGAGACCGGGACGATGTATGCACCCACGTCCGCCGGAATTGTGCGGATCGATCCGCGCGCCATTGCTGTCGACGTTGCGGCGCCACCGATTGTGCTCGAATCGATCGTTGTTGATGGCGAGTTCGTCACACAGCGAGACAGGCTCTCACTCCCTTCCGGCGTCGGCCGTGTGGAGTTTACGCTGGCCGCACCAGGGGCGCTCCGGCCAACCGAGGTTCGGGTGCAGTACCGGCTCGTCGGAGTCGACACGGCGTGGAGTGATGCAGGGATGCGTCGGACCGCGTCGTTTGGACCGCTGCGCGGAGGATCGTACCGGTTTGACGCGCGGGCTGCGACCGAGGAAGGGGAGTGGAGCGCAACGCCGACGATGGTCACGATCGATGTGGCGTTGCGGCTCGCCGAGCGATCGTGGTTCCTCCCCGCGCTACTCTTTGCCACCGGCGGACTGGTGCTGCTGGCGACCCGTGCGCGCCGCGTTGCACTCGAGCGCCGCGGGCAGTTGCTCGCCCGTGAAGTCGCAGAACGCACGAGCGATCTCGAGGCCGCACGTGACTCGCTCGAGGTACGCGTGGCGGAACGGACCGCGCAGCTCGCCGCTGAACTGGCGGAGCGCGAGCGTCTGCAGCGCGCACTGCTCGAGGCCCAGAAGCTGGAAGGGCTCGGCCGGCTGGCCGGCGGCGTTGCCCACGAGATCAACAACGGCATGGCGAGTGTGCTCGGCTTTGCCGAACTCGCGGCAGTGGCGGCGAAGGCTCAACCAGCCATCCTAGGTGACCTCGACCAGATCCGTCGCGCCGGCGAACGCGTCACTCGCATCGTACGCCAGCTGTTGCAGTTCGCGCGCCGTGAGCGCCCTGATCGTGTCCCGCTCGATATCGGGCAACTGGTGCATGACCTTCGGCGCAGCCTCGAGGCGCTGCTCGGCAGCAGCGTGACGCTCACGATGCAGGTTGCTGAACCGCTCCCCGCCGTGAACGGTGATGCCGCGCAGCTCGAACAGGTCCTGGTGAATCTCGCCGTCAACGCACGCGATGCGATGCCGGACGGCGGGACGATCACGATCGGGGTGGCACATCGCACGCGGACGGCGCCTGGTCCGATCGGCGGGATCGAGCTCGACCCGGGTGATTTCGTGTCGATCTGCGTGCGCGATACCGGCCGTGGCATTGAGCGCGAGGTACGGGAGCGCCTGTTCGAGCCGTTCTTCACGACCAAGGGGCTGGCATCGGGAACCGGGTTGGGCCTGGCCGTCTCGCATGGGATCATCCTTGAGCATGGCGGGACGATTACCGTTGAGAGCACACCAGGTCAGGGCGCTGCGTTCGAGATCTGGCTTCCTGCGGTGAGCGCCGGCCACATCACAGGCAGCACGGCGGCCGTCGATCCCGCAACACACGCCGCGAAGGATGGAGAGTTCGTGCTGCTCGTCGAAGATGATGCGGGTGTCCGCGAGATCGCTCGCCGACAGCTGGCGCACGCCGGCTACCACGTGCTGGTTGCCGGCAGCGGTCAGGAGGCGCTGGCACTCATGTCAGGCGCCGGTGCATCAGTCGATCTCATCGTCAGCGATGTCGGGATGTCCGATGTCGATGGACTTTCGTTTGCGCGCACGCTGCAGCTGACACATGGCCCGCGCGCGATGGTGTTCATGACGGGATCAGCCGGGTATTCGCCGCAGTATGACGAGGAGCTGGCCGTTTTCGGGCCGATTCTTGCAAAGCCGGTATCGGGAGAGCGACTGCAGGCTGCGGTGCGCGAGGCACTTGACGCGTGGCGGAGTCAGCCGCACGGGGGGTAGGTCTTCGCCACCGCGGGAAGGCTTCGGTCGCTCGTCCCGTCTACCCGTCGTGTCAAAGTGCGTCGCGATGGCAGCCACGGGGCTGTCACGCCCCGATCCCCACTGTGCGTGAGGTTGTCCATGAAATTCGGTCAGATGCTGCTGAGTATCGCGACGTTCGGTGTGGTTGCCTGTGGCGGTGGATCGACGACTCCGACGCCGCCAGCCGGGGGGACAACACAGACATTGTCCACCATCCGCGTGACGACGCCGACCGTGGCGCTGGCAGCGGGAGCAACGGCAACGCTGGTGGCCGAGGCGCTCGATGCGGGCGGGCGGGTCATCAGTGGAGCGACCGGCTATACGTATGCGAGTTCAGCGCCTGCAGTGGCTGAAAGTCAGGGTGATGGCAGCGTTCTGGCACTGAGCGCTGGCACCGCCACGATCACCGTGTCGCTCACGCGCAACGGTGTCACGGCAACCAGCAGCGCAGCGGTGACCGTAACGGGAGCGCTGGCGACCGCGGCCACCGTGAACGCCGGCACCGGCGGGCTTGTCTTCACGCCGCCAACGCTGGTGGTGGCACGGAACGCGAACGTGACCTTTGCCTTCACAGGCCTGCACAACGTCACCTTCCGGACGGTCACCGGTGCGCCATCGAACATTCCGAACACGAGCGCTGCGAGCGTTGCCCGTGCGTTTCCGACGGCGGGGAATTTCCCCTACGACTGCACCTTGCACACGGGGATGACAGGGATGGTGATGGTGCGGTAACGAAGGGCGCGCAGCGCGGCGCCCGTCAGTTGGCGGCGCGCGACTGTGATTTCACGGGACCGGCTTCCGCGATGTGTTGCGCGCAGCAGACGCCGCAGCGCGGCGGCCGATCAATTCATGCGGAGCACGCTTCGCACGATACCCAGAATCGGCACGTTGATGTCGAGCGCCCGCTCGACCAGCCAGATCGACGCCAAACCGATGAGCGCGACCGACCCACCTCGCATCAGCCAGCCATACGCGGTCGTCCTGCGGAGCAGGAACAGCACCGGGAAGACTACGCAGACGATGGCAAGCTGACCCAGCTCGACGCCGACGTTGAAGCCGAGCAGCGACAGCACCATGTGTTCGCGGCCAAGGCCGAGATCACCGAGAACGGTCGCAAAGCCGAAACCGTGGAAGAGCCCGAATGCGAAGGCAAGCGCTGCTTCCCTGATTCTGAGCCGGGGCAGAAGGTTGGCTGCGGCCGCCACGGCGATCGATCCGGCGATCACTGACTCGACGAATCGGGATGGCAGGGTGATGACATCGAGCGCCGCGAGCGACAGAGTCACGCTGTGCGCCAGCGTGAAGAAGCTCACGATGGTCACGATGGCGATCAGTGCGTTTCTGAAGCTGTCCACCGGTTCCCAGCGACCGTTCGCACGCACCATCACCGCGGGCAGCGCCAGGGCGAACAGGAACAGGATGTGATCGATGCCGATCCAGATGTGCCAGATGCCCTGCTGGATCATGGCGATGAAGCCACGCCACGTCGATGACTTGCTCAGGTCGAGCGTGATCGAGGGCGCATCGGGTGTGAAGACACCGGCAATGGCCTCACTGTTGAAGGTGCCGGTCTTCCAATTGTGCTCGATCACCAGGAAGTTGCGATGGTTCTGGTCCATGTCGAACATCGCCTTGTACGTCGACGTCAATTCGCTGGGGATGCCACGTGTGCCGGTCACGACGTACTTGAGGAGCACGAAGTTCGCCACTTCGAGGTATAGCATGTCGAAGCTCCGGTACTGCGGCGTCAGGGTGCCACTCGTCGTCTTCAGCGAGAAGCGAGGCTCGACGTAGGCCTGGATCGCTCCAAGGCTTGCCTGAACATCCGCTTTCGTCACCGATGCCAGATTCCAACCCAGGTTCAACCGCCGCTCGAGATCCTTGGTGGTCAGCTCGAGTGTAATGACCAGCGAGTCATCGTAGAGACGTAGGAACATGTAACTCTGCCCCACGGCGTGCGCGGCCGCCACGGCAACGACGGGCGTCATCCGTGCGGTCACTTGCGTTTCCGCACGAGCTGCGCAAACGCCCGACGAAATGATCAGCATGACGCCGAGACGAAGTCTGCCGGCCATTCGGGCGAACGTGGTCAGCTCTGGGCGTCGCATACGGTCAGTGGCAATGGCTGTATCGTGTGGGCACGAGGGCCGATGCAAACAAACGTTCGGCCTTCCGCGCGAGATCCCGGGACAACAACCGGCACCTCCGTGTCTTGCGCTGAAGCTGGCACATCGGGCTGTCGCCCGCCAGAGCGATCGCGCACGCATGCCTCTCTGGTGCGCCCGCACCGCCATGAGATTCTCGGGTTCAGGTGCGGACGGTCCATGTGCAGGTGCTTACTTTTCCGCGACCAACGAACGGAATCCCGAGGCGCCTTGCAGACCATAACCACCGTTGCCAGACTGCTCTCGCGCACCGAGCGCCTTCAGCTCCTCGCGCTTGGCGTTGCCATGCTGGTCGTGGGGATCGGCGAGATGCTCGGAGTGGCATCGGTACTGCCGTTCATGCAGCTGATTGCCGATCCGGGCGCCCTGCACGGCGACACGCCGCTGGCCCGGCTCTCCCAGCGCTTCGGCTTCGCATCGGAACGGGATGCGCTCTTCGCCTCGGGGGTCTTTCTTCTCGTCGTGATTGCGTTGAACAACCTGCTGGCAGCGGGCACGCAGTGGCTCGTGCAGCGCTGGGCGTGGGCCCTGAATCACCGACTCTCGACGGACCTGCTCCGCAGTTACCTCGATCAGCCGTACGCCTTCTTCCTCAACCGCAACACCTCTGATCTGAATCGTACCCTGTTGGCCGCCGTCGACTCCGTCGTCACGGGGGTGATCATCCCGTCCCTTCAGGTGGCGACGCGCGGAATCACCGTCGTGCTGATCATCGGCGTGGCAGCCTTGGCCGACGTGCGGATGGCGCTGCTCCTGGGCCTCGCCATCGGGGGCGCCTACGGAGGCGTGTACGCGCTCCTGAAACGCAGCCAGCATCGCATGGGCTGGGAGCAGTTCAACAACAACGGACGCCGCTTCCTGATCGCGCAGGAAGCCCTGGGTGGTATCAAGGACGTGAAGATGCTGGGGCGCGAGGCGGAGTTCATGCGACGCTTCGATGAACCATCACGCCGCTATGCTGTCGCCGCTGCCCACAACCAGATCGTTGGCCGGATCCCGAGATATGCGCTCGAGACCATTGCGATCGGTGTGATCATGATGGTCCTGCTGTTTGCGATCCGGAACGGTCAGGACGTCGGCAAGTTGCTGCCGCAGCTGACGCTCTACGCATTCGCTGCCTTCCGGCTGATGCCGGCGCTGAATGAGTTGTTCGCGAGTGTCATCCAGATCCGGTTCAACACGGCCGCGCTCGAAAGCCTGCATGGCGACCTCACGGAGCGGTGGCCGTCCGGAAATGCCGCGTCCTTCGTCGCCAGCAAGGTGGCGGTGCAGACGCCTGTCGGTGTGTCGGCCCCTCTCGTCGAGCTGGATCGCGTGGGCTTTCGATACGCCGAGGCAGACCGTGCGACGCTCACTGAAATTTCGCTCTCCGTCGAGCGCCGACAGGTGATCGGGTTGGTGGGCACCACCGGCGCCGGAAAGACGACGATCGTCGACCTGATCCTCGGCTTGCTGATGCCGACCAGCGGTGAAGTCCGGATCGAAAGCATCGCGCTGAACGAGCTCACGAGCAGGGCCTGGCGTGCCCGCTGCGGATACGTTCCCCAGGTCGTGTTCCTGTCCGACGACACGATTGCGGCAAATATCGCGTTCGGCATGCCTGCATCCGAGATCGACGCCGCCGCCGTCCAGCGTGCGGCGCAGATCGCGCAGCTCCATGACTTCGTGGCGGAGTTGCGGGACGGCTACGACACCGTCATCGGCGAGCGGGGCGTGCGCCTCAGTGGTGGACAGCGTCAGCGCATCGGGATCGCGCGTGCCGTCTACCACGACCCGGAGGTGCTGGTGATGGACGAGGCAACGAACGCGCTCGATTCGGTGACGGAGACGGCGGTGCTCGACACCATCAACAGTCTCGCGCGCCAGAAGACGCTGATCGTGATCGCGCATCGGCTGTCGACTGTGCGCGCCTGCGATCGCATCTACCTGCTGGAGGAAGGCCGCGTGGCGGCGCAGGGAACGTTCGCGGAACTGTACGAGCAGTATCCGCGGTTTCGCGCCATGGCCGGTGAAGCAGGCGCTGGTGACGCGACCGTCTGATCACGGCGTGATCACGGGCCGGTTCACGGCCGCGATCATGGCGTCTGCGAGGTGCCCCACATCTGGCGCGCGAAGCAACGTGAAATGATCCCCCGGAACGTAGATGCTCTCGAAGTCACCGACGGCCAGCAGCTGCAGCGACTCCGCCTTCCAGTCTCTGGCACCCGGGTCCTTCGGACGCACGCAGAGCATGGTGATGCGGCCGTCGAAGGGGAGCGGTGAATACTCGTACCACGCCTTGGCCGTGTGCCGGCGGACTCTCGCCTCGCGTCGCGCATACGGACTTCCCGTGACCATCCGGATCGTTTCCCGCATCCAGGACCTGCCGCGCGTGAATTCGTGCAGCGCGCGTGAGCGAAGTCGCACCGCGAAACTTCGCCTGGGCCCGGGGGTGTGGCTGCTCGCTACCTGATCCCACGCGCTGTCTATGAGCATGAGGTGGGTGGGTTTGCCGGCGGAGCAGCGTCGTCGCGCCATTTCGAGACCTACCGATACGCCGAAGCACATCGCCCCAAGGACGATCGGGCCATCACCCAGCTGTTCGTCAACGAGCGCCAGGTAATGGGCCGCCATCTGTTCGACGGAGCCGAGTGGCGGGGCCGAGTCGTCGAGTCCGACGGCCTGACAGCCAAAGACGGGGTGGTGCACACTCAACCTGTCAGCCAGTTCATTGTACAGAAAGAGGTGACCTTCAAATGCATGCAGCAGGACGAAGGGCGGTCCATCTCCGCCGGTTCGCATGCGGATCAGCGACCCGCGCTCCGGCTCCCATCCCTCGTCAAGCAGTACCCGGGCCAACGCGCTCACCGTCGGGTGCCCGGCGAGGACCGACAGCGTCAGCCGCGTACCCATCTCGCGTTCGATCGTGTCGAGCAGTGAAACGGCGAGGAGCGAGTGCCCCCCAAGCTCGAAGAAGTTGGCGTCTGGGGCGAC
>JANNVN010000020.1:0-3320 GCA_031414435.1 Gemmatimonadaceae bacterium
TGAGCAGGGCAAGCTCGACGACAAACTGAAAGCGGCGATTGTGGGAGCGGTGACGAAGCAGGCGCTCGAAGACCTGTACCTGCCATACAAGCCAAAGCGCCGGACCCGGGCCATCATCGCGCGCGAGCGTGGCCTCGGCCCCCTCGCCGAGCATCTCTGGGTGGGTTCGGTGGACGATGCCGGTGCTCGCGATGCGGCTGCCAGTTTCGTCGATGTGGCGAAGGACGTGGCCGACGTTGATGCCGCCCTCGCCGGCGCCCGCGACATTCTGGCCGAGCAGGTGGCAGAGGATGCGGCGGTGCGCGGCTGGATCCGTGACGTCACCCGGACCAGGGGGGCGGTGAAGAGTGCGCGATCCTATGGGCGCACCGAGGAGGTGTCGAAGTTCTCCGACTACTTCGACTTCCGCGAACCACTGGGCACCATCCCCTCGCATCGCGTGCTGGCCATCCGGCGCGGCGAGACGGAAGGGGAGCTGGTCTGGAGCGTCGAGGCACCACTGGTGGACATCGCCCCGCGCCTGCAGCGCGACGTGATCGGCAGCCGAAAGGCCGTCGCGTTGCTCGGGGCCGTGGCCGATGACGCCTACAATCGGCTGCTGGCGCCGAGCATCGAGGTGGAACTGCGCCTCGAACTGAAGACGCGTGCCGATGAGGAAGCGATCATCATCTTCGGTCGCAACCTCGAACAGCTGCTGCTCTCGGCGCCCGCGGGCGAGAAGAGTGTGCTGGGTCTCGACCCCGGTTTCCGTACCGGCGTCAAGATTGCGCTGGTGAGCAAGACCGGAGCGCTGCAGCACACCGATACGCTGTATCTGCATCAGGAGGATCGCTTCGCGGCCACTATCCGTGCGGTCGTGGCGCGATTCAAGCCCGAGCTGATTGCCATCGGCAACGGCACGGCGTCGCGCGAAACAGAGAACCTGGTTCGCGCCACGCTCCGTGAACTCGAGCCGCCATCACCGACGGTGGTCGTGGTGAGCGAGGCGGGTGCATCGGTGTACTCGGCCAGCGATGTGGCGCGTGAGGAGTTCCCCGAGCTCGATGTGTCGATCCGTGGAGCAGTGTCGATCGCCCGCCGGCTGCAGGATCCGTTGGCCGAGCTGGTGAAGATCGATCCGAAGTCGATCGGGGTCGGGCAGTATCAGCACGACGTGAACCAGCCCAAGCTCCGGCAGCGCCTCGATGACATCGTCGAGAGCTGCGTGAACCGAGTCGGCGTCGAAGTGAACACGGCCTCGGCCCAGCTGCTGGCGTATGTCTCAGGCGTCGGCCCGGCGCTGGCGCAGTCGATCGTTGCGGCGCGCGACGCGAAAGGGGGATTCACGGCGCGGAAGGACCTGCAGGACGTGCCGCGGCTTGGTGCGAAGGCGTACGAGCAGGCCGGTGGCTTTCTTCGCGTGCGCGGTGGCACACACCCACTGGATGCAAGCGCGGTGCATCCCGAGCGGTACGCGCTGGTGGCGCGCATGGCCAAGGATCGTGGCGTGTCGCTGCAGGAGTTGGTCAGGAATGAACCGTTACTCTCGTCGTTGGATCTCACTCCGTACGTGTCGGACGACGTGGGATTGCCGACGCTGCATGACATCGTCGCCGAGCTGCGAAAGCCGGGTCGTGACCCGCGCGAGAGCTTCGTCCCACCGGCGTTTCGTGATGACGTGACCGAGATGAAGCACCTCAGCACCGGCATGGTCCTGGAGGGCGTGGTGACCAACATCGTTGCATTTGGTGCATTTGTCGACGTCGGCGTTCACCAGGATGGTCTGGTACACGTCAGTCAGCTGTCCGACCGCTTCGTGAAGGACCCGAACGACGTGGTGCAGGTGGGGCAGAAGGTGACGGTCACCGTGCAAGGCGTCGACCTCGCCCGGAACCGGATTGCGCTGACGATGAAGACGGGCGCGAAGCCTGGCGCATCGGCAACGACAGCGCCGGCCTCCACCGGCCCCGCGAAGGCGCGGTCACCGCGGCCGCAGCCGGCACCTGCCACCCCGCCAGTTCAGCCCGGCAAGGGGTGGGTCGCGCCGAACGGTATCCGCTTCAAATAGGCTGGCTCGCTGGCGCAAATACTGCCACGTCTGGTGACGGGGATTATCCTCTATCGTCCCAACGAGGAGCGGCCGCCGTGTGTGGCCGCGTCGTCGTGATGTGGCAGTCCAGCACCCCCACAGCCTCAGCATGCACTCTTTGAACCGCGATGGTTGGCTGCGCCGAAGCACGCGCGTTGCGCTGCTGCTCGGTGCGTTGCCACTGTCACTGGTCGCGCAGGTCCGGCGCCCCGATCCTGCCCCGGTCGGGCCGCGTGCGGCAGGCAAGGCCCCCAGACAGCGCAACGAAATTCTGGTTGGTGGCGGAAGCGTCAGCCTGAACACGGCGAACGCCACCAAGTCCACGATGCCCGTCGCGTCGCTCGGTTTCCGGCGGCAGATCTCACCTGAGTGGCTCTTTCTCGGCGCCTCGGTCGATCTCGGCCGTTCCGCCATCGACGGCACTTTCTTCCCGTATGAGAAGCGCGCCATCGGCGACACGATCCAGTATCTGGTCGTTGACGGCAGCGCGATGATGTTCGCCGGGCGTGTCTCTGCGGATGTACTGTGGCCGATCGACGAAGCGGAGAAGTACCGAGCTGGCGTGGGTGGCAACGGTGGCGTCTATGCCATGTTTCCATCCGGTGCGGGAAGCTCGTTCGTCGCGCCCACCTTCGGCGCGTCGTTCGTCGGAGAGGCCGATCTCACGTCACGTATTGGCGTCGCAGCAAGCCTGGGGTTTACCCAGTTCACGAATTTCGATCGCGAGAAATTGCGCCCGAGTGATCCGGCGCTGGCGGATCCGGTGTTCCGCACTCCGCTGATTACGCCACCCGACGGTGTGAAGAGTTTTGGTGGCGCGCGGCTCATCATCAGCCTGACTTACCGGCTCGGCGTGAAGAAGACGACTGGAGGCAAGAAGTGACTATCCGACTCGTGTGCAGAGCGTTGGTCTGCGCTGCGGTGCTCACCGCGTGCGGCGACGATGGTGCGGTGACGCCGCAGGGAGGGCAGGCCTTCGACGCCGTGTTCACTCCGGTGGCTGCGGTGCGGTATCCAACGATCGTTGCGCGGGCTTATGGCCGCACGGTGAACAACGCTGCGGTAGCCGACTCGATCGTTGGGGAAGTGGCCCTGATGAAGCAGCTCGATGGCCGGGCGCGGTATCAGTTCTACATCGTGAACGGACTCGACTCGAGTGCGACTCCGGTGTCGCACCGGCAGTGGATCGTCCGCACCGACACATTGCTCGATGCGAATGGTGGGCTCAACTCGCCGGTCGATACGAACCGCA
>JANNVN010000021.1:0-35259 GCA_031414435.1 Gemmatimonadaceae bacterium
ATCCGGACAGACGTGGTCGTCGTCGTTCCAGCCCGTTGGAGAGCCCGCGACGCAGGGGCGCGCCTGGCTCGCCTCCGACCGCGTCACGCTGCATCGCAAGGACGGCGATATCGAGACGCGGACGGAGATCGCGGTCGTTCCCGCCGACTCGGCCGAGGTACGCCGCATCACCCTCACCAACATCGGCCGTGAGCCGCACGAAATCGAACTCACGAGTTATGGTGAAGTCGCAATGACGTCACAGGGCGCCGACCTGGCACATCCGGCGTTCTCCAATCTCTTCGTCGAAACCGAGTGGCACGGCTGGTGCACCGCCATCACGGCCACGCGACGTCCCCGCTCGCCCGCCGATCCGCGACTCTGGTGCGTGCACGTCGTCGACGCGGGCCGTGATCGCATCGGCAGTGTGAGCTGCGAGACCGACCGGGCACGCTTCATCGGCCGCGGTCGCAGCGTGCGCAATCCGGCGGTCATGACATCCCGTGGCGCACTGTCCGGCACCACCGGGCCGGTGCTCGATCCGATCTTCGCATTGCGCACACGGGTCAGCGTTGCGCCGGGACAATGCGTGACGGTCGCGTTCACGACGCTCGTCGCCACCACACGCGAGTCGGCATTCGAGCTGGCCGGCCGCTACCACGATTCACATGCGGCACAGCGCGCACTCGACTTCGCCTGGACATCCACCCAAATCGAGTTGCGTGAACTGGGGATCTCGCAAGCCAATGCCGCCGTCTTTCAGGAGCTTGCGGCGCAACTTCTCTACCTCGGCGGGTCACTCGCACCACCGCAGGATGAACTGCGGCGCAATCGCGGGTCGCAGCCACTGCTCTGGGCGCACGGCATCTCGGGTGACAACCCCATCGTGCTGGCGTCCATCGACAGCATCGACGGACTCCCGACACTGCGCGAGCTGTTCGCCGCACACCGATACTGGCAGCGACGCGGGCTGACGGTGGATCTGGTGGTCATCAACGCAGGGCCGCACGACTACCTGCAGGTGCTGCGCGACGGAATCATGGAGGCGATGGTGGCTGCCAACGACGCATCACTCATCGACCGCTCCGGTGGAACCTTCATCCGCCGGCGCGAACTGTTCGGCGTCGAAGACTTCCTGATGCTCTCGGCGACGGCGCGCATGCAGATCACCTGCGACGGACGGTCACTGGCTCGGGTACTGGCATACGCCGAATCGCGCGCAATCGACGTGCAAATGGAGAGCCCGACGCGCGTGACGACGCGGGCCAGTGAACGTACCGTGGCGCTCGTGCCTGACATGACGGAACGCAGCGGACCGCTGGCCACCATCGTCTCCGCACTACTCCCCTTCGTGGCCCCGCTCCTTTCGCGATCGAGGAGCGCACAGTCGCAGAGTACGCAAAGCACCGACGATGATCGCCCGCTGCGGCTGGCCAACGGCTTCGGAGGCCTCGATGCAGACGGCAACTATCGCATCGAACTCGGTGACGGTCGTCTGCCGCCGGCGCCGTGGGCCAACGTGATCGCCAATCCCCACGGGGGATTCACCGTCTCCGAACGTGGGTCGGGGTGCACCTGGGCCGAGAACGCGTATTTCTACCGGCTCACGCCATGGTCGAACGATCCGATCACCGATCCGGTCGGCGACGCGATCTACCTGCAGGATGAGGAGAATGACGAGCTCTGGTCAGCGACACCGGCGCCGGTGGATGGCAACGATGACTATCGTGTCACGCACGGGGCGGGGTTCTCCACCTTCGCGCACGAGCACAACGGGATCCGGACACACCTGCGACTCGGCGTTCCCGAGCAACTGGCCGCGAAGATCTCCGTGCTGCGCGTCACCAATGCTTCGGCGCGCACCCGTCGACTGCGCCTGACGGCATTCGCCGAATGGACGCTGGGTGCGCGGCGTGACGAGACGCAGTTTCAGGTACACACCCGATTCGTGCCCGAGCACGGGGCGATCTTCGCGCAGAATCACTTCGATCCGATGTTCCGCGACTGGACGGCGTATCTGGCGACCAGCGAACCCGTGACCAGCTTCACGGCTGATCGGCTCAGCTTCCTTGGCCGGAACGGCCATCATGCCGCACCGGAGGCGTTGCGCGACGATGACCTCAATGGCATCGCGGGCGTGGATCTCGATCCTTGCGCGGCGCTGCAAATGCGTCTGACCCTCGCGCCGGGCGAGTCGCGGCTCATCACGGTCGTGCTTGGCGCATCGCCGAGCGATGCCGAGGCGAGGCTGGCACTCGGGTCGTTGCGAGGCGCGGCCGCTGCCGACAGCGCCGTCTCCACGTCCGTCGTCGCATGGGAAGACCGGCTCCGCGTGATCACGGTCACCACGCCCGACGCCACTTTCGATGCAATGGTCAACAAGTGGTCGCTCTACCAGGCACTCTCGTGTCGCATGTGGGCGCGAACGGGGCTGTACCAGAGCAGCGGCGCGTACGGGTTCCGCGATCAGTTGCAGGACTGCATGGCGTTCCTGTACGCCGAACCCGCCATGGCGCGTGAACACATCCTGCGCGCTGCAGCACGACAGTTCGTCGAGGGCGACGTGCAGCACTGGTGGCATGCGCACAGCGGGCGCGGCGTCCGGACCAAGTTCTCCGACGATCTGATCTGGCTGCCCTTCGTGGTGGACCGGTACATCACCGTCACCGGTGACCGGGCGATCCTCGACGTGTACGTCCCGTTCATCACCATGCGGCAGCTGGCACCACACGAGCACGAGATCTACGATCTGCCCACCGTGACGGATGAGCATGGGAGCATCTACGAGCACTGTCGCCGCGCGCTGCGCCGTGCCTGCACCGAGGGACAGCATGGCCTGCCACTGATCGGCACCGGTGACTGGAACGACGGCATGAGCCGCGTCGGCGCGGAGGGTAAAGGCGAAAGCGTCTGGCTCGCATGGTTCCTCACCAGCACGCTCCGCTCCTTCGCCGTGCACGCCGACGCACGTCACGATGATGCCGAAGCCGCCCACATGCGCTACTGGGGCGATCGCTACACGCTGGCCGCCGAGGCCGCCGGCTGGGACGGCGCCTGGTACCGCCGCGCCTACTACGACAACGGTCTGCCCATCGGCTCGGCGTCGAGTGTCGAATGCAAGATCGATTCGATCGCGCAAAGCTGGAGCGTGATTTCCGGCGCGGGTCGCCCCGACCGGCAGGCGCTGGCAATGGCTGCAATGGATGCACAACTCGTGCGTGAGGATGCGCGCCTGATCGAGCTGCTGACGCCACCGTTTGACGGCCATGACTCCGACCCCGGCTACATCAAGGGGTACCTGCCCGGCGTGCGCGAGAACGGAGGCCAGTACACCCACGCCGCCTTCTGGGCCGTGCTGGCGACGGCGATGCGAGGCGATGGAGATCGGGCTTTCGAGTTGTTCCAGATGCTCAACCCACTCACGCACACGGCGTCAGCCGAGGCTGTGGCGCGATACAAGGTGGAGCCATACGTGGTTGCGGCGGATGTGTATACGTCGCCATCGCATCTGGGGCGCGGCGGCTGGACGTGGTACACCGGCTCGGCCAGCTGGATGTATCGCGTGGGAGTCGAAACGCTGCTGGGTTTCACGAAGGTCGGTACCACGCTGCGGATACAGCCATGCGTACCGGCGTCGTGGCCGGACTATCGGATCACATATCGATTCGGCACGGCGCGCTACCTGATCGACGTCCGCGAACCGCACGCACTGAGTTCGCGCGGCACGAAGGTGACACTCGATGGCGTCACGATCTCTGGCGGAACGATCGAGCTGATTGATGATGGGCGCCAGCACTCGATGATCGTGGAGCCGGTGGGTGGCACGTCCTGACCTCTCGGCGCGCCGGTGCCACACTGATCGTGCCGGCTGGGTTTGCGCGAGAGGCAGGTGAGTGATCAGGCGCGTTCACTTGACGACGTTGTACTGAATCTCCCTGATGGTGAACCGGCCATACGTCCACTCACCGCTCGGCTCGATCCAGTTCGCATCACCCCTGGTACCGATCCGAATGCCGTTCACTTCCGCGTAGCCGGAGATGGGCGTCGACCAGGGGAACTTCGTGGTGGCGGTCGCGGTGACCTGCCATCGGTCATTGGAGATGAAACCGACGAGATCACCTGCCGCATCGAAGGTCAGCTCGGCCGAGACGGTGTAGCCGGCATTGCTGAACGTGGCGCGCAGGCTCTGCTGGCTGAGCGTCTCCCACGTGATCGGCAGATCGAGCACTGCGGCTGGCGCCATGACGACGATATCGTTCAGCAGGGTCACGGTTTCGGCCTTGGTCATCGCCGTCCCCTTCTGATCGACCATCGGAATGAGGCTGGCGATGCGGACCTGGAACGTGGCCGCGCTGTCGACGTAGCGGTGGTAGACGTCGAACGGTATACCTGCTCGGGTGGCATTCATGTAGAACAGGCGCGCGGGCGGGTCAAAGAATTCGTACTGCGAGGCGATCGACGTCATCCAGGGCGCGGTCGCGCTGCTGCGCATCTGGGCATCGAAGGCGACTCGCATGTTTCGCACCCGCGGCCGACCAACGGCGCCGACGCGCCGAAGGTAGGTCTGCATCAACGGTGGGAGCACCGTGATGTCAGTTTCGGTCACGAGCGGCGTTGGTCGCACCGGTCGGGCCAGCAGCGCGGCGCGGTCACTGGCAAAGCGTGAACGAAAACTTCCGACGCGCGCATCGAGTGCCAGCAGGAGCAGCGGTACCGCGATGATGATGTTGGCGAGGGTGCCGAATTTCGCGTCCCCCCAGGCCTGCATGATCAGGTACTGGGAGAGGAGAACGCCGGGCAGCGCGAGGTACCACCACCATCGGGCCGTGATCGCCACCGCAACCGCACTGCCGATCAGCAGGATGGCCGCCAGCAGCCAGAGCATGCCGCTGGCGGGCGAGATCGGTTGCCGAAGCTGCGTGACGTTGGCCCACCCGAAGGCCTTGGCCGGGCCGATCAGGTGAATCAGTCCGTGCAGGGTGATCAGGATGGCGAACGCGATTCGGATCATGCTTGCGGATACCGTGCGTGAATTTCGGGGAAGGTCGTCACACGCCCAAGTGCGGGTGCGGAAGGGTTCGCGAACGGTCACTCTGATTGTTTGACGCGCCAGCGAACGCTGTCCGAAAGCCTTCGCCCGCCCCGGATGTCAACGCCGGCGGCACCTCAATGGAGCGACATCCGGTACGGATACCCGCGACTCAGCAGCTGCGACAACTCCTTGTCCAATCCATAAATATCGTCGTGGAACTGCACCGTTCCGTCTTCGCGGGCGATGGCGGTTGCGTAGATGATGTGGACAGGCACGGGGTTCGGCAGGTCGACACGACGTGGTTCCTTCGATTGCATCGCGGCAGCGATGGCAGTCGAGTCCCATCCTGGCACCGATCGCAGCAGCAACTGCGCCAGTGCAAATGGATTGGCAACACGAATGCACCCGTGGCTGAGATCGCGCCGCGTGCGCTGAAAGGCGGCCTGCACCGGTGTGTCGTGCAGGTACACATCGAACTCATTCGGGAACACGAACTTCACGCGTCCAAGCGCATTCGCCCCGCCGGGCAGTTGACGGATGCGTGCGGTCCCAGTGCTCACCGCCCTTACCGCAGCAGCCGTCGGCGCCAGGACTCGTCCCGCGGTGTTGAGAATTTCGTAGTTATTGACCGTAAGAATATGCGGATCGCGACGCGCGATCGGGACCAGTTCAGCCATCGCAATGCTTTGCGGAACGTCCCAGTACGGCGCGAAGACGATGTACTCCAGGACGTCACTGAACACGGGTGTACGATGATCGTAGCTACTGCCAACCACCACATCCATTCGCAGCATGTCTGCTTCACGATCGTTGTTTGCCGACAGCGCGTACAGCCGGAACGCGGGGATGTTCACAATGATCGGCTCGGTGCTGAACTGGTGCGGCAGCCAGCGCCAGCGTTCGAGCGTGAGCTGAATTCTGGCCACGAGCGCTCGCGCTGTGGTGTCCGTAATGGCCCGTTCCCGGTACAGACCGAGCGCCCGCTTCAGCAGCGCGTAGTGCACGTACGGCGGTTCGGCAGCGTCCAGCTCCGTATCGGGCGCGTTCGACGTGGCGAGGGACCGAAAGGCGGCGCTCATATCGACCGCGTCTTCCGGCAGGCGCAGGTCGGCGTGCGCATCCATGGGATCGATGCGGCCAAACCGAAGCGAGTGCAGCGCGCGAGCCGCTGCAACGCTCATCATCACATCAAACGCCACCTGACGTGCGGTCGTCACGAGGCCGCTGTCCATGAGTGCGCTGAGACCACTGACGTCGTAGTCCCGCGGATCGAGCCCACGTGCTGCGATGCCCTGCAGGGCCGCCAGCAGGCGAAGGGCACTCGGCGTGGGATGGCCGGCGCGCGACCAGCGCAGCGTCCACTGTTCTTCGCCGTAGGCCACGACAAGGATGCCAGACACGTCAGAGAAGTTCGGCCAGCGCAGTGCGCTGTTCTCGCCTCGCACAATCGAGGCAGACAGTGCCATGGTCAGCAGTGAGTCCTGCGCAGGCGCAATGGACGGTGCGTGAATCGGCACGATTGCAATCGGAATCATCTACTGGGCCAGCTTCAGGATTCAACGCGAGGTGTCGCTGGTTTCATCGGGGTGACGACTGCGACACACTTGGTTCTGACAGACATTAAGTGCTTCTGTACCCCGAGTGTGTCGTCGTTCACCTGACACGCTTTCTCGAGTCCGGTTCAGGACCGGAACGTAGAGGATGGCTATCTGGAGCAGCACCGTGCGCGCTCACGACCCCTTCCGCGTGCGGGCGGGCTTGCGCGGCGCCAGACTGCTTCGCCTGGCTGCGAGCTCGGCAACCATGGCGTCGAGTTGCGCGAGGCCGAAGCTGATCTTCCTGAAGAACGAGTCATCGTGCCGCACCAGAACAAATCGCGGATGCTGCCCCCAGAGGCGGCGAAGCCGTCCGTCCAGCGCCGCAGCCTGTTCCATGGACTCGTTGCGTACGGGATTTCCGCCCTCGATACTGATCCCCCCAACCGCCGCGCTCTCGAAGAAGATCACACCATCGTAACGCGCCAGTTCCTCTTCCAGCGTGGTACCAAGCCCGGCAAAGAACGCGTGCTGTGCACCCGGCCAATAGGCCGCGCCGTCCACCGTGCCACGGTCGCAGAGGAGAATACGCTCCGGGTACAGCGAAGATTGCACGTCCTCGAGATTGCGCTGCACATGGTAGATGGCGTGCTGCGCCGCCAGGATGCCATGCTTCTCGGTGCAGCGCGGAAATCCGCCCGAGAATACCATCGTGGCAGCCTCGGGAACCACCACCACGCGCGCACCGATCTCGCGTCGGAAGAGATCGGCAGCCGTAGTCTTTCCGCCCCCGGGCCCACCGGTAAGCACGATTCGGCAACGCCCGTTCCTTTGTGCCACCTGGCCGCGCTTGTGATGCGGGCGCGTCGAAGCGCGCGCCGGCGCGGCGGCAGTGCTGGATGGCTTCGGCACAGTGGTCTTCCTCAGTCTTCTGGTGGTGACGCCGGCCAGCGCCGGCGGAATCCCCTCACATCACGACACGGTCCTCAACGGGCGGCAGCCCATCGCGAAAGCGGCACACACTCTCGAGCGTGACGCGCGCGATCTCTGCCAGCGCCTCGTGGGTCAGGAACCCCTGGTGCGCGGTGATCAGCACATTGGGGAACGTCATCAGTCGCGCCAGCTCGTCATCCTGCAGCACCCGGTCCGAGTGATCCTCGAAGAAGATGCCCTCTTCTTCTTCGTAGACGTCCAGCGCCACGCCGCCGAGGCGGCCTGACTTCAGTGCGCGAATCACCGCCGACGTGTCCACCAGCTTGCCGCGGCTGGTGTTGATCAGATACGCCCCGCGCTTCATCTGCGCCACGGTTGCCGCATTCATCATATGGTGCGTCTCCGGTGTCAGCGGCAGATGCAGACTGACCACATCACTGCCAGTCAGCAGCGTTGCCGTGTCGACGTAGTCGATGTCGTGCTGCGCTGCCCACTCGGCCGTTGGGAACGGATCGTACGCCAGCACCCGGCAGCCGAACCCGCGGAAGATCTGCGCCGTCACCCGGCCGATCCTGCCCGTGCCAACGATGCCGATGGTCTTGCCGAACAGATCGAACCCCACCAGCCCGGTGAGCGAAAAGTTCTGTTCGCGCACGCGGTTGTACGCACGGTGCAGCTTGCGGTTCAGTGCCAGCAGCAGCGCCACCGCGTGCTCCGCGACCGCATGCGGAGAGTACGCGGGGACCCGGACGACGGTAATTCCCAGCTCGCCAGCCGCCGCCCGATCCACGTTATTGAAGCCCGCGCAGCGCAGCGCCACCAGTCGCACACCATGGGCGTGCAGCGCCGTGAGGCAGGCGCGGTCGGCGCGGTCATTCACGAAGATGCACACGGCCTGCGCGCCAGCAGCCATGCTCGCGGTACCAGCCGTGAGCCGGAAGTCGTGATACTCGAGGGCGACGTTCAACTCCCCGGATGCCTGGTCGAAATACTCGCGGTCATAGGGCTTGCTGTCGTACATGGCGACGCGAATCGGCGGTGCGGCGAGTGTCGCTGCGCGTGGCAGCCCGGCGACGCGTCGTCCTCTGCGGGATGGCATCTATCGTTTCCTCGGTGTGTGCTGAACCATTCCCACCGCGTCGTTCTGACACGCTGGCGCGGGACCATCTGCCAGAGCGTGGGCGCGCCGTGCGCACGACGACACGTCCACCATCGCGCACCTGATCCGATGGAAACAAGATCACACGATCGCCGGACGTAAGCCCCGACCGCACTTCGGCGGTGGTGGTCGATCGCAGTCCGACGGTGACCGGTGTCAGTCGCGCCGCGCCATCACGGATCGTGTGCACTGCCCACCCCTGCCCCTGTCGAAGCAGCGCACCGGCGGGAACCGTGACGACCGAATCCCCGGTGCGCGCAGCTTGTAGCACGACGTCGACCATCCGATATGGCTGCACCGGATCCTTAGCGACCAGCACGGTTTCGAGTCCGCGCGCAGACGAGCCGCCTCTGCCGTTGCGACATGCGACACGCGCTGCCGGGCTGCGCCGCAGAATCACGCGACATACATCGTGACACGCCCGACACAGACGTCAGGGATTCACCCTATTGCAGCAATACACCGGAGAACCCATCGTCGTCAGTACGATGCAGTTGCGTTCCTTCATCGGATCCGGCGCAACGCATCGCGGTGCCAGAGTCCGGATCCGACGTTGCCTGGAGGACGGATGTCAGACGTGAAGATCAAATGCGAAACCGACGGTGAGCGCACCCTGCCGGTGTTCGCGGAACTGGAACGAAAGATTGATGCAGTACGTCAGCGCGCGTTTGATCTATTCGCCGGGCGCGGTGGTCGTCAGGGTCGCGATCTGGACGACTGGATCACGGCCGAGCGGGAGCTGATGGGTTGGTCAGCGGCCGAAATGACGGAGCGTCCCGATGAGTTCGAAGTGGATGTCGTGCTGCCGGGCTTCAAGGCGGACGATGTCGAACTGACGGCAACATCGAACGAACTCATCCTGCACGCGGAACGAAAGCATCAGCGCGACGGCGAGACCGATCGACTGGTGTGGAGCGAGTTCGGATCGAATGAGGTGTACCGACGCTTCTCCCTTCCGGCTGATGTGCACGCTGACGGTGTGAAGGCAGAGATGAAGAACGGTGTCCTGCGCGTGCACGCGCCGAAGAAGGTCGTGACACACGAACAGGAGACCGCCACAGCGGGCTGATCGGCAGGCGACCGTGCGTCGGCGGGAGCGGTGTTCCGCGCAGGCTTCCACCGACGCAAAGCGCTACACGCCATCTTTCGGAGAATCGCGATGCACACCATTGCTCAGGATCTGGGCTCGAGCGTCCGTCACCCTGTCGGCGTCGAGATCGGGCAGGCACCGCTACCACGCAACAAGCTGACGGTGGCCTTCCGTCCGATTCTGGCGATTCCGCACCTGATCCTCGCCGGCGGCCCGATCGCCCTCGCGCTCGGCTGGTCGTGGCAAACCGAGCCTGGAGTCACACACGAGTGGAGCGCAGGAGGCGGGGTGCTCGGCGCGGTCGCGGCGGTAACTGCGATGCTGTCGTGGTTCGCGATCGTGTTCACGGGCAATCACCCCGAGGGGCTGCGCAGCCTTGCCGCCTTCTATCTCCGCTGGCGTGTGCGCGCGACCGCCTATGTGACGCTGCTCAGCGATGAGTATCCGCCGTTCGGAGACGCGCCCTATCCAGCCAATCTGGTCATGGACTCGCAGGACGCTGCACGCGACCGCGCGTCGGTGGCGTTCCGGATCTTTCTCATCCTGCCACATCTCGTCGCGCTCTGCTTCCTGAGCGTGGCGTGGGCAGTCACGACCATCATCGCCTGGTTTGCGATCCTGTTCACCGGCGTGTATCCGGAGAGCCTCGAGCGATTCTCACGCGGCGTGCTGCGCTGGAACATTCGCGTGGAAGCGTACCTGCTGTTGCTGCATGACACCTACCCACCGTTCCATCTGGACGCCGAACCGTAGCGCCATCACGCGCGCAACAGCTGCTCCAGCGCCGCCATAGGCGCCGCGCCAACCTGACGCGCAACCTCCGCGCCCTGGCGCATCACCACAATGGTGGGAATGCTGCGAATTCCGAATCGGGATGCGACGGCGGGGCTGCGATCGGTGTCAACCTTGGCCACGATCGACTGACCGCGCTGACGGCGGGCGAGCTCCGCGAACACCGGTGCCATCTGCTTGCACGGTCCGCACCAGTCCGCGTAGAAGTCGACGATCACCGGAACGGCACTGCCGTTCACGACGGTGTCAAAGGTCGTATCCGTGAGTGTGAGGGGCGCATCGAGCACCACCGCGACACGGCACGATCCACATTTCGCCACGGCGTCCACCCGTGCCAGGTCAACGCGGTTCATCGTGCCGCAGCTGGCACAGGGAACGACCGCCAGACGCTTGCCGGTGATGTCAGTCATTGGTCCTCTGAGCAACAGGAAGAATGTTCGCCGTCGGAGGGGATTCGCCTGGCGCGTGACCGTAGACGATCGGCCTCACCACGCGATGAACGCAAACCCCTGGCTCTGAAACACCTGCATCGCACTCATCGCCGAGATTGCGACCTTCACACCAGGCAGCAGTTCATCGCGACGAATCCCGCGCGCGCCTGCCGTCTGCCCGCACAGCACGAGCTGCGCGCCGTGCTCCAGCAGCTCTTCCGTGAGACGGCGGCTCGGATTCGGTTTGCCACCAAAGCGCGCCGCGAACGCCGCATCCGTGAGCAGCGCCGTCCATCCACTGCCGTGAAACACCGCGGCTGCCTTCACCTGCGCTTCAGGAATGCCATGCCGCGCATGCAAGTTCAGATATCGCGCCACGGTGACAAGTTGGTCATTCACCCGAACAGTGTCGCCGCCGCCGGCGTTGATCTCGAACACTGCCTTGAACTGGTGTCCGGCCGGTATCACGAACGTTGGATCATCAACCTTGATTGACATCCCGGTGCTCTTGATCACGGGCCCGGACGCCTGCTGACCCGGCACGAGAGGGGGCTGCGCGCGAACGGCGGTGGCAAGCACGATCGACGCCGCAACAACGGCGGCGTGTGCCCGCCAGAGTACGGAGCGACGGAGCGGAGTCGGGCGGCCACCGAGCGGTGGCAGCAGAGCTGGGAACGCGCGCATCAAACGGCACTCGCGGCTGAGGGAACACGCAGGAGCCGCAACGGCCGTTGCGCCCCGATTCCCTCAGATTACGCGCACCACCGCCAGCTAGTTGCCCGTCGTCACCGTTGCGGCTCCGCTCGCTCCCTCGCTGCTGGCCGTGATCCGTACCGAGCGCCGTGGCGCCAGTGCCGTTATCCGGCCTGTAATGGAGACGCTGACGATGTCCGGCGCCTCACTGGTCCAGACGACGCGCCGACCTGGCAGTGGGGCGCCACTGATGTCACGGGTCGATGCAACCAAGGTCAGCGTGTCGCCATTGGCGACCAGCACACTCTGCGGCGCAATCACGACCGAGGCGACCTGGCTGGATGCGGGTGGCAGGGCTGGGCCGGCAGCCGGCTGGGAATCTCCGCCGCACGCGCCAAGGACCAGAACAGACGCAACAGAACGCAGATGGCGAAGGGACATCGGCAGCGGGGCGAAAACGCGTTTGTGGAAACGACTCAGATCTGGAATAAATGATCCGTGTCGACCCGCCGTTCCATTAGCCGCCCCCGACCGTCAGTGCGCCCGGTGATCCATCCGCTGAAACGCCAGGAACTCAGCCACCGCGGCGACGGCCGCGGGGTCGCTGGTCGTGAGGCGGAGCTCGCCCCCCCGGGGCAGGGGGCGCATCGAGTACGAGATCAGGTGTCGTCTCGCCGCCATCACCGCCGCGCCGGGCACGGCCTGCATATGCACGAACGCGGGGGTGCTGAAATCGCCACTCGCAAATGCGGCCGCGATGCCACACAGGTGCGCGCGAATCTGCGCGGTGCCGGCGGCATCGTCCACGTCGCGTTGCAGTTCGATCCGCCCGCCGTCGCGCAGCGCCTCGAACTTGTGGGTGGATGTGTACTGGTCCACACCCATCGCGATCAATCCACGCGCCTGCGTCGCGGCGAAGCTGCTATCGGCCCGCGGCGACAGGCTGTCCCGCTTGCCCCCGGCAGCGCCGCCCTGCGCCATGGTCCGTGCATGCGCAGCATGATCCATTCCTGCAGCGTGGGTACCGTGATCCACTGGCGCCGGACACCCGACAATTGCGCGCGGAGCTCCTGCGGCAGACTGTGCCGCCATCGGCGTCGCCCAGAGGACGGCACCGACAACCAGCGCGCTTCGATAGCACGATGACATGCAACACTCCTCTGCGCCTTCAGCGCAATTCATCAACCGAGATCCGCATCAGGAATTCCGAGAGCACGCTACGGCTTGCGCAGGCCCTCGGACGCCTGACCGCGTTGATTCAGTGTCATTTTGGTCGCCGTCTCGCCAGCCATGGTGAACACGATCCGTACAGTCGGATCAAAATCGGCGCCGAACGTATGATTGCCAAGGTGCACCATTTCGTTCGGACCCTGTCCCTCGAGCTGACCGAAGATCTTTCCGTCCTTCTCGAACACCGTGAAAGGGCGCGGCGAGCCGAGCACGAGATTGTAGACGCCCGCGTAGCGCCTAAGTTCCGCCGGCGACATCGGGACCGGCACCAGTGCCGCCGGCTTTGGCTTGGACAGCAACGGCACACCCAGCGCCGCGCGGGTGAGCTGCATCGCCAGATCACCAGGGTCGTTCGCGTCGCCATTCGTGAGCACCGTCACCGACAGCTGTGCGTCGGGTACGAAGGAGTTCGCCGTCAGGAAGCCGGGGATGCCGCCGCCGTGCGTGAGCACCACATGGCCGTTCATCTCCTGTCGACCGATTGCGAAGCCGTACTGTTTCGGCGCGGCTGATCCCGCCGGTGTGGTCATCGCGGTGTAGCTCGATGGCGCCAGGATCTTTCCCCCGTGGAGCGCTCGATTCCAGGTCAACAGATCGCCGATCGACGAGCAGAGTGCGCCGGCAGCGTGCGGCTGCGACATGGAGAGATACGCCGTATTGGCCCAGCGATCCTTGCCCTCGCGAGAGTATCCGGCCGCGCGATGCGGAACCACCAGCTTTCGTTCGCAGTACAGCGTGCGGGTCATCCCGAGTGGCGCGAAGAAGCGCGCAGCGAAATCCTCGCTCCAGGCCCGACCAGCTCGCGCCTCGACCAGCATCCCGAGCAACACGTAGCCCGTGTTGTTGTACTTCCACGAAGTCCCGGGCGCGAAATCGAGCGGCTTCGTCGCCGAGAGCGCCACCAGCTGCTCCCCTGTCATCTCCTCGCCCCAGCGCTTCACCCACGATTCCCCAACCTCGGTGTAGCTCGGAATCCCGGAGGTGTGGTTGAGCAGCTGCGTGATCGTCACCCGCCGCCACGTTGCGGGCAGGTTGGGCACCCAGCGGCCGATCGAATCGGTGAGCGCGAGCTTTCCCTGCTCAGCCAGTTGCAGCACCGCCGAGGCGGTGAACTGCTTGGTGACCGAGCCGATTTCGAAGACGCTCGTGGTGCTGACAGGTGTGGCCAGCTCGAGGTTGGCCGAGCCATAGCCGCGGAACAAGAGTGTGTCAGTACCGCGAACGACGGCGATCGCCGTGCCCGGCGTGCTGTTCGACGCCACGAATCCCTGGGCCAGCGAGTCGAGCGTGGTGCGCAGCTGCGGCGATGCGGCCGGCAGCAGCGCTTGTGCACTGCCGATCGACGGCACGAGTGACAGACAGACCAGCGCACTTGTACGAGCCACACGACGACGCATGAAGCACTCCTCAGTCTCGGGAAACCCAACACCCCTCATAGTGCACGTCGTACGCGCCAGGCATGGCTGCGGGTTCACGCTGAAAGAGAGCGTCACGACGGAAAGCAGCCCCGGGGCGGCACACACGACGGTGCGGCGCTGAAGCGGAATGGCGGACCCGTCGCGATCCCAGCGGCATCGCAACGCTGCCAGGCGCCACGATCGCCGGCGCAGCAGGCGCCAACGGTCTCCTGGATGTCGCAGTCAGGCCCGCGTGATTCCTGTGAGCACGACGGTTCTCCCCTCGCGCCATCGTCGTCAGCAGCTGGCGACCCTAATTCCCACGCGCCTGACAGGACTCGATGAGCGCCACCTTCACCGTTTTCTGATCCGAAATCGTGCGATAGAACTCCGCCAGATACTCCAGCGTCCGCTGCCGTCGGCGCGGCTCGAGTGCGCCGAGCGAGGCGTAGACCGCTTCGATCTGCGGACGCGCCGCCGCGAACCGTGTCAGCGTCGGCTGCCACTGCGCCAGGCTCAGGCAGGGGCCGCGATACAGACGGTCTGTCACCGCCCGAATGCCGAGTCGCGCATCGGGGAAGGAGTACCGGGCGTTGACCGCGCCGCTCCAGTCGAAGTCGAATGCGACCGGGTGGATCACGCCGATTGAATCACGCATCAGCGAAACGTTGTGCAATCCGGAGATGGACCAGTCGGTGTTCGCCACCATGTACTCGAACAAGGAAGTGATGGCGAGCTGGGTCGGCTCGAGATCGTCGAACAGAGCGCCCTGCGCGTCCATCACGCCGAGCAGGAATTTCTTCGCAACCTCCTTGTCGTCCTCGATGAAGAAGGCCCACGACACCACGTCGTTCATGCCGGCGGCCGAGTCGTGATACGTGATGCGCGCCAGCCGCGTACGGAAGTACTTCGGACTCACCAGCTGATAGGCACGATAGAGCGCATACTCAGCCAGGACGTATTGCTCGAACTCGGCCGTGCCAGGCCGACAGTTGGTGGTGATCTTGAGGTCGGAATTTCCTTGGAAGAGCGTCTCGCGCGCATCCTTTCGTTCGAATTCGAGCTTGAGCGGCGGGAAGGCGCAGTTCCGCGCCTGGCGGCGGAAATGCCCACGCGCACGCAATGTGACGGGAAACGTCTTCGACCCGCCGTTCGAGTCGCGGTACGTCAGCGTCGCCGGGTGCGGCTGAAACTTCGTGCTGTCACGATCACGGAGCACCGCTTTCATGTCAGTGACGATCACGACCTCGAGCACCGTCGTGTCACGGAACAATCCCTGCCCTTCCGCCGCGCTGGCGGAGCACAGGGCCAGCAGCATGGCGATCACCCGGCGTATCATTTCTTCATCTCCACGTTGCGGATATCAGCGTTCGGCATGCTGCGGAGTGTGTCCGCCACGATGCCGGGCGTGATGTCCTCCGCCATCGCCACGCCGTACTCGAGAATGCGCATTCCGTCCAGCCCCTTCGCCTTGCCCATGTATTTCCAGCGGGAGAAGATGTCATCGAACATCCGTTCACATGCGGTACGAGTGCCTTCGATGTCCGTGGTATGCACGCGCAGCATGTGCGTGTAGTCAGGCCGTTCGTCGTCGGCCGCATCAGGCGCGTTGCGCTTGCGCCGCCGCCAGGCACGATCGGCCAGCGCTTCCAGCTGCGCCGGTGCCAGATCCTTCAGCACTTCGTCGTCCAGCTTGGCCACGAACATCCCGGTGCGATTCGCGTCTTCCAGCACGCGCTCGAGCCGCTGTCCCGCCTGTCGGCCTTCGAGCGCGGGCGCTCGACCGAAGTCGCTCATCCAGAGGCCGAGCGTCAGGATATTGTAGACGACTGAAATCCCGAAGGCCACCGGTGGATCGACTGCCGCCGCCAGGCCGATGCCAGTCACCACGAACACGTTCGCCGCGTCCTTGCTGTCATCGAGCGTGGTGCGAAACCGGACCGCCGTCACGATGCCACCGAGCGAGAAGGCAAGCGCCAGCGAGTGTTTCACCAGCACGACGATCCCCGCCACGATCACCGGCAGGATGATGAACGTCTGCACCACCGACTGCTGATAGCCCTTCTTGTGGCGGGTATAGGTGTAGATCCAGGTGACGGGAAGCGCGGTCGCGAAGGCGGCGAACATGGCGATCATCGTCGGCAGCAGGGCCGGGCCGGATTCCTGGCCACGTGCGGCGGCGGAGCGGTCGCCTGTCAGCAGTCCGCTGATCTCGTTCCCGCCCAAGGCACCCCAGTTCGTCGGTGCATACTCCCGGACCAGCCACCACGCGCCAGCGGTGGCGAGGTACCAGAGAATGGTGCGCGCGACGATGCGCAGCAGTGGGCGTTGGGTGTCTTGCTCAGGCATCGACTTCGGCAGGCGGCGGGGAGAAAGCGCAAATCGAAGCTGCGCCCGTGACCGGACGGAGGCAACCGGGCGGCCAAGAGAGGCGCCGCGGTGTAATTTTCCCTCATGCGACGCCGACTCCTTACGACCGCCTGCTCGGTCCTGTTTCTGGCCACGATCACGGCCTGCGCTCACGCCCAGCCCCCCGCGCCGGTGGCGCCCACCGCGCCAGGTGGCCGCCCCACGCTCGTCGTCTTCATCACGGTCGATCAGCTGCGCGGCGACTACTTCTCACGGTTCGGCGCCCAGTTCACCGGAGGGCTGCGCCGGTTCGATGCGGCGGGCGCCCAGTTCACCCGTGCCTATCAGGACCACGCCAACACCGAAACCGCCCCAGGGCACGCCTCGACGATGTCCGGGCGGTTTCCGGTGCATACCGGCATCGCTGCCAACGCCGCCGGCGTGAACGACCCGGCCAGCCCGTTGATCGGCTCCTCCGAAGCCGGTGCATCGCCCTTCCGTTTCCGCGGCACGACGCTGCTCGACTGGATGAAGCGAAGCAACCGGGCGACGCGGTTCCTCTCCGTCTCGCGCAAGGATCGCGCAGCGATTCTGCCGATCGGCAAGTCGAAGGGTGACGTGTACTGGTATGTCAGCAACGGGACCTTCACGCAGAGCCAGTACTACGGGACGTCGCTGCCGAAGTGGGTCCGCGACTTCAACGCGAAGCAGTACCCGGCTGACTACGCCGGCTGGGCGTGGACGCCGCTGCTCGCCGACAGTGCGTATGCGGAGCCGGACAGCGTTCCGGCCGAATCACTGGGCCAGCAATATGTCTTTCCGCATGTGATTGCCGACGAGCCCACGCTGGCGGCCGGCACGCTCGCGAATTTTCCCGTGATGGATGAACTCACGCTCCGCTTCGCGCTGGCCGGCCTCAAGGAACTGCAGCTCGGCGCCGACCCGAAGCGGACCGACCTGCTCAACATCTCGCTCTCGACCACCGACGCGATCGGCCATCGCTACGGCCCTGACTCCAGGGAACTGCACGATCAGGTGCTGCGCGTGGATCGCTATCTGGGCGCTTTCATCGATTCATTGTTCGCGATCCGTGATTCGACGCGGGTGATTCTGACGCTGACGGGTGATCATGGCGTGTCACCGTTTCCAAATGGGCGCTCCACCGTGACACCGAATCCCGGCGCGCGGTCAGTGGATCTGACGCCACCATTCGATTCACTCCTGGTACAGCTTGCGGCTCGTGGCGTGGACACCAATCAGGTCGTGCTCAACGACGGCGCGCTGCTGGTTGGCGACACCACATCATTCCTGAAAGCCAGGGTTTCGGTTGATTCCGTCGCGCGCGCATTTGCCGACCGGCTTCGGGCACTGCCAGGCGTGCACCGGGTCGACATGCTCCGGGATCTGGCCAAGGCCGACACCCTGACCGATTTGATCGGCCTGCGCTGGCTGCGGATGTTCGAGCCGGGCGGCACGGTGCGGTTCGTCACGACGCTCAACGAATTCAACTACTACAGCGGGGTACGCTACGCCACGCATGGCACGCCATGGAATCTGGATGCTTGGGTGCCGGTGATCTTCTGGGGCACACCGTTCCAGCCCGGCAAGTACGATACGTGGGCGCGGGTGGTGGACATGGCACCGACGCTGGCGGACGTGCTGGGCATTCAGCCGATGGAGAAGCTGGATGGGGTGGTGCTGTCTCAGGCGAAGCGACGGTAGCGTTCCGTCCAGTTGCACGATGTCAGAATGCCGGAGGCCAGACGATGCCGGCGCCGGCGCGCGCACCCGCGCCCAGCTCTTCCACGTGGCGTCCTGCGCACCGCCACACTGCATCCCGTCTTCGACCCGGTGTCTTCATGCGCTCTCGTCCCTGGTCCACCGCCTTCGTTGCGATCGCCACCATTGCGATGTCAGTGGCCGTCAGCGCCCAGTCACCGGCGCGCTTCGACCCGATGCAGTACACCGCACGCGCCGCTGACATTCCGATGCGCGACGGTGTCATGCTCCACACCGAAATCCTGATCCCCGCCGGCGTTGCGGCTCCCGTCCCCTTCCTCTTCAAGCGGACCCCGTACGGTGTCGGCAACGCCGCGCCACGGATGCTCACCGGCGGCTATCGCGAGCTGGCCGAAGATGGCTACGTCTTCGTGTTTCAGGATATCCGTGGGCGCTATCGCTCCGGCGGCACCTTCGTGATGCAGCGACCGATCCGCAGCGTCGACAGTGCGATGACGGCGATCGACGAAACGACCGACGCCTACGACACCATCGAATGGCTGCTGAAGAACATCCCGAACCACAACGGCCGCGTGGGAATGCTTGGCGTGAGTTACGACGGTTGGACCGCCGCGATGGCGATGCTCGATCCGCATCCGGCGCTCAAAGCCGTCAGTGAGCAGGCCTCGCCCGCCGACATGTTCCTCGGCGATGATTTCCACCACAACGGCGCGTTCCGGCTCAGTTACGGCTTCGAATACGCGTACATGACCGAGGCCACCCGCGAGAACAGCGAATACAAGTTTGACCCCAAGGACACGTACGACTGGTACCTGCGCGTCGGCCCCCTGAAGAACATCCAGACGAACGTGCTCCGTGACACTGTGCTGCCATCGTGGCGAGACTTTGCGCAGCATCCGAACTACGATGCCTTCTGGCAGCGCCAGTCGATGCATCGCTCGCTGACTCGCGTGACGGTGCCAACGCTCAACGTCGCTGGCTGGTGGGACCAGGAGGACTTCTACGGTCCAGTCACCATCTACCGCACGCTGGAAAAACACGACTCGCTCAAGCGCAATACGATCGTGATCGGTCCCTGGACACACGGGTCGTGGGGCGGCGGGCCCGGGCGCCGACTGGATGCGATCGACTTCGGTTCGAACACCGCCGAGTACTATCGCAAGGAGGTGCAGCGCCCCTTCTTCGCGTTCCACCTGAAGGATCAGGGGGCGGCACCGGTGAAGGAGGCGCTCGTCTTCGAAGCGGGTAGCAATCAATGGCGCGCCTACGACAGCTGGCCAGCGCCCGGCGCGCAGACCCGCGCCCTGTACTTCCACGACAACGGGCGACTCTCGTTCGACGCACCGTCATCAACGGCTGCCGCCGCTGCGGACAGCTTCATCAGCGATCCCGCGAACCCGGTGCCGTACCGCAAGCGCCCGATCGAAGCGACCTACGCGTCCACCGGATCGAAGTGGTACACCTGGCTGCTGCAGGACCAGCGCTTCCTCGACGATCGCCGCGACGTGCTGCGCTGGGTGAGCGAGCCACTCACCGAGGACGTGGTGGTGGCGGGCGACATCGCGGCGAAGCTCTTCGTCAGCACGACGGGGCAGGATGCCGACTGGGTGGCCAAGCTGATCGATGTCTCTCCAGACGACGACCCCGATCCGAAACGCCGCGGCTACCAGCTGATGATCGCCAACGACGTCTTTCGCAGCCGCTTCCGCGAGTCGTTCGAGACACCGAAACCGCTGACGCCGAACACGGTGACACCGATCACGATCGACCTGCACACGCAGAGTTACCGATTCCTGAAAGGCCACCGGATCATGGTGCAGGTCCAGAGCACCTGGTTCCCGATCATCGATCGCAATCCACAGACGTGGGTGGCGAACATCTTCGAGGCCGGTGAGTCGGACTTCCGCGCACAGACGCATCGGGTGTGGCGAACGGCGTCACAGGCATCGCGCGTCGAAATGCAGGTGGTACGTCCGTAGCCCGGGATCAGCTGGGTATCACTTGCGCGATTTGAGCAACAGCCGCACCAGCGCCGGCACCGCCGATCGCTCCGGGGTGTGATCAGTGATCAACGTATCCACCGGCCAGCCACGATTGGCGGCCCGTTGTGCCGAGGGCGAGAAGCCATCGGTGGTCGCGCCTTTGTCCATCGTCAGGATGTAGTGTGCCGCCAGCTGACGCGCTGCCACATTCGTGAGCACCAGCGTGTCGGTCATCGTCTTGAGTGGATGCGGCACGTCCTTTGGTGGCGGTTCGTCTGCGCGGACCCACGCCGGGATGATCAGACCATCCTTCGTGCTCGATTCCACCATGGCGGTAAATCCCTGTCCTGCCAGCGTCGCCATGCTTTCGCCCGAGTCTGGCAGGAACGCATCGACATACACGACGCGCTTGATCCGCTCGGGCATCTGGTCTGCGGCACCAGTGATCACCATACCCCCGTAGCTGTGTCCGACGAGGATCACGTTGCTCAGCTGTTCGAACAGCACCGTGTTGACGACATCCTCGATGTGCGTCGAAAGACCGACGTTCGCATTGGCGAGATGTGTGCGTTCACCAAGGCCGGTGAGCGTGACGCGATACACGTGATGACCGCGCCGGGTGAGCGCTGAGTCGACGCGGCGCCAGTCCCAGCCTCCTCCCCAGGCACCATGCACGATCACGTATGTCTGCGGTGCGACGCGTGGCCGGCGTGGTTGCGCCAACAGAATGGCGGGCGTCAGACAGAGGGCCAGCACGAGCTGTCGGTGAACGGGCATGGAACGGAGATCCGGATGCGAGAGGGAGGCGGTTCTGGAATTACGCTGCACCGCAGCGGAAAGGATGCCTTTAAACAGCACCTTCCGCCACGGTCGCCTGGTGCGACGCTGACTCGGCGGCGGCGCCAGCGGATCACGCTGGCCCTGATCGGGGCCGCGCTCCTCGGATGCTCGCACGAGTTGGAACCAGAAGTCACTGGCGATGCCCAGCCGCCGGGGGACTTCGGGACCGACAGCGTGAAAACGAAAGGGTGCCCGGATCTTGAGGGGCTCTACAGCTGGCCGTGGGTGCAGGGCCAGCCGTTCGGCTATCGATCGCCATCGGTCAAGGAGAAGTTCGGTGACCTGATCGGCATGGCACTACATGATGAGTCGCAGATCTGGGTCAGTGGTCCAGGCAAGTCACCAACCCGTGAACTCGCGATCCGGACGCGGATGGTCAATCGCAACCCGAACCTGAGCATTCAGTCACTGACGCACGAATGGAGTTACCAACTGCGCGGCAGCGACGAGTACGCGTGTAAAGACGGCTGGGTTGAGTTGCCCGAGACCGACCTCGTCGGCGAAGGTGTCGCTCAGTGGTTCGGCGGTGAGGGCGTCAAAGTCAGTGCGCGCCTGTCACAGCTGGACGATTCATCGCTGGTCATCGGCCAGCGCGTGCGCGTCTGGGGGCGCACGGCCAACGCGCTGCCCGTGCCGTCGAAGCTGGAAGATCGGCGCCTTGCTGACAAAGTCACATGGTACTGGACGAGATTCACCCGCGTCGGGCCGACGGGCAAGGATGCGCCGCCTGTCGATGCCAATGGGCCAGACCGGCGCGTGTTCATCGACGTGCCGCGTTGACTGAGTCAACGCCTCAAGACAACCGCGGCGCGGGATGTGCCTTCCGTGCCTCTGGCTCACGATGCCCATTCAAGGCGTCACCTGTTTCGCCGAAAGCCGTGCGACCTGCCTGTCTTGCAGCCGCGACAACAGCGTCACCGCCACGACAGCCCCCAGAAACGCCATACCCATGTCGCTCTGCGTGTCCCACGGATCGCCCTGCGTGCCAAGGAACGCCTCGGCACCCTGCCCCAGCGCCACCGCCGCGCCCCACTCGATCAACTCATAGATCAGGCTCACGCTGAGCGCGCACGCCACCGACAGCACTGCCGGCCACCGCCCCGGTCGAACGATCCCGTACCGAACGAAGATCTCGCGCGCCACCAGCGCCGGCACGAATCCCTGTGCAAAGTGCCCCAGCTTGTCGTACGGATTGCGCGAGAGATCAAAGACCTCCTGCACCCAGAAACCGATCGGCACTCGCGCATACGTGTACGCACCGCCCACCAGCAGAATCACGGCGTGTGCCGCGATCAGGATGTACAGCAGCGATGTGAGCGGAAACCGCGCGCGTGTCCAGACCAGCACCGGCAGCGCGATGATGATCGGAGCCACTTCCATCCACCAGGTGGAGCGCTCGTACGGTCGGAGCCCCGACACGATCAGCAGTGCCACGACGACCAGGGCGAGCCAGGGGAGCCAACGGCGTTCAGGCATGATCAGGTCATGTGCTCATGAGAAGGGTCATGGCAATGACTGCAGGGCGTGGCCGTGGTCACGCAGAGGTCCGAGCCATGCTGGCTGCCGTTACGGCACCATCGCGTTCCGATCGATCTGCCGCTTCATCATCCGCAGCAACTCCTGATTGCTCCACGGCTGCCACCCATGCGGCTTGAGCGGTCGCCCATATTCGAACGTACCGGCGAAGTACGGCCCCTTGCCCGGCTCTTTCGTGCTCTCGAGAAACGTCTCGAAGCGGTACACGCCGAGGTTGAGGAAGTAGTTGTCCATGTCTCCCACCGCGACATGCAACTTGCCCACGAGCTTCGGGCCGATCGTCTTCCAGTTCCGCTCCACGTAGTCACGCAGGTCGTATCCACGCGCCCGCATCGAATCGGCCACTGCGCGATCGATCACGCCCGTACGCTTGTCCCACGGCGAGCGCGGATAGCCATCAGCACCCACCGGCGCCCACGCCGCCGCCCAGCCATCCCACTGTCCACCCGAACGCCCGCGCGACGCGATCACCAGCTCGGCCTGATTCTCTTCACGCACCGTCAGCTCGGTCAGTCCTTCCACACTCCGGTTCGACGGTACCTCGCGTGGCAGCCACGACCCATCCTTCATCACGAACGCATTCGAATCGGCGTAGATGTTGCCGAACTGATAGTTGCGGAAGTCGAGCTGGTCGGGATACAGTGACCACGCGCCGCCAAACACATCGGGATAGTGAATCTGGAGCGCCAGCACATCCCACCCGCCGGTCGAGCCGCCGGTGAGAACCCGCGCGTATGGCGCGGCCACCGTGCGAAAACGACGATCGATCTCCGGAATCAATTCCTGCGTGATCGCATCACCATACGGGCCGTTGTTCGCCGAATTGAGGACGTAGCTGTCGTCGTAGAACGGCGTCGTATGCTGTACGAATACGGCGATCACCTCGGGCACCGCACCACTCGTCCACGCCTTCTGGAACTCACACCCCGGTTCGCGCGCCGTGCGTGCCAGTCGCGCGGCGCGTGCGTCGGCCGTCTCGGGCGTGTCACAGCCATCGAAGGTGAAACCGAAGGGCGCGCGTTCGCTGAAGTGCCCGACGGTGTACACCACCGGATATCGACGCGACGGATTCTCGTCATATCCCTTCGGCAGCAGTACCACGGCGCCGAGTGGCATCGGGTGATTCCAGAACGCACTGGCGAGCCTGGACGTGATGCGGATGCGCTTCACCCACGCCGTCTCGTCCGGTTTCGTCACCGGCGGAAGCACTTTTGTCAGCGACAGCGATACCACCGTCTTGGCGAAAGGATCGATGCGCACCTTCTGCACCTCGCTCACCAGCGAGCCCGGCGCACTGTTGAAGCGCTGGCCTTCACCGGCATCCATGTGCGCCCAGATAGTGTGTCCGTCAGCGCGCGCGAACTGCGTGTAGGGCAGGATCATTCCCTGCACGAAGTAGTCGCCGGCCGGAAGCCGGTCGAGCGACGGCACCGGGAAGCCCGGCACGGACGTGTCGAACGTGACCAGTTCGCCCGGCGTGAGCGCCGCGACGTCCACACCGAAGAACGGCTCGCTCTCGCGCGAGGAGCCGGACTGTCGCCGCGGCTCGGTCTTGTCGGTGCGCGCGATGAAGACGAACGCACGCCCGGTGATCGGGCCGGCATGCGTGCTGGCGGGAAACGAGAGGCGCACCGACTGCGCCGTGGCGACCGGCGAGAGCGCAAGGAGGGCGACGGCGAGCAGGCGGCAGCGGCCGGCGGCGATCGATCGGGGTGTAGGCATGCATGGAGAATAGCGCCTGACTGGACGTGTTTGACGCTGGCTCCCCTTCGGTCCGCCGAGTATCCTTGCCTGCGTGCCCACGCCCAACCTCCCTGGTGATTCGCAGCCGGCGAGTTCGGCATCGCTTTCCGGCGTGGTTGCCGGCCGGTATCGGATCGAGCGTCAGATCGGCGAGGGCGGCATGGCGACGGTCTATCTCGCCTGGGACCAGACCCGCGACGTGCATGTCGCGCTCAAGGCACCGAAGGCTGAACTGGTCATGCAGCTCGGCGCCGAACGCTTCGCGCGTGAAGTGCAGATCTCCACCAAGCTGCAGCATCCACACATTGTGCCGGTCCTCGATTCGGGCATCGAGCACGGTGTGCCGTTCTACGTCATGCCGTTCATCGACGGCGAGACCCTCGAGCAACGCCTCACCCGTACCGGCGCGCTGCCGGTCGAGGAAGCGATCGAGATCGCGTGCGAAGTCCTCGATGGACTGATCTATGCGCACAGCATCGGGTTCGTGCATCGCGATGTGAAACCCTCCAACGTGCTGCTCTCGCACGGGCATGCACAGCTCGCGGACTTCGGCATCGCGCGAGCGGTGGAGCGGACGGACAATCGCAAGCTCACCGAATCAGGCTTTGCGTTGGGTACGGCCGAGTACATGAGCCCCGAGCAGGCGGCGGGTGAGTCGGAACTCGATGGGCGCAGCGACATCTACAGCCTGGCCTGTGTCTTGTACGAGATGCTGGTCGGCGGTCCGCCGTTCACGGCACCGACCGCGCGCGCCGTGATGGCGCGACATTTCGTGGATCCGGTACCGAGTATCAGGACGGTTCGCGACACGGTGCCGGTGAAGCTCGAGCAGGCGGTGCTGACGGCGCTGGCGAAGATGCCGGTCGATCGGTTTGCCGATGCCACCGCGTTCAAGGCCGCGCTGCGTGATCGGACGCTCCGTGAAATCACCGCGGCGGTGCGCCCCCCGACGCGAGCCAGCGTGCGCACCCGGTGGATCGCCGGCGGCGTGCTCGCGGCGACCGTGGCCACAGCGACGCTGATCTGGCGTGGCCGTGCGGTCGGCGACGGTGAACTCGACATCAATCGTGTGATGGTCTATCCGTTCGTCGTGCCGCCCGTCGCGAGCGGTGCGAACACGACCGGCGAGGATGTCGCGACGATCATCGGCAATGCGCTTGACGGTACCGATCCATTGCGCTGGATCGACGGCTGGTCGTTGCTCGACACCGAGACACGAACGAACATCCGCTCGCTCACGCATGACGCGGCGCGGCGCCTCGCGCGCGGCAAGCGCTGCGCCACGTTCCTGACCGGACGCCTCGTGTCGACGGGCGATTCGGTCAAGGTCTTTCTGACCTTGCACGCCGTGGACGGCGATTCGGTCCTCGCAAAAGGCGAAGCCAGCGGCAGCGCGAAGGAGCCATGGCGGCAGGGCCTGACTGCCGTGAGCGCTGTGTTGCCGCGACTCATTCCCGGCAGCGACCGCACGCTGTCGGCGGAGTGGAAGAGTCGCAGCCCCGGCGCCGTCGCGCAGTTCCTGCTGGGCGAGTCGAGCTTCCGACGCGCGCAGATGACAAAGGCGCTCGATCACTATCGTCGGGCCATCGCACTCGACTCCTCGTTCGCATTTGCCGCACTTCGCGGCGCGCAGGCGGCAATGTGGAAGCACCGTGGCGGCGAAGCCTCGACACTGGTTGCAGTCGCGCTCGCGCAGCCACTGCCGCCGCGGTACTACCATCTGGCCCTTGGCTTCGACGAGTATGTGAAGGGCCGCGCCGACTCCGCCGCGGCGCACCTCAACGCCGCACTGCTGGCCGATCCCGACATGACCGTGGCGTGGATGCAGCTCGGCGAGGTGTATACGCACCTGCTGCCGCTGTCCGGCGACCCCGATTCGTTGGCGGACCGCGCGTTCACACAGGCCCGTCAGCTCGATACGGCGGCGGCGACTCTCCTGCTCCATCCGATCGAGATGCGGTTGCTTCGCGGTGACACCGTCGCGGCGGCACAGCTGCTGGCGCGCTTCAGCGCCGCCAATCCCGACTCGACACTGCGTCAGCCATTGGAGATTCTCGAACAGTGTGCCCGGCGTGGCGCGGCAAACGTCGACTGGCAGGCGCATGCGACGCGGGTACCGCTCGCCCTGCTCTCGGCAGCTAAGTCGCTGGCTGGTGGCGGACTGCAGCTGGCGTGCGCTGACAACGCCTTCAGCGCGTTGCTGGCGATCGACACTGCCGCCACCGACGCCGCCGACGGACGGCGATTCGCCGCCATGATGGGGCTGCAGGCGCTGCATCTCGCACGCAATCAGCCGCAGCAGGCGGCCGTTGCGATCGATGCCTTCGCCACACGATGGGGCAGCGGCACGTCGCTCTTTCTCCTGAATGGCGCGTTCTTCCCGGACTTGCTGGAGCGCGGTCGCGCCGTGGCCCGCGGTGACTCGGCGCAGTACGGGGCGACATACGCCTCGATCCCGTACGCACGTCGACTCTGGGAGCTTGCTTTGCTTCAGGCGCGGACCGGGTCGGCAGCGATTGCCGCCGCCGCCGCGACAGAGCTGCACCGTCGCGCCGCCACAACGGATTCCAGTTATGCCGAGGCTCGCGCGCGGTCGCTCGATGCGTTCGTGCACCTGGCACGCGGCGACTCGGCGAAAGCCGAAAGCGCCTTCACGGCGCTGATCACCACTGCGGGCATCACCGATGGAGATCAATGGGATGAGGGCGGGTCCCTCGCGGCGGAACGGCTGACGCTCGCGCAGCTGCTGCAGTCGAGAGGCGCGTCTCAACAGGCCATCGACGTCGCGGCGGTGCTGGACAGCCGATGGCAGCTGATGCACGTGCAGTATCTTGCGCCAAGTCTCGAGTTGCGCGCACTCGCAGCGAAGTCGCTGCGCAATACCCAGCTCGAGTCGCGCTATCGGGCACGCCTCAACGCACTCCGCAGCGGCACGTAGGTCACCACCGGAGGGGCATCCCTCCAGACAATTCTTTTCGAGGGTAACAGCATGTCCAAAGGTCGCGAGGATGGTGTTGCACCTGTGACGGGCAAAGGCCGCGAAGATAGTGTCGCACCGGTTACCGGAAAGGGTCGCGAAGACAGCGTCGCACCGATCACCGGCAAGGGTCGCGAAGACAGCGTGGCACCGATCACCGGCAAAGGGCGTGAAGACAGCGTCGCACCTGTCACCGGAAAGGGTCGCGAAGACAGCGTCGCACCGATCACCGGCAAGGGTCGCGAAGACAGCGTGGCACCGATCACCGGAAAAGGCCGCGAGGACAGCGTCGCACCCGTGACAGGGAAAGGCCGCGAAGACAGCGTGGCGCCGATCACGGGCAAGGGACGCGAAGACAGCGTGGCACCAGTCACTGGCAAAGGCCGCGGCGACGCATCCCCGACGAAGAAGTCGCCTCCCGCGCGGTAGCGCGCCGAGCCAGTCCTTCTCCACTACCACTGCAGGAAGTCGCATGACGATGCCCCCCTCCGTCGGCGTGCGCCGCGCCGTCCTCATCGGCGTCGACGCCTACACCCGCAAGCCCCTCGATGGCTGTGTCGCCGATGCCAACTTGATGGCCGAGGTGCTGCAAAGCCGGTTCGGGTTCGAGAAATCGAATGTCACGCTCCTCCTGAACGAGAAGGCCCGGCGCGCGGCAGTACTCTCGGAACTCGACCAGCTCGTCGATCTGACCGAGACCAACGACGTCGCCTTCATCTTCTACGCCGGGCACGGCTCGCAGTCCACGAGAGACGACAACACCGAAGCGAGTGGGTTCGACAGCACCTTCATGGTGAGCGACACCCCGCGTGAGGACATTCTCGACGACGAGATCGCAGAACGCCTCGAGGCACTTGGCGCCAAGTCGCCGTTCACGGTGATGATTGTCGACGCCTGCCACTCAGGTACGCTGTCGCGAAGTGCAGCGCTCGACGTCAAGGAACGCTGGGCGCCTGCCGCCACCACGCGGCAGGAAGGCATGGCCACCCGTCGGACGAGCGCCACGCGCAGCGCCGACGCACCCGTCGATCCGTACACACTCATCTCCGCCTGTCGCGATGATGAAATCGCCAAGGAGAGTGCCGTCGTTGGCGATGCATCACTGCACCATGGCGCGCTGACATTTGCTCTCGTCAGCGAAATGCAGAAGGCGGAATCGGGCAGCACCTGGCGCGATGTCTTCGGCCGTGCGGCACTCGCCGTCACCGCCGCCCATCGCGACCAGCACCCGCAGATCGAAGGGAATGCCGATCGCGAGATCTTCGGGCTGCGCACACTCCCGCCGATGCCATTTGCCGAAGTGACGGATCGCGCCAGCACCACCGTCGTGATTGCATCGGGCGCGCTGCACGGGGCCACCAAGGGCGCGACCTGGATACTCTACCCGCCCGGGACCAAGGACACGACCGGCATCGAGCCACTCGGCACCGTCGAGATCACGCTGGTGAAGAGCACCACCTCGCGAGCGCGCATCGTGTCCGAGACATCCGAGGGCGCGATTGCTCCGGGCGCGCGGGCAGTGACGGCGCCCTCAGGGACCATCGAATCGGCGCTGGCACTCGACAATCAAGACCCGAAGAGCCGGATGCGCGGCGCGGTCACCCTCGAAATCCTGCGACTCGGTGCCGATGGCAAATGGCGCCCAGCCGAGCACGAGGAGGGGGCCGGCATGCCAGCCTTCGATTCCGGTGAGCGTATCGCGTTCCGCATCACCAACTCGCTCGACGAGTCGGTGTTCGTCAACCTGTTCGCCTTCGACCCGCGAGGAAAAGTCGGACAGATTGGCAAGGGCCGCGCCAACGAAGTCACGGCCAAGGGCACCTTCGAACACGGGATCGAGAAACGCGTGGCCATGAAGTGGGATGGCGACGACGCCGTCGAAACGTTCAAGCTCTTTGCATCGGTGAGCCAGGTGGACCTGTCGTGGCTTACGCGGCTCGAGCAGGCGGCGCGCAGCGCTGAAGAAATCCCGCCCCTGTCCACCGAGGACTGGTGTTCGGTCACGCGGCCGATCCGGATCCGGCGCAAGATCGAGGTGCCTGCCGACGGACGCGGCGTGGACGTGGCCGGCGCGACCCTGACGGCGCGCGGCCTGACGGGGACCGTTCGTGCAATCGGCGCCAGTACCAGTGATGCAACGGCGGCTCTCGCGCCAACCGAGGCCTTCGCCGCAGCACTCGCCGACGCCGGCATGACCGTGCAGCAGTCGCTCGTCCTCACCGATGCTGTTGCCACGGGGGAAGGGACACGGAGCGCAGATGGCGCACCGACGGTCGAGCTGCAGGTGCCCGACCCGGGGGAGGGCTTCGCGCAGGTCGCAATGACGCGTGACGCCTCGGGCATGATCTCGTGGCACTTTGCGCCACCGCTCGATGAAGCACCGGCCACCCGCGACGGCTCGGTGCCCACCCTGCGCACGCGGACGTTCACCTTTCAGACCACACCGACCACCGTTGACGGCGAGCGCGGCATTGTCAGCGCCATCGCGCAAAAGCTGATCAACGTCTACGCCTTCCCCGTGGGCAAGGCGGTGATCGGACACCTGGCCGCGAAGTACGGCGAACGCCTCGAACTCGAGAAGACGCCCTATCGAGTGCGCCGGTTCTCGCCTGACGACTACACGACGGACACTGTGCCGTCGATCGACGCCGACACGTGGAAGCACCTCAGTGGCGGCCGCGCACTGCTGATGATCCATGGCACCAACAGTCGCTCGCACACCGCTTTCGGTGGCCTGCCGCGCGCGTTCGTGGAAGCAATGCACGCTCAATACGAAGGTCGGGTCTTTGCATATGATCATCCGACCCTCACACACACGCCGCGGCAGAACATCGAGACACTGCTCGAGGCGATGCCGGATGGCACGTCGCTGGATGTCGACATCATCTGCCACTCTCGCGGCGGGCTGGTGAGCCGAGTCCTCTCGGAGAAGCAGGACGCACTCACACTCGGCACACGCTCGGTACGCGTTGGACGCGTGGTGTTCGTCGGTGCGCCGAACGCCGGCACCCGGCTCGCGGATGAGGCATTCATCGGCGAGTACCTCGACACGGTCACGAATCTGCTGAACGCGATTCCGACCAACGGCGTCACCGACGCGCTCGGGTTCGTGCTCACCGGCGTCAAGCTGGTGGCCACCGGCCTCTGGACCGGCCTCAAGGGATTGCATTCGATGCAGCCGGATGGCGAATTCGGCACCTGGCTGAACAGCGGTGAGCGAGCGAGTGACACACAGTACTTCGCACTCACCTCGAACTTCTCGCCGACGCAGACCAGTCTGATGCAGCTGGCAGCCGACAAGCTGATGGACAGGGTCTTCAAGGGTGCCCGGAACGATCTGGTCGTGCCGACCGACGGCGTCTATGCCGCCAATGGATCGGGCTACTTCCCGATCGCCGGCGAGGTGGTGTTCGGTGCAGGCGATGGTGTGCCGCACACGGGCTTCTTCCAGTATCCCAAGACCACCGAACTGCTGACCAAGTGGCTGCAGCCATGATGCATCACATCGCCAACCTGTTGACCTCCTGACGATGCCCCGGATTCACGCCCTCCTCGTGGGCATCAACGAATACACAGCGGTGGGCGCGCTGCACGGCTGCGTCGCGGACATTACCGCCGTCGAGGCGCTCCTCCGTGCGCGGATTCCTGCCGACACGCTGGAGATGAAGGTGCTGCGCGATGCGGAGGCCACACGCGCAGCGATCATCGATGGATTCCGGACGCATCTCGCCAGGGCCACCGCTGACGACGTGGCGCTCTTCTATTTCTGCGGCCACGGCTCTGAGGAGAAGTGTCCGCCCGAGTGGTTGCTCCTCGAGCCAAGTGGCAGGAACCAGACGATTCTGCCAGTCGATGCGCGCGTCGGCGAAACGTTCGATCTGGCTGACAAGGAGATGAGCGCCCTGATCCACGACGTTGCGAAAAGCGGCGCGCAGGTCGTGACACTCTTCGACTCGTGTCACTCCGGCGGCGTGACGCGCAACATCGACGACGACGACGAAGACTCACGCGCCGGTGTTGCCCGCATGACCGCAGCGACGAAAGGCCGGGCGCGAACACTGGCCGACTATCTCGAGCTGGCGCGCGAGATGTACGATCCCGCGCGTATCGCCGACTCGGGCCCGCCTGAACCGAGTCACATTGCCATTGCCGCCTGTCAGCACGACGAGACGGCGAAGGAATTCCCCAAGCATCCGACACCGCGCCGCGGCGCCTTCACGCTCGCGTTCGAGGAGGCCGTGAAGGCGCTCGGACCATCGGCGACCTACACCGATCTCGTCACCGCCATCCGGACCAAGGTGCGGGATCGCGCTGAGGATCAGCTGCCGAACCTCTCGGTGACTGGCAGTGCCAGTGGTTCGACGCTCTTCCTCGCGGGGCACGCCGGCCGTCGCGACCTCACGATCACGGCCGACGCGAAAGGCGTCTGGTGGCTGTCGATGGGTGCAGTCGACGGCATGCCGACACCGTCCGCGGGTCAGCTGACCGAGATCGCGATCTACGAGCGCGGCGCATTTGACGCCGGCGGTGCAGCCGCACAACCCATCGGGCAGGCGACGGTCGATCAGGTGCTGGAGGATCGCGCTTCGCTGCGGCTTGCGGCCAGTGCCGCGCCGCTCGATTCGGCGAAGTCGTACATCGGCACGATCACACGGCTCTCGTCACTGCCGCTCCACGTCATCGTCGACGGTGACGACGCCATCGCCGTGGTGACGCTGCGCGAGGCGCTCGGCCGGAGCGCGGTATGGTATGCCGTCGTCGAGAGTGCGGGTCCGGCCGTGCCGACCGTGACGGTCCGCGTTGCGAACGGCAGCGCCACGATTCTCGACGTCGCCGGCATGCCGATGCAGAATCTGGCGTTCAAGGTCCATGCGGTTGACGCCACTGCCGACGCGGCAGCCAGGGATCAGGCGGCCAGGGCGATGACGGCATCAGCGAATGCATTTGTTGACGCCTGTACACATCTCGGGACCTGGTTCGGAACTCGCGACCGGACCCCACTTGCTTCGACACTGAATGGCGCCGTCACGATCGAACTGGTGCCAGCAGCAGCCAAGGAAGCTGGCATTCCGGTTGATCGGCCAGCGCATCTTGCCACCGACGGCGCCGTTGCGCTGAAATACAGCGGTGCGGAGCCGCCCTGGGTCCAGTTCCGCTTGCGCAACACCGCGGCCGTCAGACTCTACGTGGCACTCGTCAATCTCACCGATTCGTATGGCTGCTCGGTGATGTTCGAGGACTGGATTCCTGCTGGCGCGACGGCCTTCGCGTATGCCGGCGCGCCAAAGCGGCTGCGTATTCCAGACTGGCGGGGACCCGCCGTCTCGTCCGCGACGGATTGGTTGAAGGTCTTCGCGTCGAAAGGCCAGTTCGCCGGAGCGCAACTCAAGCTGGCATCGCTCCTCGCTCCAGCCACACGCGAAGTCGATGAGGAGGACGACGAGCCGCCGACCGATTCTTCCTTCTGGGGCACCACCACACTTCGGGTCGAAACCCGGCGCTGAGTGTGGTGGCGCAGGCCGCTACGGTGTCGTGCCCGCGGTGGTCGGCAACTTGCGCATCTGCCAATCCTGATACGACCCGTCGTAGAACTTTGCGTCGAGGCCCAGCAGGCGCGCCGCGAAGTAGGTCGCGCTCGCGCGGTATCCCACCCAGCAATACGTCACCACGGCGTCACCGTCTTTCGTGCGGTCGGCGAACATGCGGCGCAGTTCGGCGCGATCCTTCAGCAGCAGCGGGTTCTCGGTCTGGAACAGTGACTGCCACTCGAGTTGCCGTGCGCCCGCCAGATGACCAGCGCTCGGCATGCCGCTGCGATTCCCCGTGCCGTTGTACTCGCCGTCGGTGCGTGTATCGATCAGTGCGAGACCAGGCTTGCTGATGTTGGCAGTGATCCAGTCGGCGGTCACCACCATGCCCGCGCGCGGACGCGGTGTGAACGTTCCCTTGGTCACCGGTGGATCAGACTCGCCGGCGGGGCGCCGCTCGGCCGCCCACTTCGGGAAACCGCCGTCGAGATACGACACCTTGCTGTGCCCGAGGTAATCGAGCGTCATCAGCATCCGGGTCGCCATCGGCGCTTCGTGCGCGTACACCACCACACGCTTGTTGTCCGAGATGCCAAGGCCTTCGAACAGCGTCTTGAGGGAGTCGACCGAGGGCAACTCAGTGCTGATGCCATCGCGGCTCACGGTCAGCCGGCGATACATCACCGCACGTGATCCGGGAATGCGTTCCGTGCGGGCGCTGTCGTTCATGGTCACTTCAACGACCACGACATTCGGATCCTTCAGGTGCGCGGCAAGCCACTCCGTGCTCACGGCCATCGAATCCGTGAGAGCGGCGTCGGAACGCGCGCGGGCCGTCTGCTGCGCATCGGCGGATGTGAACGGGGCAAGCATCGCGGCGGCGAGCGCCAGCGGGATCACTCGGTACGAATGCACTGTTTTCACCTCTGGGAATCCAGGATGGCTGGTGGAATCTCGTCGATCGAAAAGTACACCGCCTTCCCGTTGGCACGCGTCTTCGGGCACTGACGCACGTGCCCGCGCACCGCGGTCAGAGCCGTAGCGCTCACTCTACGCAGTGATCTCAATACGGTTGCCGTCAGGGTCCAGTGTCACGCTCTCGTAGTATCCATCCCCCGTGCGCCGCGGCCCATCCAGAATCGGATAACCGTCGCCCCTCAGCCGCTCGGTCAAAGCGTCCACCGCCCCGTCGGACCCGACCGCGATCGCGAAGTGTGTCAGCCCCATCCGTTGCGCACCCGGCTCGATTGCGACCGGGGCCAGCGTGGTGGTCGACATGACCTCGAATCGCGCGCCGCCGTCGAACGAAAGGAATCGGGACTCGAAGCCTTTGGCGACGTTACGATATCGCTCGCCGGCGGTGGCACCGAAGTACGTCACGTAGAAGGCCACACAGCGGTCGATGTCGCGCGTCCAGATGGCGAGGTGTTCGATAAACATGGTGAACGGTGGAGAAGGCAGAAGGAAGTCCGATGCTACCCGTGATACTGACCGTCGATCCCGCGAAGCAACGCCAGATCAACTGGCCGATCACGGCACCGGCTTCGCCCCCGTCGCCTGCTCCAGCATCCGCGTCGCCTTCGCAATCAGGTCACTCTCGCGCAGCAACGCGGCGGCAAGCTTGGTGATCTGTTCTTCCGCCAGCTTCCACTCCCGCTGCTCGATCGCCTCGCGCAGCGGGGGCATCGTCTTCACGCCATACCCCGTGTAGTAGCCCGGCGCATACAGCGAATGCTGATACCACGGTCGCTTTGGCAGCCCCTCCGGAATCAGCATGACCTGATCACTCTGCCGGAGCAGCGCATTCACCTGTGCCAGCGCGGCGGCACTGGCGGCGCTCCCCTGCAGGCCGCCGTACGCCTTCTCGTATCGCTCGGCCACGCGAGCCAGCGAATCGGTGGCGTTCTGCACGGGTGCAAAATTGAGGTGCGGCGCCGGGGATTGCGCCGTCGGCGCCTGCAACGGTCGCCGGGGATCGTTCGTGATCGTGTACGCCCCTTCGGCCAGCCGGCGATTGAGTTCCTCGATCTCCTTCGCAGTCGTCTCGCGCAACGTCGTCACCTCGCCGAGATACCGCTGCGCCGTCGCCGACAGGCTTCCGAACTCCGCCGGCAGCAGATCCGCGTTGGCCACGCGCATCACCATCATGCCGGCCACCTGGGCGAGTGCCTTGCCGTACACGAACGACGTATCGCTGAATCGTGTGTACCATGCGAACGAATCGTAGATCGAATGGTAGATGCCGCCATCATCCTCGCCGCCGAACCCGATGTTGAGCGTCGGCACACCAGCG
>JANNVN010000022.1:0-18586 GCA_031414435.1 Gemmatimonadaceae bacterium
ACATCGCTTGGCGAAGGCCTGATTCCGTCATCGTGCAACACCACCGAAGCGGCACTGTTGCAATCGGCAACGGACAACAACGTGGTGCTGGCCGGCGCGAACGGTCTCCTCGTCAGCGAGAACGATCTGATTCTGCCAGACCTGCGTCCGGTCAGCAACTCCACACTTGCGCTGGCCGTCGCCGCGACGCCGCCGTCAGGGGCGTTCTTCATGGGCGGGACGTTCGTCGGGGCCGTGACTCCGATTCTCACGAGCTCAGGCGTGATCCCCTGGTTCTCAGGCTGGACCAATCCCGCACCGCCACCGGCTCCGATTCCCGATGGCGTGATCCGCGGTGTGGTGCGTTCACCGTTTCGCGGTCTGCTGGCGGGTGTTCGTGTGACCGACGAGACCACCGGCGCCACCACGTTGACGGCATCCAACGGGTCATACGTGTTGTCGCTGCCTGCGGGCACGGCGCTGCTCGACGTCAGCCAGCTGCCGAGCGGGTGTCCGGTGCCGCCAACCCGCGCGGGTACGGTGCAACCGAGCGACACCACTGTACTGGATCTCACGGTCGATTGCCCACCGTTGCCGGGCACCGAACGCGTGAGCGCAGGCGATGGCTTCACCTGTGGCATCGCCGACCAGGGCACCTTCTGCTGGGGCGAGAATACATTCGGGCAGCTTGGCAACGGTAGCACGACGCCGTCACTGCTGCCGTCGGAAGTGGCCACGAGCTTCTCCAGCCTCAGCGCCGGTGCACGTCATGTGTGCGGCCGCGAACCGAATGGCATCGTTCGCTGCTGGGGCGAGGGGACGCAGGGGCAGTTGGGTGATGGCGCTGGAGTGAATCGCCTGTCGCCGACGCCAGGCCCCGGTGGCCCGTACCAGCTCGTCACCTCAGGTGGCGCTCACAGCTGCGCGCTGGCGATCGATGGCACCGCGTTCTGCTGGGGCGCGAACGGCGACGGTCAGCTGGGCAACGGTACCACCACGACGGCACTGAGCGCGGCGCCGGTTGGTGGTGGTCGCGTCTTTGCCACGTTGGCTGCTGGCCGCAATCATACCTGCGGACTCGATCTCTCCGGCGCTGCCTGGTGCTGGGGTGACAACGCGCAAGGACAACTCGGTGACGGCACCACCACCGATCGCACGCTGCCTGTCGCGGTGCTTGGTAACGAGCGCTTCGCGGCGCTCGCCGGAGGCGGTGACGCACACTCCTGTGCCACCGGTGCAACGGGTGTTGTCCGGTGCTGGGGCGCCAATGCGGTCGGGCAGCTGGGCAATGCGAGCACGACATCGAGTACGACACCGGTCGTCGTGCAGTCGCCGCTGCCACTCTCACAAGTATCACTCGGCGACAATCACTCCTGCGGCATCACGTCTGAATCGGTGTCGGTCTGCTGGGGGTTGAATGGCGACGGGCAGATCGGCGACGGCTTCACCGCATCGCAACTGACGCCAACGGCGGCAAACGCATCGGCGCGGTTCAACAGAGTGACCGGTGGCCTTGGCTTCACCTGCGCCGTGACGTTCGGCGCAGTGACGGGTGAGGACAACGTGATCGTCTTCTCGCGCCGCTCGCTGCTCTGCTGGGGACGCAACACCAGCGGCCAGTTCGGTCGCGGATCGACGACATCGGCACTGACGCCGACCGCATCGGCAACTGGGCTGACGTTCCCGTAGTCGCCGAATTGCGCCTGAGCCCACCCGCCGCGACCATCGTCCGGCTGGTGCGCTCAGGCGGCGCGGGCCCCGAGTGGCCCGGCCGAGTCAACCGTTCACCACGCGAGACAGGCGCTTCGCCGCATTGGCGACCGTCGGCGGGTACCGCGCGACGAGATTACCGCTCTCGATGCCGCGTCTGAACGCCTCCTGAGGCGAGGAGCGCCCAGCCGGGCCGTAAGACTGGTCGGCTCCATGACATGCGACTCGTTGCAGCCGCACGGTGATTCGATGCAACTGCAGAACAGACGGCGCCCCGCTGGCGTAGCCTCCCAAAGGCACGTCACGCTGGCGGCCACCTTCCTCTGCCACTGAATCCGATCATGCGCTCTCGCGTACGCAACATCATGCAGCTGATTCCTCACCGCATGCTCCCGGCCACACTTCTTGCGGCCTTGGTCGGCGCACCACTCGCAGCGCAGTCCACGCTGCGTGATGCCATCGACCCGTCGCGTCTCCGTGTCGGTACTGATTCCTTCGCGGTGATCCTGCAGGGCAAGACCAAAGGCTGGCAGCGCCTTTCCGTCGCGCGCGACAGCAAGGGCTGGCAGGTGGGTGACGCCATCACGATCGATTCGATGGTCTCGCAGGGAAGTATCGTTCGCTTCGACGCCGACTTGCATGAGCGATCGTTGCGGCAGGAAGGCGTCATGATGGGCCGCCCGATGAAGATTTCGCTCGACTGGCAGAACGGTCGCGTGCAGGGCACCGCAATGACGCCGTCCAGCGGGCCGTCCGGATCGCTGTCAATCGACACGGTGGCGCTGACTGGCGTCATCGACGACAACGCCGTCGCGCCGTTGCTGGCAGCGGTACGGTGGCGTGACAGCCTCGACTTCTCCTTCCCTGTGCTGTCCAGCGGCAAAGGGACGGTGTCGCAGCAACGCCTTCGCGTCGTGGGGACGGAGTCGACCACGGTACCCGCGGGCGTGTTCGACACCTGGAAGATCGAATTGCGCGCCGATCGCAGCGTAATGATCGCGAACGTGACGAAAACGGCACCGTACCGCGTCGTACGGATGCGAAACGGACCCGCATTCGAGATGCAGCTGCTCAAATGAGGCGGCACGACTGATGGCGCCAGGCACGCGCGAGGCCACGCGCACGAAAACGCGGCTGACCGGCGCAGCCGGTGCGACGCCGGGCCATGCATCACCGCCGCTGCGTTGGCTGACCGCGACGGTGGTGGTCTGCTGCCTGCTTGGGTTCGTGCCGCTCGATCAGGCGTTCGAGCGGCTGAAGCTGATTCCCGGCGCGCAGATCGCGTTCAACTGGCAGCTGGGGTCGATGCTCGTGTGGCTGCTCTGCGCACGCCCGATCGCGCGGCGCTGGTCCCTCGCCGATTCGCAGGCCGGGGCGTTGGGCGGACTGGCGGTCGTGGCGCTGGTGTCGACGATCGTGAATGCGAATCTGATCTATCGCATCCTGCGGCCCCCGTCACCGTACTCCGCGTTCATCTCGTGTATCGAGTTGACGTTGGCGCTGCTCCCGACACACGCGCTGACGCTCTGTCTGATCTCGCTGGTTGGGAGCTGGACCAGCGCGCGTCGTCAACAGGAGCTTGCGACGAATCGCGAGGCGCTGCTGACCGCATCTGTGGTCAGCGCGGAGCTTGAAACACTGCGCACCCGGTTGCAGCCGCACTTTCTGTTGAACACGCTGAACACCGTGGCGGGGCTGGCACGGCGCAACGACGGAGAGCGCGCCGCCGAAGTGGCGGCAGATCTCGGCGAACTGCTGCGTTTCTCGCTGGCCGAGTCGGGTGACGCCGTCCCGTTCGACGCAGAACGGGAGATCGTCGAGCGATACCTGTCGATCGAACAGGCGCGACTTGGCGATCGATTGCGGGTCAGCTGGATGCTCGATCCCGCCGCGCGGACCACTCGACTGCCTGCGCTGGTGTGGCAGCCGTTGGTGGAGAATGCGATCCGGCATGGCATCGCGCGTCGCGTGGAGCCGGGGAAGCTGACGCTCTCGGTTGCGCGGAACCCGGGCGCGTTGCATCTCGTCGTCGACGCGGATGGGCCAGACGATGAGGGCTGCGCGACACACGAAGACTCGCCGTCGCCGTTTGGTGGGCTTGGGTTGGGTCTCTCGACAGTGGAGCGACGGCTCGCCTTGCTCTATGGCGGCCGGGCGAGCGTGACGCTGACGACGCGCGACGGCGGTTCACGCACCGAGTTGATCATTCCGGTGACGCCATCATGACGCTTGCCGCGTCGACATCCACCGCGCGACTGCGCGTGGTGGTGGCGGACGATGAACCGGTGGCGGCCGAGTCACTGGCGGCCGAGTTGCGACGGCTCGGGTGTGACGTGGTGGCGGTGGCCCGCTCCGGTGCGGCAGCGATCGAGGCCTGCGCCTCCCTTCGTCCGGCGGCATGCTTCTCTGATGTCTCGATGCCGGGTACTGATGGGCTGGCGGTCGCACGCGCGCTGCGCGAGGTGTCGCCCGGTGTCCGCGTCGTGTTCGTGAGCGCACATCCGCACTTTGCGGTGGAAGCGTATGCAGCCGATGTGGTGGACTTCGTGCTCAAGCCGGTCCGGCGGTCACGCCTCTCCGACGCCGTCGAGCGGGTCAAACGGTCGCGACTGGATCCAGACGCTGGCGACCGCCTGTTGGTGCCCGAGCGCGGTACCGTTCATCTCCTTCCGATTCGTGACATCGAGTGGGTGCAGGCCGATGGCTACTATCTGTGGCTGCACACCACTGCGCGCGCCTGGATGCTGCGCGAGCGGATGCACCGAATCGAAAGCAGGCTCGGAAACGCGGGATTCCTGCGCGTGCATCGGTCGGCGCTGGTGCGCGCAACGGCGATCGTGACGCTTGATGCGACGGCCGCCACCGATCCGACCGTCGTGCTGCAGTCGGGAGTTCGGGTACGCGTAGCCAGAGATCGGCTGGTGGAACTCCGGGCGAGGCTCGGCTGAGTCTACGTCCGCCGCGCGGTCATCGCGCGGTCATCGCGCGGTCATGGCGCGCACCCATCACCGCGCGCTGCATCCCCCGCACGCGGTACGAGGTAATCTCGGCACCGCCTTCTGCATTCGCTCCACTGCCCTTCACCGTGCGTGTGGGCGCCGCGTCCCATCAGGTGAGTTCACGGACGAGGGTATTTCCACGCAGCGAGTACCGACTCTCGAGCACGCGCGTCTCGACACGAAAGACGCTGGTGAGTACGCCGCCAATGTAGGTGCCATCGAGGAGCACCCCGTTACTCTCATCGGTGGCGTAGTGGCCCTTCGCGGCGTCCTCCACGATGAGGCGACAGGGGCGCAGCCCGCGCACCGTATCGGCATTGAAGATCGTCCGCCAGGTGTAACCGGAGCCAGTGGCCTCCCGCGCAATCCCGAGCGAGATGGGAATCCGGTTTCTCACTGAATCCGGCGGCGTCAGCGTCGTCAGCGTTCCCGACCAGCGACCGATCCAGTTCGAGGGGAATGGCATCGTGGCTTGGGCGGACACCCGGCAACCGATCCGCAACGACGATGCCAGGGTGAAGCCTGCGATCTTCAGTCGGCTCATATTCCGATCACCAGATGGAACGCAGGCCAGAGACGTTGGCGTACTGGAGCTTCACAGGTGCACCGCGCACGATCAGGCGAAGTGTCGAGAAGTCCTGCGACGGAAACACGATGTCGGTGATCGCGGTTGCACCGCCATCCCCGAACATCTCGATCGAGGCGCGGTCGAGATAGACCTGCATGCGCACGATCGAATCGGTGGAAACCCGCGGCGCGCGATGAACGGCGGTGGCGAAGGTCGGAGAGAATGCGCGTGGCGTGGCCGTACGGTCGCTGTAGAACTGCTTCGAACCCGCATCGTAGCCCACCAGATACCGGTCACCAGCGGCGTTCGTGAGTTCGAGTGCGACATCGCTGGTGCTGCCCGGTGCGACCACGAACTCGAGGTCGACTTCCGCTGAGGCGGCGGTCGTCCCTTGCGGCATGCGCAACAGCATCTCGCCGCTCACTCGCTGCGACGACGTGGCCGCTGTCTCGGTGCGGAGCGCGCGCAGTTCCTTCACCGGCGAGGAGAACAGCCGCGGGCCGTTGGCGGTGCGATGGAGCGTGAGCGCACGAGGGATCGTCATCGCACTTCGCCAGGCCTCAGTGGGCACATCGCGTGCATAGTCCCAGTTACTCATCCAGCCGAGGAACAGTCGACGGCCGTCTTCCGCGGGCACATCCGCCCAGGTGACGCCAGCGTAGTTGTCGCGGCCGTAGTCGACCCACACCCCCCGCGACGGCTCCTTGCCCGCCGAGCCGATGGACGGCGCGAATGATGGATCGATGGTGAACCGCGACCCATCGAAATCGCCAACGAAGTACTGCGTGGCCGAACCGCCATTCGGCCCGCCTGGATTGATGCTGACGAGCAACACCCACTTCGTCTCGCTCGTCCCCTCCAGCTTGATCGGGAAGAGATCGGGACATTCCCACACGCCGCCGTGCGCGCCAACGCTGGCGCCGAACTCACTCACCGATTGCCAGTCGCGCAGATTGTACGAGGCGAAGAGTCGCACCCGATCACCGGCCGCCAGCACCATGATCCAACGTTGCGACGCCTGGTGCCAGATGACCTTCGGATCGCGCATGTCCTTCAGTCCCGGGTTGGGCACGACGGGGTTACCCGCATACTTCGTCCATGTCCGACCGCGATCATTGCTGTAGGCGATCGCCTGCGTCTGAAAGACCGCCGCACCGGCCTTCTCCTTCACCATGTCGTGATACGTATACATGGCGACCAGCGGCGGCTCACCACCGACGCCGAATCCGCTGGTGTTCTTCCAGTCGACGACGGCGCTGCCGGAGAAGATCAGCCCAAGCGAGTCAGGATAGAGCGCGATCGGCAGCTGTTCCCAGCGCACGAGATCCTTGCTGACGGCGTGTCCCCAGTGCATCGGCCCCCAGACCGTTCCATCGGGATAGTATTGATAGAACAGATGGTACTCGCCCTCGTGGTAGACCATGCCGTTCGGGTCGTTCATCCACTTCGCGGGGGGCGTGAAGTGGTACCGGGGCCGATGCGGTTCCTGATATGCGGCGGCAGGTTGTACGACCGCTGAGGCACGCGGCGCCATCGCGCGACACCCCACCAGCAGAGTCACAGCGCAGGCGATGACGGAGCTGATCCTCATGCGTCACTCACGGTGCGGCGGCGAGTTTCGGCACGCCATGGAACAGCACGTCGAGCGCCAGCGATGCCAGCGCCGTCATGCCGGTGGGGAACGCCGCTTCGTCGACCACGAACAGCGGTGAGTGGTTCGCTGGCGCGGTCAGTGGATCAGCACCCTTCGGTGTCACGCCGAGAAAGATGAACAATCCCGGCGCGCGCTGCAGAAGCGCGGAAAAGTCTTCGCCGGGCATCGCCGGTCGACTCTCGAGCACGTTCGCATCGCCGAGTGTACGACGCAGTACGGCGGTGGAGCGTCCAAACCAGCGAGGGTCATTCACCGTTGGCGGGAACCCGTCATCCGCCAGCGAGACCTCCACGGTTGCCCCGCCGGCCGTGGCGACGTTGGTGGCAATCGCGCGGATCTGCTTCCGCACGATCTCGCGTGTGGCGGTGTTGAATGTGCGGTACGTCCCCACCATCACGGCGCTGTCGGGAATGATGTTCTCGCGTACGCCCGCGTTGAACACGCCGACAGTGACGACGGCCGGTCCGGCCGTGAGATCAACACTGCGACTGACGATCGTCTGCAGGTCGTTGATGATCTGCGCTCCGATCACGATCGGATCCACGCTGCGCCACGGTTGTGCCCCGTGCGCCTGCTTGCCGCGCACCAGCACCCGCCAGCTGTCGACGCTGGCCATCATGCCACCACTCCGGGTCGCAACGGTACCGGTCGGCCCAGGCCAGGTATGCAGGCCATACACCGCTTCAACTTTGGGATTGTCGAACGCCCCGGCGTTGAGCATCCGCTGCGCGCCGCCCTCGCTCTCTTCGTTCGGCTGAAAGAGAAACGTCACGGTTCCCGGGAGCTGTGCCTTCATTCCGGCCAGCGCCTCGGCCACGCCCATCAACACTGCGACATGCGCGTCGTGCCCGCAGGCATGCATCACACCGACCGTCTGACCGTTGGACTGCGTCGTCACTTTCGACGCGAAGGGCAAACCCGTCAGCTCGGTCACCGGCAGCGCATCCATGTCGGCGCGCAGTGCGACGGCCGGACCCGGCCGACCGCCGCGCAGGATACCGATCACGCCGAGTGCGCCATCGACGTTCGTGCGCACTTCCATGCCGAGTGACGTGAGATGCGCCGCGACGATACCAGCCGTGCGCGTCTCGAAGCCACTGAGTTCAGGATGTGCATGCAGGTCGCGACGCCAGGCCACGACCTTCGGCGTCACCGACGCGATCCGGACGGCGAGGGCGCGGGTGACCGCCTCGGGGAGCGGCGGAGTGATCGGCGCCTGCGCCTGCAGGAGGCCGGCGTACGCGAGTAACGGGACGAGCCGGGGGAGTTGCATACGCGGAATGATGACATGGCGCACACGCGAATGGTGCCCCCCCCGCCAGCCGCCCCTACGCCGCTACGCCCTGCGGTCGTCCAGCACCATCCGATCCTCAGCGCGGAACGCCAGCAGCACAAGCGCGCCGGCAAAAATGATCAGCGACGGATAGAACATCAGGTTCCCGCCATCGAGCACCAGCTTGAACGGATCGACGATCGACTTCCAGACCGCAATCAGGGTCGTCCCGGTGACCAGCAAGAGCGCCGGGTACGCAAACCGTCGAAACAGGCCGACGGTGACCAACGCACCAAGCACAATCTGCAAGACACCGAATGCCTGCATCACCGTCGTCGCCACCGACATGCCACCGTAGAACTTCTCCGCCACCGTCAGGCCATGCTTGACGTTCATCAGCTTGTCGATGCCCCAGTACACCATCAGGCCGCCGAGCGAAATACGAAGGAGGAAGAGAGAGTTTTGCTGCATGGATATCGGCTGGGGTGGGGTGAGCAAGGCCGCAAGGATGGCCGGGGGTCGCGCGACGTATCCGTCACGCGGCCCCCGGTTCCCCCGCCATCCGGAGGGTTCAGCTGATCGGCGGCTTCGGCTTCACGAAGACACTTGGAATCCCGAGTCCCTGCAGCAACTCATTGAACTTCCGCAGGTCGTCCTGTTCGATGCGGTCCATCGCCTGCAGCTGCGTGGAGAGCTTGCCGGCGAGGTCGGTGTAGATCTCGCCATGCTGCTGCGTTGGAGCGTACGCGCCCTGCTGCACCTGCGCGTTGAGCGTGATGAACCAGTTATAGAGTCGGACCGGCATATCGAGCGTACACTGATCGACGTGACACCCGATCTCGTACAGCTGATCCCGAACGACTTCGAGTTTCGTGCGGGCAGCCTTCGCCGCATCGGCCACCTGTTTCGCATACGCCTGATCCTTGGTCTGCTGCACACGCGCATCGAGTTGCGCCTGCAAGTCTTCGAGACGCTCAACCCGCTCGACGATCTCGTTGATGCGGGCACGGACACGCTGGCCGGCCTCGAACTGCGCCGTCAGGTCGGCGGTCGTGGCAGTCGCACGCGGATCAGCCACCACCGCGAACTGCCGGCTGCTCGAATCGGTACCGACGATGAGGCGCACGGTGTACGTACCAGGCGGCACACGCGGACCGCGCGTATGGCCTTCATCGATCACCGTGCTTTTGAGCCGTCGGATGTTCGCGTAGCGCAGGTTCCAGAAGAATCGATTGCTGCCGGGGCGAATGCGAGGGATGGAGTCGGCAGCGTAATACGAGACACTGTCGACGACCACCTTCTTCGCCGCGATGGAATCGGCGCTGGCGACGACAGAGTCCGCCTTGTTCTCCGCCGTGAACGACCGGATCAGCGTACCCTTGCCGTCGAGGAACTGCACGGTCACCGCCTTGCCGGCGGCCGGTGTGTCCTTGAGCCAGTAGTCGATCAACGCCCCTGGCGGCGGATTCTCGCCAGCCTCGCCCCCGTTACGCCACCCAGACCCGTCCCACAGCATGGCAGTGGCCGGCTGGAAGAGATGCACCGGCTTCGCGCGAACCGCGTCGGTCAGCTCGCGCAGCGGCGACAGGTCATCGATCACCCAGAATGCCCGACCGTGCGTCGCTGCAACGAGATCGTTGCCATGCACCTTGAGATCGCGCACGCTCACGCGCGGCAGGTTGAGCTGCAACGGTTGCCATGCCGCACCGTCATCCATGCTCACCCAGACACCGAGTTCCGTTCCAGCGTAAAGCATGCCCCTCCGCACCGGGTCCTCGCGCACCACGCGGGTGTACCCGTTCGACGGAATGCCGGTCACGATCTTCGTCCACGTCTTGCCGTAGTCCGCACTCTTCCAGAGGTAGGGCGCGAAGTCATCCTGCTGATACCGATTGGCTGCGACGTAGACCACCGCCGGATCATGCGGCGACGGATCGATGTGTGCCGTGCGCGTGAACTTGCCGTATCCCGGCGGCGTCACGTTCTCCCACGATGTGCCGCCGTTGCGCGACACATGGATCAACCCGTCATCCGAACCGGCCCACAGCACGCCCTTGGTCTTCGGCGACTCGGCGAATGCATAGATCGTGGCATACCACTCGGCGCCCGTCATCTCACCGTGGATCGGGCCACCGGTCCGCTTCAGTGTGCTCGCATCGTGCACCGTGAGATCAGGGGAGATCTTCTCCCAGCTCGCTCCCTCGGTCCGCGACCGCCACACATACTGTGACGTCACGTAGAGGGTCTGCGGATCGTGCGGCGAGATCAGCACCGGAAACGTCCACTGGAACCGCTCCGGGACGTCGCCTGCGCCCCACCCGTCGTAGTTGCGCATGGCCACCGAAATATCGCGCTCCTGCCGACGCCCATGGTCGTAGCGCGACAAGGCGCCCATGTAGCAGCCGCCGTACGTGACGAGCGGGTTGCGCGGGTCGACGGAGATCGTGGCGTTCTCGCAGCCGGCCACGCTGTAGTAATCACGCTCACCGATCTCACCGTCGTCAGAACGACTGGCGATCGAGATGGCCGAATTATCCTGTTGTCCGCCGTAGATGCGGTACGGGAATGAATTGTCGGTCGTGACGTGGTAGAACTGGGCCGTTGGTTGGTTGTAGACGCTCGACCAGGTGGCGCCACCGTCAAGGCTGATGGTTCCGCCGCCGTCATTCGAGTTGATCATCCGCTTGGAGTCTTTCGGATCGATCCACATCGCATGCGTGTCGCCATGCGGCACACGCACGGGCGAGAACGACTTGCCGCCGTCGATCGATCGATAGACGGTGAGATTCATCACGTAGACGGTGTTCTCGTTCAGCGGATCGGCCGTGACCTGCGAGTAGTACCACGAGCGCACCCAGAAGCGCGCGTCGGTGTTCATCCGCTCCCACGTGTCGCCAGCGTCGTCTGACCGGAAGATGCCCCCGGCCGAATCTGGCGCCTCGATGCTGGCGTAGATCCGGCGCGGATTGGCCGGCGAGACATCGATGCCGATCTTGCCGAGTGGCGTGGAGGGAATGCCCGGGCGGAAGGTGAGTTCGGTCCACGTGTCGCCGCCATCGACCGTCTTCCAGATGCCGCTGCGCCCGCCGCCGGACACCATCGACCAGGGGGTGCGCTGGAACTTGTACATCGAGGCGTACATGATCCGCGGATTCGATGGGTCGATCGTCAGATCGTTCGCACCAGTCGAGTCATTGATGAACAGGATCTTCTTCCACGTCTTGCCGCCGTCACGCGTGCGAAAGACGCCACGTTCGGCATTCGGCCCGAACGCATGACCCATCGCCGCGACCGTGACATGATCGGGATCCCGCGGGTCGACGATGATGTCGGCGATCTGGTGTGAGTCGCCGAGCCCGATGCGCTGCCAGGTGGCACCGGCGTCGGTGGAGCGGTACATGCCGGTGCCGAAGGTGAGGTCCTCGCGCATCTGCGATTCGCCGGTGCCGACATAAATCACGTTGGCATCGGACGGTGCAATGGCGAGCGCACCGACCGAGGAGATATCGGTCTTGCCGTCGGTGATGTTGGACCAGGTCTGTCCCGCGTTGGCCGTGCGCCAGATCCCACCGTTGACGGCGCCAACCAGAAACGTGAACGGCTTGGCCGGATCGCCGACGACGGCGTTGGCCCGACCGCCACGCATCGGTCCGACATTGCGCCACCGGAGCGACTTCATGGCGCTGCTGGTCGCCGTGGGGGACGTGTACAGCGCCGGATCGTAAGCGGTGGTCGCTGCCGCACGGCCGGGACCGCTGCCGGCCCGTTGCGCCGACGCGGTGGACGTCACGCACAGCCCCGCGAGCGTGAAGAAGGCGAAGCTGGCGCGAGAGAGACGAGCGAGGCGCATCGAGAGCGGTCCGTGGAAAATGTGGGCGGTAGCCTGCCCCACAAACTTCCATCGCGGTGCGCTCTGGCGCGAGAGCCTGCTCTGACCTGATGGCCGTCGGCAGATCCGGAGCAGTGACAAGGGGCGCGGCGGAGATCCGCCGCGCCCCTTGTCGAACCCTGCCGACCGCGCCTGTCGTTACGGGGTCAGGACCAGCGTTGTCACGCTCATCGCTGGCATGGTATACGAGAGCGCGCCGTTCGCGACCGGCACGTCGGCCTGACGCGTCGGCGTCGCGGACGCGGCGGACATCAGGTAGGTGCGCGCCGCTGTCGCCCCGGACACGTTGCGCAGCGTGATCGCCGCCACCTTGGGCGCACTGGTCTTGTTGAGGGCGATCAGCACGACGTTGCCAGCGGCATTCCGGCTGGCGTAGACGGAACTCACGGCGTTATCCGTTGTCGTCGCGAGCAGGCCGACATCACCGAAGGCCCCGCCGGCACCATCGTAGTTCCGGTACATGCGCAGCGCACCGAAGATGTACGCATACGCCTTGTTGCCGTCGCCGTTGTATGGCGCGGCCCACACGCCCGCGAACGGCCAGAGTGAGGCGGCAAAGACGCCCTCACGGCCGAAGATGCCGAAGACGTCCGCCTGTGCGATGCCGCCGGAGATGTCACCACCGCGGCCGTAGTAGTACTCCGTGATGGCGAGCTTCGTACCGGGATAGTGCGCGGCGATCTGCTCGCGGAGTCGTGGCAGCAGGCGGATCGGTCCACCGGTAACATTCGTCACCCAGCTGCCGTCGTTGTACGACGGATCCCAGAGTGACCGCGGGGCCTGCACGCGCTTCTCGATCATCGCGGCATCCTGCGTCGCGTAGTCGTTGGAGATCGTGCCGGCGTTGGTGCCTGATTCCGGATAGAAGTGGATGTCGTACACGTCCAGCAGGCGACGTCCGGCGGACGCGCTCGCGGCACGCATGCGGTCGAGGTACACGTCGGTGAAGTTCTGCGTCCCGTAGACCGGATCAGGTGTCGGGTACCGGCCGAGCACCGTGATACCGGTATAGGTCGCGGTCGCGGGACCGAAGACCATCGCGTTCGGCGAGACGGCCTTGATCGCTTTCGCGTACACGACCGAGGTGTCCGTGAACCCGGTGTACGTCTGGAGCCACGGCGTCGCCGGGTTGTCATTCAGATCGCTGAAGATCTCTTTGTGTGTCGCGTGCCAGAGATCGGGTTCGTTGTCGAGCGAGAAGAAGACGGGTGCCGTGGGGTGCGTGGCGCGTCCCGGATATGTCGTCTCGATCCAGTTGACGAATTCGTCCTGATAGACGACGGCGTCGGACGCGTTCGGGGTCAGCGTGAACGGGCTGCCTTTCGTGGCACGGCTGACCCGGAATCGCGTCGCCAGGCGACTCGCGCGATCCGCACTCGTGATGCCCACATTGCAGTTGCAGGCATCGGCGGAGACGTAACCGCTCATTGGCACGGTGGCCATGAACGCCTGCCCTCGCGCGAAGGTCGGATCAGCGTGCCGACGCACGGTCCCACCGGCGGCTGTCCCGACCAGGCCATCCGCCGTATTCCAGTAGAAGTAGTCGTGCCCGGCGTTGCTGTAGTTGTTCTCCCAGTTGTACGCAGTGGCCCGATTACCGCCCAACCGGTTGAACGTGAACTCGGCGGGCATGGTCGCGTTGCCGTACGACGACGATTCGTTCACGACGTTCGCGCCGTAGATGAAGCGCGAAATCGGGAAGGTGCTGCTGCCGTCAATCAGGAAAGTCACGTCACCGGTAGCGGGCGGTGGCGGCGGCGGCGCGGTTCCCGTCACGGTGACTTGCGCGGTGCCGACTGCGCCGCTCCGGTTCGCCGTGATCGCAACGCTGCCGGCGGCGACGGCGGACACCAGACCGGTTGACGATACGGTGGCAATCGCAGGGTTGGCGCTCGCCCAGACGAACGTGGCGCCAGTGATCACGCGGCCCCGCCGGTCGCGGGCCGTCGCCACCAACTGGACCGTTGCGCCGGCCGCGACGGTGGTCGTCGCGGGTGCGATGGTGGTCCCCCGGAGAGTGGCCACCGCGAGCTGCGGCTCGGCCGAAGTGAGACTGCGCTGGTCGGCGCACCCTGCGGTCAATATGGCCAGCGCCGCGAGCGCGGAGCCGATGTAGTTCCTCTGCGTGCCCATGCCAGTCTCCGATGAGTGTGTCTCGCATCGGGCAGCCCAGCCGCTGGCGCGCGACCAATGTGTCGCCTGCCAAAGCCACGTGACTCTGCATCACCGGCTCAGACCGGCGATGCCTTTTTCGCGGCCTCGGAAGCGGAGGCTTGGGACAGTGTCGTGGACGACGGGAACCGTGGCAAACATGTACACACCAGTGGCGCCGCGTCATCCACGTCGATCACGCGAGAAAGCCCACGAAGGCTGAAAGCAAGAGCCATACCACTGACAAGAGGCGCTGCGAAGAGCCGGAGCGCCCTTTGCCACCTCCCGCCGACCGCGCCGGTGGTTACGGGAGCACCACCAGCGTGGTGACGCTCATCGCGGGCATGGTATAGGACAGCGCGCCAGCCGTGACGGCGACATCGGCCTGACGCACCGGCGTCGCGGACGCAGCCGACATCACGTACGTGCGCGCGCCGGTCGCGCTGGCGACATTGCGCAGCGTGATCGAGGCGACCTTCGGCGTCGTGGTCTTGTTGATGGCGACCATCACCACGTTCCCGGCGGCGTTCCGGCTGGCGTATACCGAGCTCACGGCGACATCCGTCGTGGTGGCTTTCAAACCGATGTCCCCGAATGCACCGCCGGCGCCGTCGTAGTTCCGAAAGCTGCGAAGCGCACCGAAGATGTAGGCGTAGGCCTTGTTGCCATCACCCTTGAATGGCTCGGCCCAGATACCAGCCAACGGCCAGAGCGAGGCGGCGAACACACCTTCGCGGCCGAACACACCGAGGGCGTCGGCCTGTGCCACGCCGCCCGAGATATCACCACCGCGGCCATAGTAGTACTCGGTGATTGCCAGCTTCGTGCCCGGATAGTGTGCCGCAATCTGCTCCCGCAGCCGCGGCAGGAGTCGGACCGGGCCTTTCGTCACATTCGTGACCCAGCTGCCATCGTTGTACGCCGGATCCCAGAGCGAGCGGGGTGCCTGCACGCGCTTCTCGATCATCGCGGCATCCTGCGCCGCGTAATCATTGGAAATCGTGCCGGCGTTCGTCCCACTCTCCGAATAGAAGTGCACATCCAGCACATCGAGCAGGCGGCGACCGGCCTTCGCTTCGGCGGCGCGCATACGATCGAGATACACGTCAATGAAGTTCTGCGTCCCGAAGACCGGGTCAGGGGTGGGGTACCGGCCAAGCAGCGTGATTCCGGTATACGTCGCCGTGGCAGGTCCGAACACGAGCGCGTTGGGCAGCACACTCTTGATGGCGCTCGCATACACGGCCGACGTGTCCGCAAAACCTGCGTAGGTCTGGATCCACGGCGTCTTCGGGTTGTCATTGAGATCGCTGTAGATCTCCTTGTGCGTCACATGCCAGAGATCGGGCTCGTTGTCGAGCGAGAAGAACACCGGCGCCGTCGGATGCGTGGAGCGGCCCGGGAACGTCGACTCGAACCAGTGGACGAATTCGTCCTGATAGACGAAGGCATCAGACGTATTCGGTGACGCAGCCAACGCACTGCCCTTTCTGGCGCTGCTGACGCGAAAGTGTGTTGCCAGACGCTTGGCGCGATCGGCACTACCAATGCCGACGTCACATGCACATGCATTGGCGGAGACATATCCGCTCATCGGCACGGTGGCCATGAACGCCTGCCCACGCTCAAAACTCGGAGCGGCGTGGCGACGGACGGTGCCACCACTCTTGGTGCCCGCCTCCTCGTCTCCGGTGTTCCAGTACTTGAAGTCGTGACCGGCGTTGCTGTAGTTGTTCTCCCAGTTGTAGGCCGTCGCGCGATTGCCGCCCAGTCGGTTGAACGTGAACTCGGCTGGCATGCGGGCATTCCCGTAGGAGCTCGCCTCGTTCACGACGTTGCCGCCGTAGATGTATCGCGAGATCGGATACGTGGCACTGCCGTCGATCAGGAAGGACACGTCGCCGGCCGCGCCCCCGGGGCCTGCCGCGACCGCCATCGCTGCGACGGCCTGCTGGGCGGCGGCGGCGGAGTCGTCGGAGGCGCGCTGGCCGCTACAGGTGGTGGTCAGGATCGCCAGGGTTGCCAGCGCGGCGCGGGCGAAGGTCGTCTGCAGTTCCATGCCTGTCTCCGACAAGTGCGTCTCACATCGGGAAGCCAGCCGGCGCAGCACGAGCAAGGCGTCGAGCAGACGAGACAGCCTGACCCGAGCTGCACCATGGGTAGCGCGGAGAAAGGTAGCAGCCGGGACCGCATGGCGTCATGGTACTTGCGCCTCCACCTCGGTGACCTCGGCCACGATAAAGTAGCCGAGGCCATGGTTCGATGGCATCGTCAGGTTTGCCACATTGCCTCGCAGGCTCGAAGGGGCCACACCGAACGGTGAGCCGTCGTTCAGACCCTGCTCCGACAGCGCCGTGTAGAACCGGTAGGCCTGCTCGGAAATCGAGACCTGGCGCACTTTGACTTGCTGCCCACGGCTGACAATGACGCCGTCATATGGCTGCAGTCGGCGGATGCGGGTGCCGTCACTGAACTCATCCGACGCCACAACGCGGAAGTAGCCCACGGAATCCGGTCGGACGATGCGACGACCGTCGACGAACTGGTCCCAGAGATAGAAATTCTTCACTCCGGGAGGATCGCGAAGCCCGATCGTGGCGCGTAAGCCTGCTTGTGGGCTGATCTTCGCGATGCGATCAACGAACCAGAGAGAATCGATCTCCACCGCCGGCGACGCCGTTTCGGTTGAGACGTATTCCTGGCCGTCGTACGTGATCCGGAGCGTGTAACTGCGACCCACGGTGATGACAAAGAAGGTGGTCTGGTAGGTCCCCGGCTCGGCAGCCAGTTCCGTGAACGGAACCACCCGACCTGAATCATCGACGACACGAACCACCGCCCCGCGCACCGGGGGCGGCGGCGCCGTGGTGAAGTACCGGTCGGTGGTGGTGAGCCGAATGCGCTGCGTGCCACTGACAGCACTGCGCACGCGCTCGAGCCGTGCCTCCACCACCAGTCGCGGCGGGCTGTCCGGAACCGAAACGCTCACGATCCGCTCGCAGGCGGCAGAAGAGAGGCACAGCAGGGTCAGAAAGATCCGTCGCATGGCGATCACCACTCAGAAGTGGAAGGCATACGTGAGACTTGGCACGACGCCGAAGATTGAGGTCTGCACCGCCTCGGCAACCAGCGGATTGGCCAGCTGCTGCCTGAAGCGAAGTGCTTGCGCGTTGAAGCGGTTGTAGGCGTTGAGCACGCCGAGCTGCAGTTCCCCACGCGTGAACTTTCGCGTCGCGCTCAGATCGAGGCGATGATAGAGTGGCAGGCGCGATGAATTTCTCGCGCCATACTCAGTCACCAGCAGACCATCGATCTGATAGCGCGCGACGGGGAAGGTCGCCGGCAAGCCACTGGCCAGCGAGAACGTGGAACCGAGCGTCCATTTCCTGCCCAGCGGCCGGATGGCGACCACAGAGAGGTTGTGTGTCTTGTCGAAAGGACCGGGATAGTAGCGCCCTCCGTTGATACCGCCGCCTAAAGCAGCGCCCGCGCGCGCAGGGACGGGGAAGCGTTGTTCAGCGCGGCCAAGGGTATAGCTCACCCATCCCGTCACCGTGCCGGTGCTGCGTCGTGCGAGGAGCTCCATGCCATACGCGCGACCGTTCCCCTGTACCAGCAACGTCTCAATGCGCGGATTCAAGACCACATCCGCGCCGTCGATGAAGTCGACCAGATTCTCCGACTCCTTGTAGTACGTTTCGACCGAAAGCTCGTAATCGGCAGTCGTGCGGCTGAACCCGAGCGCGAACTGGTCCGACACCAGAGGTTTCACGTACGGCCCGACCGGTTCCCAGACATCGAGCGGACTCACCGAGTTGGTCTTCGACGCGAGCGAGAGGAACTGCTGCGTGCGGGAGTAGCTGGCCTTCACGCTCGACGCATCGCCGACCATCATCCGTCCGGAGATGCGCGGCTCCCAGCCACCGAATGACGCTACGCGTTGGCCGCGGCGATAGAGCAGGCTGTCGCGCAGGACGCCAGGTTCGTAGCGTGCGAGCGTGGCATTGTAGACCACCGGCGCATCATCACGGTACCGATAGATCGTGGCGCTGCCCTGTCGGATGAAGCCGCTGTAGCGAAGCCCGTATCGCAACGCGAAGCGGGGTCCGAACTTGAGATCCTGGCCGACGTACGCCGCCGGTGCAACACCGAAGCGCGGGGGGACTTCGCGCCGCTTGATCGTGGCTTCGGAGCCACGCGGCGTCACCGTGCCAGGGCGAAACTCCTGATCGACGTACTGCGCGCCGAACTCGATCGAGTTGTTCTCGGAGAGGTACAGCGTCTGATCGACCTTGACGTCGAGGCTGCGGATACGCGACCGCCATGAGATCGAATCGCGCGAATCGATCGGTACATCCAGCAG
>JANNVN010000023.1:0-7168 GCA_031414435.1 Gemmatimonadaceae bacterium
ACGGTATGACGGGAGCAACTTCCAGTTGTACTCCAGCCATCCACGCATCGCATCATCGGCGCCGGCCGCGTGCGCGGCGAGATAGGTCATCTGCGTGTTGAGATCATTGTGCAGATCGCCCTTCCACGGCGGCAGCGTTCCACCGTCGGCGGTCCAGACGCCCTGCAGCGGAATCGGTGGTGCGCCGTTGCGCGCGCCGGCGGCGTAGAGATACTGCACGAAGTCGAGGTGTGACTGCATCGCCGTGTCAGGGACCGACACCGACGACGTCGACGCCCAGTAGTGCTGCCACCAGGCGCGATGGCGCTGCAGCGTGGGTGCGTAGCCTTGCTGCATCGCGTGGCGGAGCCGCGTTCGTGCAATGCGCAGCGGATCGGTACCGTCGGCCGACGTGGCGATCGTGATGGCAACGAGTGTTGCGGCAGGTTCACGACGCGTGCCGATGGCGACGACGTAGGTGAACGCACCGGCGGCGCGCTGTATCATCCACTGCTCTCTGTTTCCCGTCGTCTTGCTGCTGTCGTCGCCCCACGTTGCGTCGTCGTAGCCGAGTGTCGTGAGCGAGGTGGGGCGTACGATGGTGACGCGATCGAGGTTCGGGACACGGAAGAGCGCGGCGGTGTCGGTGGCGCTGAAGAAGCCTTGCAGCTGGCCGGAGGTGGTGGTCACGGTCGCTTCAGCGGTGCGCAGGTTCAGCGCAAACTGTTTCGCGTTGCCGTTTGCCGCCAGCTCGAAGACGATCCGGCCGCCGGGGAGTTTGGTCGGATGGGCGACGTTGTCGTAGGGATCGTCGAACCGGATGCGGAGGGAGTCGGCTTTCGCTTCGCGGACGAGGCGGATGATGTCAGCGTAGCGGTGGCCCGGTTGGCCGAATGGCGCGGCGGGGCGGAGATCCCAGAGGTCGGCGCGGTCGAGGGAGAGGTTGATGGTGTGGTCGGCGCCCCAGAGGAGGCCACCGAGGAGGCCGTTGCCGAGGGGGAGGGCGGAGTCCCAGGTGGGGAGGGGGGCGGGGAGGGTGAGCGTGCGCGCAGGCGTTGGTTGTGCGATCGACAGGCTCGGCGCGACGGCCAGGAGCGCAATGCAGTGCAGGACTCGGCGGCGGGTTCTGGGTCGGGGAGTCTGGGGCGTTCCGCGCAGCATCGTGATTCGGAGTTCAGAGACGAGAAGTCGCGGGGATGCACCTCAACTGTAGTTGAAGCTCCGGTACGGCGACGAGACCGCCAGTCCGCAGGGCAGGCACGCGGGCGCCGGGTGGGGACCACCACCGCGACCCTTCGACGAGTCCGGTGACAGCGACGCGCGAACGCGCCCAAGGGCAGAGGCGCGCGGGCTCAGCGAGCCGGCCAGACCCAACATCGGAACCAGAAATCGGGGAGCGCCGGCCGTCCGTACGAGCGACAGCGTCACGTCTCAGACCGGTCAGACACCAGTCATCCCGCACGACCGGTGCGCGACTCGCGCGAGTGAATCACGAATCGAGCCAGACTCCCACCCTTCATCAATGCTTCTGATGCGATGCACCAGAATCGTCGCCGCACTGATCATCATCCTCAGTGCCGCCTCCTGTGGTGGCGACGACAGCAAGCCAACGGGTATCAAGCCCATCGAGTACCGCTCCATCGAACTCACGGCACCGGTCACTTTGCTGACGGCGATCAATGATACGATGAGAGTGACGGGTGTCGCGATCGACGCAAGCGGAGCGAGGAGTGCGCTTCCGACCGCAATCTGGAGGTCGTCGAACGCGGCGGTATTGACCGTCTCTGCAGAAGGCCTCGTTTCAGCCAGAGGTAACGGCGAAGCGACGATCACGGTCAATCTGGGTTCCGTGTCGAGTAGCGTCGTGCTGCGTGTGCAGCAGGAGGTGGCCTCGGTCACGATCGCCTCAGGCGCCGTTCCGACGCTGATCAAGGCGATCGGCGTGACGGTCTTCGCGACGGCCTCGGCGAAGGACCGGAACGGGTTTTCGGTCCCCAGCGCACCGATCGCGTGGACAACCTCGGATACTGCGGTCGCGTCGATCGATCAGAGCGGTGCAATGCGGACCCGCAAATCGGGGCGCGCCACCGTCCTCGCGGCGTCGGGCTCGATCACCGCCTCGGCGCCTTTCGAAGTCGCGACACGGATCAGGGTCCCGATCGATTCCTTTCTCGCGACGCCGATTGCCGGAGCGCGGTGGGAGGTCCCCGTTGTCCTTGTGTCGTACATTCCTACTGCCGATGGCATCAACCTCGATGTCGCGAAGAGTCCGGACTTCTACACGCTGAACCGCCTCTCGCTGACTGCGATCGAGAACAACATCCTCGACATCTACCGGCGCAAGAAGATGGCGCTCGAGCAGGGGAGTCGTTTCCGAGGCTACGCCAACCCAGCAGCCGTGCCATCGCTCGGGTTCCGCGTCGTCGAGCACATCAACGTCTACGAATTGCTGCCGCCGAGCACGCGCCCGGGCGTGGTGGCGAACACGCGGCTGCCGGACTGGTTCAGGGTCTTCGCCGAGCTTGGACTCGACACGCTGATCCGGAACCGCGGCGTGAAACAGGTGTGGGTCGCAACCGGCAGCTTCGACGCCGGCACTCCCTCGTACGATCCGGCGATTCACAACCTGGCAGACGCGCGGTATCTCTGGGAATCCAACATGTCGAGCCCGACGACCGGCGACGTTTCCAACAGCGATCGTTTCGCGGGTGACCTGCCGTTACTCGGGCACACCTACGTCGTTTATGGGATCAACTTCCGGCGATCGCAAGCCGAGGCGATTCACAATGTCGGCCACCAGCTCGAGGCGCAGTTCGCGCACGCGAATCAGGCGTTCGAAGGCAATACGGACCTGTTCTGGAGATCGTTCGTTGGTCAGGACAATTCCCGGAACTTCATCAGGGGCCGGTCCGGGTGGACACACATGCCGCCGAACACGATCACGAACTACGACTATCTGAATGTGACGCCGACGATGTCGGACATCGAGGATTGGCGTCCGGACGGCACTGGGGTGAAGAAAAACGTGAGCCGCGACACCTGGGGGCAGCTCTCGTACCCGTGGCCAGGCGCTGCGGAGTTCGGGCAGCGCGTCGAGGCGCAGTGGTATGTGTACTGGATGCAGAACATGCCGGGGTTGGGAAACACGATCCCGCGCGGGAGTGGGGTGATGACGAACTGGTGGTGGTTCGTGGCCGACTGGGATGCTGCCATCCGCACGGGCACCGGGTTGGCGACGGTGCGAAGCTAGGCGCGCAGCGGGAATTCCGAATGGCGGTGCCGTCTGACGAGTACCTGTAACTCGTCACCGTCATTCCACGGAAGCCAAAATGCGCCGCCTCGCCTTCTGCAACACTCGCGGTCTACTGTTCGGCCTGATGCCGCTTGCAATCCCACAGTCGGCGTTGCACAACTCCGTGGCCAGCGTTGCGCAGGTCGCATTCGCCACACCGGCGGCCCGCGGCGCGGATGCGCACGCACGAAGCATCCCCGTCCGCCGACTCGTCGGAAGCTACGTTCTGACGCAGCACAAATCCGATCCGCTGCCAGCCCTCGTGCACGATGATAGCGTGTCGACCGAGCTGCTCGTCGGCGGCACGATCGAGATCCATCAGAATTCGCAGTTCAAGCTGCGGTACACGACGAGGACGACGATGCGAAGCACCGGCCAGGTTGAAGACGCGCCGGTCGAGCTGACGGGCCGCGTGTCACCAACACCAGCGGGCCTGCGCCTCACCGTCATGTCGGACAACGGTGAACCGTCGGAGGAGCCGTGGTCAGTCAATGCGACGCTCACGAGGCGGCTGCAGCTCGTCGTCACATTCGACGATGGCGATCTGGAGACGCTGAGTTTCCGGAAACGCTGAGCCTCACAGCTCAGCGGTCAGCCGGCGGCAGCGTTCAGGATTTGCCGGATCGCTTCCAAAAGTGCCTCGCGATCGCCACTCGCACGCCATTCACCTGCAGCGAGCGCCCGAACGGGTTCCGAGACAGAACTCCACAGCTCTGCGGGTTCGAACTTTCTGGTTGACAGTTGTGTCAGTTGAGTCATCGCAACGCCATCGGCGGCGAAGAACAGATCCTGCCCGCTCTTCGCCGCAAGTTGTGCAGAGCCTGCCCAGACACCGAGGTCGAACCAGGCTTCATCGTCGAGCATCAGCTTCAGCTGCTGCGCGATCTCGGAGCGATCCGAAGGGGTGCCGAACGCCCCCGTCTTGCCGAGAACGTCGAGGCGAGCCGACAATGGAGCAGAACCGAGGACGTCATTGAGCAACTCCTGCAACTGTCCGACGGCACTCGTGACCGCCGATGAGTCGCTCGCATTGACCGCTACTTCGAGCTGAGCAAACCGGACGCCCGACCGGAAGGCACGAGCGGAACTCTCTCTCGTGGGCGCAGCGCCTCGCGTGACCGACCAGCCAGGCTCATCCCATTGTGCACCAAGCACCCGCGACAGCGACCCGGATCCCGTTGCACCTGCGATTCTCGTCGACTGCGCAATCGTGAGTACGCCCGCGTCGCTTGCGGGTGTATTCCGGAACACGACAAAGACCGCCGACGCGGCGGCCAGCATCGCCAGCGGTGCCAGGTAGCGAGGCCGCCCTCGACGTGTGGCGATGTCCGTCGGCGGCTCAGCACCGGGCGGTTCCTGCGCTGTGTGGGCCTCTCCCGCTTCAAGCTCGCGTCGGATCGCCGATGCCTCCAAGAACTCGGCGTACGCGTCTTTCGACGCGGCAATCGTACGGAGCACGGACTCGCGTTCGGCAGGTGAGGCCGCGCCGTCGAGGAAGGCTGCGAGCAACTCAGGTTCAATCTGCGGGGCGCTCATCGGTCGGCTCCCGTGCGAAGGTCATGCGTTTGGTCTCGGATGATCGTGATCACCACGCCACCTCACTGGACAGCAAGTCGCGCGCCCGTTCCCGGTCGACACCACGCTCCGTGAGCAGCGCGCGAAGTTTCAGTTCAATTGCCTCGATCCTTCGATACAGCGGCTTCTGGTCGATCCTCAGCGTCCGGGAGATATCCGCGACGGAAATGTCGTCCCAGAACCGCATCCGCATCAGCACCTGATCTTCAGCCGACAGCTCGTTGATCGCCGACCGGAGTATGGCGAAGTCATCTTCGCCACCACCCGGCTCTGTTCCCGCCGGGTCAGCTTCATGCGGCGTTCCGTCGACCACCTCGAGTGGAACCTCCGTTGTTGACTGGCGCAACGGAAGTTTCGCGGCCATACGCGCGAGCTCGACATCACTCTGCTCGACGCCAGCAGACCGCAGCACTTCGATGGCCTCACGCAACGTGTAGCCATCGCGATGGAGCAGCCCTTCGAGGCGCACACCGACCGGGCCCAGTCGCGTCGCCGCCACCGATGGGCGCCAGCGCCCCCAGACACTGTTCCGATAGTCGAGGAAGAGGTGGCCGAGCACGACTGAGAGATATGTCGACATCGACGAGCGGCCGGCGAACTTGCGGAACGCCGCATAGTCGCTGTCAATGATCCGCGTGCGCGCCCACGATCCGAAATCGTCAGCGTCGGTCGAGCTGAGCGCGTGACGCCGGGCAATCACCGAGATCACCCGCTCGATGACTGGCAGGTGTTCGACAAAGGCTCGTTGCGGGTCGGCGATCGGGACGCCGGCGGCGGTCATCTGGCGAAGGCGTGACGGGGGGTGTCGTGCACGGCGGGGGCTCACAGCAATCGGCGGTGCGCCATTGCCGCGCAAAAGCTCAGCCCGGTCCGGGCTGAGCAAATGTAGTCTGAGTGTGATTTGAACCGCCACATCTGACGCACGCCGAGCGCGAGTCGATGGCGGCGAGGGTGAATACGATCGGGCTACCGAGTCCAACGGACTGTCGGATTGGGTGACATGAGGCACTCTGACCACCCTCGCACGAAGGAAGACGGCGATTGGTGGCCCGCATGGGTGGATGCGAGACAGTGGAAGCCGCGCCGTTGCCTCTCGTGCACCGGCGCCAGCGCGACCACGGTGAGACTGCCGGTTCTGTCACGATTCGCACTCCACCTCCCACCTGTCCAGCCCGCCGTTCCCGCTTTTGATGAGCTCGGTCCCATGGCGCACTTCATCGATGGAGAATTCGCGCGCGGCCGGCCGTCTGCACACCCGGGCAGCGCCCCAGGCCCGGCGACGCCGCTGGCGCCCGAATCCGCCCGAGACCGTGCGCATTCCCCGACGAACAATCATGACGTCCACAACTCTGCGCACACTGATCGCGCTTGCCGTCTGCTGCGCGCTGCCAACACCGGTACTGGGCCAGGCAGTCGCGCGCCTCATCGTGGCGCCGATCGCCCTGCGACTCGAAGCTGGCACCGCGCGCGATGTCGTGGCCGAGGCCTACGACGAGGCGGGCGCGGTCATTCCTCCGGAACGCGCGGGAATTGTCTTTGCGAGCTCCGATACCGGCATCATCGTGGTGAGCGCCACGGGCACAGCGCTCGCTGTCCGCGCTGGTCGAGCCGAGATCGTCGTAAAGGCGGGAACACAAACGCGCCGAGTCCCGGTGACGGTTGGCTCGACACAACAGGGGGCGAACGTCGCCTTCGGCGCAGATGGTCAGGCAATCGGAAGTTCGGCGCCACCGGCCGAGGTCGTACCAGCAGGTCCCGCCGTCGTCAGCGCGCTCATCCAGCCCGGCAGTATCCAGCTGCTCCCGACGGAGCGCCTGCGGCCGACGTTTCGACTTCGCTTTGCCGATGCCTCGACGGCCGATGCAAACGACGTCGTCTGGAACACGTTCGGCACATCGATCGGCTTCGACGCCGGCACCGGAGAAGTGATCGGCATCATCCCCGGCTCCGGTGTACTCGGCGGCCGATATGGGCAGTCCATCACAGCGTCGGTTCCGGTCACGATCGGCGAGGTGAACTTCGTGCCGGATCATGATTCCGTGTTGCTGGTTGCCGGAGAGATGGACACGGTTCGAATGCTCGTTCCGGCGCAGGGCAAACGCGTCATATCGCAGAATCTCTCGTGGCGGACCACCGATCCTTCGGTCCTTCGCGTGCTGAACCCCGCCGCTGGCGTCGTGCAGGCGCGTGACGGTGGCACGGCAGACCTGATCGTCGACGGCTACGGTGTGACACGCAGGATTTTCGTGCGCGTCACACCGCGAGTGGCGAAGATCGAAACGGCGATAGCCCCGGGCACGCTCGTGACGCTCGCCACCGGCG
>JANNVN010000024.1:0-1603 GCA_031414435.1 Gemmatimonadaceae bacterium
CGGCTGCCCGGTCTGTCGTGGCAGCTATCCGATCGTCGACGGCGTGGCACAGTTCGGTGCGTGGGTTGCGCCGCCGCCAATCGAGGCCTTCGCTGACGAGACCGCATTCCGCATCGCCGCGCAGCTGCATCTGATCGAGGCCCCGTCGCCGATTCTGCTGACTGGCCGCTGGTCCGCCGCCGTCGAGGCGCTCCTTCGGATCACGCCAACCGTCAGGATGTTCATCGGCGACTCCCATCGCTCGATCGCGCTCGATGATCGCGTCAGCCTCTTCACGATGCAAGAGTCGCGTGTACCGCTGGCCACCGCATCATTGCGCGGCCTCGCGCTCGACGCCGATCATGCAACCGATGCTCTGCTGTCCGATGCCGCGCGGGTCGTGCGCGCCAACGGCCGCATCGTGGTGCCAGCGGCGTGCGGGCTCGATCCACTCTGCTGGAAGCCACTCGTCCGCGATGCCGACGTCCAGGTTGCCGAGCGACTGCCAATGGCCAGCGCACCCGTCCAGCTCAAACGTGCGCCACCCAACCCGCTGTTCACCGCGTGATCGCGACCGCTACTCGCTGCCGGTCATGTTGTCGTCGTAGAGCGCATCGATGATGCCCTTGTACTTCTCGTTGATCACACGTCGTTTCACCTTCAGTGATGGCGTCAGCTCGCCACCCTCGATCGTGAACTCGTGCTCGAGCAGTGCGAGCTTCTTCGGTGCCTCGAACTTCGCCAGCCCCGTCATTTCACCACGCACTTCACGGTCCATCTTGTCGAGAACCTGCGGATCCTGCAGCAGCGCCGAACGGTCGCTGGTGGTGATGCCCTTGTGCGCCGCCCACTTGAGCAGCGCATCCCAGCTTGGCACCACCAGCATGATCGGAAACTTCCGCTTGTCGCCGATCATCACGGCCTGACTCACAAAGGCGTTCGTCACGACGGTGTTCTCGATCGGTTGCGGGGCAATGTTCTTGCCGCCAGCCGTGACGATGATGTCTTTCTTGCGATCGGTGATGCGGAGAAAGCCATCCTGCATCGAGCCGATGTCACCGGTGTGGAACCAGCCGTCCGCGTCGATCGCCTCGCGGGTCGCGTCGGGATTGCGATAGTACCCCTTCATCACGCTCGGGCCGCGTGTGAGGATCTCGCCGTCGGCCGCGATCATCACCTCGACACCCGCCACCAACTCTCCCACCGTGCCAACCCTGATGTTGTTGAGTCGATTGACCGAGATGACCGGACTCGTCTCGGTGAGTCCGTAGCCTTCGACGAGCGTCAGGCCGGCCGCCACGAAGAACTTGTTGATCGTCGAAGCGAGTGGCGCCCCGCCACTGCACGCCACGCGCAACCGTCCGCCAAGTCGGGCTTTGATCTTGCTGAACACCAGCTTCTGCGCGACCGAATACTTCCACGCCAGCAGCGCGCCGGGCGGCCGCTTGGCGAGAAACGCGTCAGCCCATTCATCGGCGACGCCGAGGGACCAGTGGAAGATCGCCTTCTTGAGACCGGATCCCGCGTTGCCGCCCTCCATGATCCGTGCATACAGTTTTTCGTAGATGCGCGGCACCGAGCTCAGAATCGTGGGCCGGACTTCGCCCAGATTGGCGGCCACGGC
>JANNVN010000025.1:0-14831 GCA_031414435.1 Gemmatimonadaceae bacterium
AAATGCCGAGGTCGAGGGCCAACATCACGGCGACCGTGATGGCGAAGGCAGTCCACATCCACGAGTGCTGCATCAGCTCCTGAGTCGTCGTCCGGCGATTGGTCTGGCAGGGAAGAAGGTCCAAAGATAACGGACCGGCCCAAAGCTGCCGGGCTCAGCTGCCAGACTTGACCAGCAATCGCTGCCCGATTCGGATGGTGGTCGACGTCAGCCGATTCCACTCCGTCAGCTGCGCCTCGGTGGTACCGTAGCGCGTGGCGATCGATCCAAGGGCATCGCCTGCCGCGACCACATGCCAGACGGCCTTTTCGGCCACCAGCCGTTCATACTCCCGCGCCCGGCTGGCGAGTTCCACGCCGGCGGCATCGGAGCGTCGCCCCCTGGTGACATCGGCGAGCACGCTGTCGATGCCACGTCGGTCGGTTGACGCGAAGGCCAGCCGGTCGCGGTCCGTGGCGATGGCGATCCCCGCCGCGGTGCCAAGGTCGACCCGCGCGCGCTGTGCACGCAGCGTCGCATCGCGACCCAACTGCAGGATCACGAACTGCTGCGGACCACGTTCAGGCGTGAGCAGCTCGCGCGGAGGAATCCCGACGAACAGCATGCGGCGATCCGTCAGCGCAAGAATGCCGTAGGTCTCACGAAACCCGTCCCACCACTCGCGGCGACGCGCCCACGCGGCCGACTGCACCCGCTCCGTCGGCTCGAGGAGCCCCTGCAACTCGCTGCGCGCCAATTTGCGCGCTCCCGTCACGTCGGGCCGCAGCGTGAGCAGATAGGCGATCACTGCGGCGATGATCAGCAGGACGCCAAGACCTCCGCCCGTGACACGCACCAGCGCCCGCAACCACCAGCGACGCGCGCTGACAGGCCCGGTCACCAGACCGAGCAACGTTGTCGCGGTATTGACAGGTTCGCGTGGAGGCATTCGGCGATCGGGGCGGGGTGATTCAGGTCGAACACATTACAGTTTAGCGACCATGCCGAGCCAAGTGTCCTCCGAACGCGCAATACCGCGCGCTCCCGTGCTGGTCCGCCCCACGCGTGCGGACATGCGCGCGATCATCACGCTCGCGCTTCCGGTGATGACGGCCGAGCTGGGCATGATGGGGATGAGTGTCGTCGACACGCTGTTCGTCGGTCACATCTCCGCCACCGCGCTGGCCGCCGTCTCGCTTGGCCTGATCTACTACTACACCATCGCCGTCATCGGCATGGGAACGCTGGTGGGATTCGATGCGCTCGTGAGCCAGGCCGTGGGTGCCAATGACCAGGCCGACGTGCGCCGTGCGCTCCAGCGCGGGTTGCTGCTCGCCGCGTTGCTCTGCGTGCCGCTCGGCGTCATCCTCTGGCCGACAGCGCCGGTGCTCTATGCGCTGCAGCAGCAGCCGGACATCGTGCCGATGGCAACCCGCGTCGTTCACATCTCGATGCTCGGACTGCCGGGAATGATGGCGTTCGTCGTGCTGCGTCAGACGCTGCAGGCGATGGAACGGCTGCGACCGATTCTGGTGGCCGTCCTCATCGCCAACCTGATCAATGCCGGCTGCAACTGGCTGCTCATCGACGGACATCTCGGCGCACCTGCACTTGGCTTCAGCGGGTCAGCCCTCGCGAGTGTCATCGGACGCACCGCATTGCCCCTGCTGTTGCTCTGGTCAGCGCGCGACGTACTCTGGCCACTGCTGCGCGTCCGTGACCCGTTGCTGCTTGCCGCGGCACCACTTCTGCGCATGTTGCGCATTGGTGCCCCGGTTGGCGTCCAGTACCTGCTCGAAGTCGGCGTATTCAACGCCGTTGCACTGATGATGGGCGCTCAGGCCACGAGCACGCTGGCCGCGCATCAGGTCGCAATCAACCTGGCCAGCTTCACGTTTATGCTGCCGCTGGGGATCGGTGCAGCCGCAGCGGTGCTGGTGGGTCAGGCGATCGGCCGCGGCGACGCCGATGCCGCGCGCCGCGCCGCCATGGCCGCGATCACTGCCGGGCTCTGCATGTCCGCGCTGACGTCCGCCGTCTTCCTGACCGTGCCGCGCCTGCTCGCCAGCGGCTACGTCACGGAGCCCGGCGTGATCGCGCTGGCGGCGACATTGATTCCGCTGGCTGGCGTGTTCCAACTCTTCGACGGCGTGCAAGCGGTTGCCGGCGGTGTGCTCCGCGGCGCGGCGGATACCCGGGCTGCGATGATCGCCAACATCCTTGGTTTCTGGGCAGTGGGACTGCCGATTGGCTTGTACCTCGCGTTTCGTTCGGGCATGGGCCCGGCTGGTCTCTGGTGGGGGCTTGTGATCGGTCTCGCCGCGGTGGCCGCCGTCCTGCTTGCCCGGTTGTATCATCGTTTTGGCGGCCCGCTCGTGCGCGTGCGGGTCGACACTCCTTCCGGTTCGGCAGCCTGACGATGGCCGAGATCAACTATCATCATCTGCATCTGTTTCGCGCGGTGGCACGCGCCGGCACGCTGGCACGCGCGGCGGCCGAACTGCGGCTGACGGAGCCGACGGTGAGCACGCAAATCAAGTCGCTCGAGCAGTACTTCGGTCAGGCGCTCTTCTCGCGCACGGGACGTCGCCTGCAGCTGACCGACGCCGGACAGACCGCGCTCCGGTACGCGGACGATATCTTCTCGCTCGGCGACGAATTGTCGCAAGCCATGTGCGGAGCGGTGGGCGATCGTCCCCAGCGGTTCGTCGTCGGCATCGCGGACGTGGTCCCGAAGCTGATTGCGTACCGGTTGATCGCACCGGCGCTGGCGATCCCCGAACGAATCGCACTGCAGTGCACCGATGACACGCCGGAGCGGCTGGTGGCGGCCCTCAGTGTGCACGCGCTCGACCTCCTCATTACCGACGCGCCGGTGACCCCGGCGGCCAATGTGCGAGCCTTCAATCACCTGCTTGGGGAAAGCGGGACGACTATCTTCGGCACGGCCGAGCTGGCGGAGCGCTTTCGCGCTGATTTCCCCGCGTCGCTGCATGGCGCGCCGTTTCTGCTGCCGCTGCACGCATCCACCATCCGGCGCGCCCTTGATGCATGGTTTCAGCAGCACGACGTGCGGCCGGTGGTCACGGGCGAGTACGCCGACAGCGCGTTGATGAAGGTCTTCGGTCAGAATGGCCACGGGCTCTTTGCTGCCCCGACGGTGCTCGAGGCAGAGATCCGATCACAACACGATGTCGAGATCGTGGGGCGGCTGACTGACGTCAGGCAGCACTTCTATGCGGTGTCCGCCGAACGCCGGTTGGAACACCCTGCCGTCGCAGCAATTGCACGCGCCGCCAGGACGCGGCTCTTCGGCTAGCGTGCGGGAAAAGAGCGCCGGGATGCAGTCGCCGGCCGGAGCATTGCCTATCGCCGGCACATGGTGCTCGCGAGCCAGCAGTGATGCTGTCGATGTTCAGCGGGCGATGGGGGCGTCCAACGAGGTGTCGTCCTCGTCGAACCTTGATACGACACGCCTCCCAACGCTCACCTCGACATCGCGGTCCGAGGACGCGTCCTGTCACCCGTGGCTCCGGCGGACCACGGCTCGATGCCGATACACTGGAGTTCCGGGCCGAGCGCGGAAGCGAACGCACGCGCCGCAGCATCCGGAATCCCCGGCTCTCCCAGTCGACTGCGCAACCGAATGTCGACCATCGGCGATCCACGTTCGTCCCGAAGCTCGAGCGCGCGCACCGACGCGACCTCCACTCCAGCCGTGAGGAACGCCGTGTTGATCCTTTCGCGCACTGCCGCAGCGTCCAGCAAGGTCGCGACCCGCAGGCGGAGGCCCTGAACGGGCACTGCACCTGACGAAGCGGCTGGGGTCGCAGCACTGATCCGCGGGCGTCCCCAGTTTGTCCGTACACCACGCAGGAATGCGTCGACGGGTGGCAGGAATTCCGTGCCCAACTCGTCGCGCATGCGCATCAGTGCAGAAAGGGTCAGCCAGACTGACTCCTCGAGCTGCCGTGCGACATCCCCTCGTCCGCTGCGCTGCAGCATCGCCACCATGGTCAGGAGCAGCGGCAGCGGCTGAGTCACTCCCGTAGCCGCTGTCGGCATATCGAAGAACGTTGCCCGTTGGCCAAGACTGACCACGGGCCAAGGGCCACAATCGCCGATTGCTTCTCGTGTGGTGGCGCTCAACTCGTCGATCGTCATGACCGACGCCGCAAGGAACCGCTCTGTCCCGACTTCGCCCGTGAGCAGCGCCGAGAGCAGGCCGGCCTTCACGATCCGTGGTGGCGCGAGTCGCTGCATCCGTGCCTGGCGGAGCATCGCCTCACTGAACAGGCGTTGGGCGTCCGTTCCCCGGCCGATTGGCAGCACGAGCAATACTTGCCGATTCTCGGCCGACGCCTGAAGGTACGCGAGTTCGGCCGCGTGTCGCGCGCGCGTCCACTGGTCCGCCGAGTCGATCGCCGTCGTGAGCTCACGCTGCGACACGGCGCGCTCGGTGAGCCGCTGGGAGAAGAGCAGCACATCCCGCTCAACGCCAGCGCGATCAGCGTCGCTGCCCGGCAGGGTCCGGAAGAGTCGCGTGTCGACCAGGACATCCGCGCGCCGCTGCAGCCCGCGCCACAGCCGCGAGACAGGCGCCAGCGGAGGAGCGCCAACTGTGGCGCCGACGACGACGCGCTGCTGGAGCATCGTCGTTCCCGCTTCCTGCGGCACACTGATGCGGCCCACGGCGCCCGCTCGCGCGAGATCGGTAGGGATGCTCCGACTGTCGAGTGGCAGACCGAGCCCAGCGGCAAACTCGGTGAGCGCCTGAAGAGTCGGCGCAAACTCCTTCTCGTCGAGAAGGGTTGCCAGACTCAGCGTCGGCGTTGCGACCGGCCGATCCGCCCGAAGTTCGGCCATCGGGGCGCGAGGACTGCGGTGGAGCTGGCCGGATGGCTGCAGCTCGCGTTGGACGCTGAAGTTGGCACTGGTCATTGTGGCACTCGATTCGACGGCGTTCCGACCCTCGGCAGCCATCCGGCCGCCGATGGATCAGACGATAACCGTCACAATAGGAGCGCACAATTTCAATGTTCTACCAGTTTTAATAGAGTTTCTCTAACTATTCGTTACGGACACCGTGGGTTTCAGGACCGCGGCTCAGAAGTGGAACCCCGTCCCGCCCGACTCGGGCGAACTCACTCGCTCGACCAGCGGCGCCACCGCCTCGTAGCTCGCCTGCAGCCTGCCCTCTTCAAACCACCGCACGAGGTTCACCGGTTCCCCCTTGACCATGGCCAGATCGAGACGCTCCGCGACGTACACACATTCGGCGTGGAGATTCGGCTCGAGCGGATTGGCCGTCCGGTGGTGTGACGACACCACGCCCACGGCCGCCTTTCCGAGCCCCCACCGCAACGCCGCGGCACCTCCCAGGATCTCGTGCAGTTCGCGCAACAGGCGCGGCATGACCTGCACATTCATCTTCACCTCGCGGCGAAGCTCGGCGCGCATCGTTCCAAGCCGGTCAAACAGCACCAGCTTCCCGACGTCGTGCAGCAGCGCCAGCGTGAAGGCCTCGTCCGGCACGACGCCGAAGCCCGACGCCAGCGCCCGCGCGATCGGGGCCGTGCGAACCATGTGCTCCCACACCTGACGGACCATGCCGTCATAGGCAGTCCCGGTGCGGCAGAGGGTGCCCTCGACCATGCTGCTGAGGATGACACTCCGGAGGCCCTGCGTCCCGACGCGACGGATGCTCTCCGAGAGCGAGGTGCTGCGGGCGCCGGTCGAATTGGCGGCGGAATTGGCGAACCGCAGCAACGACTGCGCCAACACCGGATCCTGCTCAACCAGCTTCACCAGCTCCGAGATCGCGACGTCGCGACGGAGCAGCTCGAGCGCGCGTTGCGCTGCCGCAGGCGGCTGGCGCACGGTCTTCTCGCCGCTCTTTGCGATGCGTTCGAAGAAGGCAGGGGCGTCGCCACGGCGCTCCATCGGGTCGAGGGCCGCCTCCAATCCCTCGAGGGCGGTCCGAAGCGATCGTCGCACGTCATACCCAGCCTCGACCTCGTCGTGAATCGATGGCTCCGTGAGAATCGGGCCCAACTGCGTGACAGGCGCCGTGGTCGCTGCGCCGCGCGGCGCGGGTGCGCCGTGCGAGGGAGCCGGCGTAGCGGGGGACGGGATTGCCGCCGTCGCGAAAGGAGTCTGATTTGTCATGGAGGTCTGGGTCGTCGGCCGCACTGCGAAAAACGGATGATTGGCGATCGGTGGCTGGGCGCGCCCCTGCCAGAAACGCTTGAACGTCAGTATCGGACGCTACCGCCGACGGGATGAGCGCACCCAGCTAGGTTGCGCGCCATGGATTCAGGCGACTTTTCCTCCAGCGGCCCCCTGCTCAGCGGGGTGCTCGATGCCTTCGTCGGCCACAGCGTGCTGCTCGATCGCGCGGGTATCATCACGGCTGGCAATCGGTCATCCGCAACCCGATGTGCCGTCGGCCAACCGATCCACGCGGTGCTGACAGCTCTGGCGCCGTGCAGCCCCGACGACGCCGCGACGGCCCTGCGAGGAGTATCGGCCGTCCTCGAGTCGTCCCAGCGCGCCTTTTCATTCGAGTTCCACTCGGACGTCGAGCCAGTCCAACGATTCATGATCCGGGCAACCGCGATTGCCGCCGCAGCGGGCGGCGGCGCGGTTGTCCAGGTCAGCGCGATGCCGACGAGCGAGAGCGGCGGCATCGCCGCGACCGGGCAGGAGGCGAGTTTCCGTTCGATCTTTGCCGCATCACTCGACGCGATGCTGATCGCCGACGGCTCGGGCCAGGTGCTCACGAGCAATCCCGCTGCACGCCGGCTGCTCGGTCGCGACGAACGTGGTGTGGCAGCACTCAACTTCGAGCATTTCTTCGGTGCCGGGGCTCGCACCAGTTCTTCGGCCGACGCGTGGCAGCGTCTGATGCAGGATGGACATTGGCGCGGGCAAGGGCGGATCGTCGTTGGCGCAACGGCACGCGTGCTCGATGTTGCGGCGTCAGCGCACATCACCCCTGGCCGGCACCTCGTCACGCTCCGCGATGTCACGGAGTCGCTGCAGCTGGAGGCGCAGCTGCGGCAGGCCCAGAAGATGGAGGCGATCGGCTTGCTCACGGGTGGCATGGCGCACGACTTCAACAACCTGCTGACCGTGGTGCTGGCCAACGCGGATCTGGTGCTCGAGTCGCTGCCGGCCGACATGGAAGAGCTGCGCGATGAAGTCGGCCAGATGATTCAGGCGGCCACGCGTGGCGCGGAGATGGTCAAGAAGCTGCTCGCCTTCAGCCGTCGCGAGACACTTGAACGTCGGCCGGTCTCGCTCGAGGTCGTCCTCGCCGAAACACAGGCACTGCTGACGCGCCTGCTGCCCGCGAACATCACGGTCCGCACCGAAGCCGCGCCGGAGCTACCCGGGATTCTGGCTGATCCGGGTGCGGTCGAGCATATGCTGCTGAACCTGGCCACCAACGCCAGGGACGCGATGCCGTCTGGCGGCGTCCTCACGATGCGCGGTGGTTTCGAGATGGGGATGGAACGCCCGGACGGCAGCGTGGGTCCGATGGTGACCATAACCGTTGACGACACCGGCCGCGGCATGGATGACGCGGTGCTGGCACATCTTTTTGAACCGTTCTTCACGACCAAGGCGCCGGGCGAGGGTACCGGGCTCGGGATGGCGATGATCTATGGCCTCGTGCAGCAGCATGACGGCACCATCGATGTGAAGAGCACACCTGGCCAGGGCACACGCGTGACGATCGGCCTGCCATTGGCCGAGGTTATGGTCCCGAATGCGACGCCGCGCTCGGCCATGCTTATCCGGGCGGGCGCGACCGAGACGATCCTGCTGGTTGAAGACGAAGAGATGGTCCGTCGCGCCGGTCGCCGCATCCTCGAAAAACATGGTTATCGCGTGATGCAGGCCGCTGACGGCGCCGAGGCGATGGCCACGTTGCGTGAGCGTGGAGCCGAAATCGCCTTGGTCGTCAGCGACGTGGTGATGCCCCGCATGGGCGGCCGCGAACTCTACGCCGCGCTGCGAGAGGAGGGATTCCGCATGCCGTTCCTGTTCACCAGCGGCTATACCGATCGCATGTCGAGCGATACCGTGGCGCTCGATCCGAGCGTTCCCGTCCTGCCGAAGCCCTGGACCTGGACGGAACTGACTGCCAGCGTTCGCGCAGCGCTCGACGAAGGCTTTACACCGCGCTGATCCGTGCGCACCCGCGAGCGCACACACGCGCTCATGGCCACACTGTCGGGTGCAATGCGTGGGTGCGACGAGGGGGGCCCAATACAGCGAACGCGGTGCGATCAACGTGATCGCACCGCGTTCGTGATTCCTGCCCGGCTGTCGTCAGAACGGCGGACGTCCGCCACCACCGCCGCCGCCCGGGCCGCCGAAGCCCTGCGGGACCCGGATGCGCGCGGGAACACGCAACCACTGCTCCGGGGTCAGGATCTTCTTCGCCCCGTCGGTGCCCGCGGTGCGAAGACGTGTCCCCTTCTCGAAGAAGGGACGCAGCTTCACGCCGAACAGGACGGCCGGGTCGGGGTTGCCACCTTCCTTCTCGACGACCTTGCGCGCCTGCTCGGTGAGTGAATCCACCTCCACCTGAATCGAGTCCGCGAGGAGTTTCAGCTTGGCAACTTCCGCATCGGTCAGACCGACGGAGTCACGCGCTTCGATGATCTGCAGCGGAATGTTCGGGAAGAACCGGCCGACGCCCGCAGCAATGCCCGCGCCGGTCAACCGTGTGCCAGCGGCGCCGCCGAATGCCGCCCGCAGGCGATCACGCGTCTGGTCGGGACCCAGCGTGTAGCGAATGTTGAAGCCGACCTGGAACGGCAGACGAATGCCGGTCTGGTTGCCGCGCACGGCCCCAAAGCGTTCGTTGACTTCGTACCGGTAGCGATTCGTCGCCGCGTCGAAGCCACGCACGAACAGCAGCGTATTGTCTGCCTGCGTGAACGAGCCCCAGCCGCGCAGGTTGTCGCTCCCGTGCAGGAGCTGATCGATGCCACCGATCAGGTTTGCCGTGACCAGTGAGAACGTCAGGCGACGATCGAGCTTGAACGCCGTTGGGCGCCAGTTGAGCTGCAGGTCGAAGCTCGGCTGCCACGGGCCAGTACACGAGTTCCGCGCCGAAAGTGTACCAAGCTGCGACCGCACGCACTGCCGCGCCGTGTTCCCTGAGGACGACAGAAGCTTGGACATACCGGCCGCGAGGTCCGGGTCACCGGCGGTGGCGGGGTCGTAGATGAACGCGCGGTCGTTGCGGAATCCGTCACCGTTGATGTCCGCGCTGACGAGCGGCGTGAACGGCGAGCCGCTGGTCAACCGTCCGATCGCCGTGATCTCGAAACTCGACGTCAACGGATGGGTCACTGTGCCAATCACGTTGTGGCGGCGGTTGAACGCACTCGTCGCCCACTCCTGAGTGTTCGGATTCCCTGCCGTGGTGGCCGAGGCAAAGCCGCCGCCCGCGCCACCGAAGGCAAACCCGGTCTGACTCCGAGCGTCTGAATACGTGTAGCTGGTGTTGATGATCGCCCCGCGGCCGGTAAAGCCGCCGAACGACACCGTCGCCTGCCACTGCTCCGTCTTGTTGAGCGAGTTGACGTCGAACACTGACGCAAAGCGCTGATCAACGCGCGAGAGCTGCGTGGGCACAGCGCCGGTGGTGGTGATGATCGACGACGCCGGCACGAAGATCGGCCGATTGCCTTCCGAGGCCAGCACGAACTGCGGCGCGGTATTCAGGTTCAGGTCGCGGTAGCCGGTCTGGGCTTCGCCGAGTGCACCACTGAGGTCGACGTTCAGACTGAAGCGCCCGAAGATGCGCTTCGACGCACCGATCGATCCGCGCCATGCGCGCGGGTTGGCGTAGTTCGCATCGAACGTCGTGACGTTACGTGCGGTATTGAGCTGCGCCGGTGGCCCACCTGGGGCGCACTGCGTCGGAATGCTCGATGGGTTCGCGAAGTAGTTGGTGAAGTCCGGCACCGGCACACCGGCGCCCACACAGAAAATTGCCTGCTCGCCAGTAGCCAGTCCTGTCGCGGTCTGTGCGCCGGCGAAGAGCTGCGTGTTGGGGGCGTCGCGGAAACGGCCGACGCCACCGCGGATGGTGAGCACGCCATTCCCGAACGGGTTGCCGCCGTTCGCATTTTCCGGCTGTTGCGGTGACCAGCTGAAGCCCACTCGTGGCAGGAACGCCGCGTCGCTTGGAATGACGTCCGTCTTGCGCCCGAACGCCGAATCCACAGCCAGGTTGCGTGCCGGAGCACCATCGAACGACGAACCCTCGAACCGACCGCCGAACACCAGCTGCAGACCATTGCGCGGACGCCAGGTGTCGCCGATGTAGATCCCCGAATTGACCGTGCTGCCAGTGCGTTCCGGCGAGGCCAGCGTGCGATTGAAACTCGCCGGCCGGTTGGCCTGGAAATCCGCCAGCGAGTTGAAGGTGAACGATCCGAAGCGATTGAACGCCTGATCCTGTGTGTATCCGGTGCGATTCAACAGCCCACCGATCTTGACGCGATGCTTGCCCTCATCGAGCAGCATCGATGTCTCGTTCGTGGCTTCGAAGACCGAGTTGTCACTCTGCTGCAGCAGCGAGGTGCTGCCGCCGAACTGCAACGTGCTGAAGCCCTGCGTGCCGTCGCTCAGATCCGACAGGACCTGGACGCGGCCGAGCGGCAGCTGAATGAAGGGGGTTCCGCTGCGGTTATCGAGTTGGAGTCCGGCGCGCAGCTCATTCACGATGGCGGTCCCGAACCGTGACGAGAGCACGAGCGAGCCACCACCGCCGCGGTTCTCGGTGGTCCCGCCGGTCTGTGGCAGCGCCAGCGAACCGACACGGGTCGGCGTCTGGTCCACCAGGCGCCAGTCGCCACGCAACGTGAGAGTGTGTGCATCGCTGACGGAGAAATCCATGCGCCCGAGCACCGTCATGTTGTCGGCGTTCCGGTTGTCATCGATCACACCACCAGCCGCGCCGACGCCAAAGCTGTTGACCAGGCCGAGGAATCGGTTGACGGAGTCCGGTGCCACACCAAGCCGCTCACGGGTGGCATCATCCGCCGCCAGCAACGACGGCAGCAGGTCGGCGCGACGACGACCCTGCAGTGCGCCGAAGAAGAACAACCGATCCTTGATGATCGGGAAACCGACACCGGCCCCGAACTGGTTCTGGTTGAATGCCCCGCCAAAGGCGCCGGTCGTTCCGCCCTGCTCCACCGTGAAATCGCGGTAGCGGCCGATGTACGACAGCGAACCCTGGATCACGTTGGTGCCACTGCGCGTGGTCTGGGAGACCTGACCGCCGGAAAACTGGCCGCGGGCGACGTCGTACGTGTTCGTCACGACCCGCGTGCCGCGAATGGCGTCCTGCGGCACGAACCCAGCCGCGAACGACAGGCCATCGAGGGTCACGTTGTTGCTCTGCGACGACTGACCGGCCACGCTGAAGTTGGCAGCGCTGCCGCCCCCCGACGTGTCCGCACCGGTGAGTACCACGCCAGGCGCCAGCGCGGCGATGGCTGACGGGTCCGACGCGTCAACTGGGAGACGGGCCGCCTGGCCCCCGTCCACGACGCGTTCCGACCCGCCTGGCGCAGGCGGGCCACCGCCGGGACCGCCCTGCTGCGGCCGCCGCTGCCCGCGGACCTCCACCCGAGCCAGCGTCTGCGCCGTGCTCTGGCCGAGCGTGATGTTGCGGACGATCCGGTCATCGTCGCCGTTGCGCGTGACGGTCAGCGTCGTGGGCTGGAAGCCGATGAAGCGTACCGTGAGGCGATACGTGCCGCCACCGTCCGGGAACAGGATCGTGTACTTGCCCTGCGCGTTGGTGCGCTGCCGCCGGGTGACCTGCGTTTCGGTGGACTGCGCTTCAATCTGCGCTCCCTCCACCGGCACACCGGCAGGCGTCTTCACGATCCCGGTGATGATGTCCGTCGAAGCGCCAACCTGCGCATGCACCAGCGCGGGAGCGGCGAGGCAGACCAGCAGCGGCAACAGATATCGGCGCAGTCGGCGCGCCTGCAGAACAATTCGCTTCATGAGTCGGCAATCCAGAGAAAACGGCGTGCAACGTGATGGTCATGCACAACCGGACGGGGGATTCAGCATCGTCACGATGCGCCCGTCGGAAGGATGTACGCCGAGAAAACCCGGAGCGTTGGTAACGAGGCAATCGCCCGGCTCCCGGCAAGGTTGCATCAAACGCGCGGCCAGCCGCAAAGGTGTCCCCGCAGCGCGGCTGGGCCGACCCCAGCGGACACGAGCGCGACCGCGTATCGTTTTGGTCACTCCCAGCCGCCTGTTTCCAGCCGCCTGTTTCACCCGTTACGGGGCCACGCGCCATGCACTTGCGTCCGTTCTCCCTCACCGCCGCGATGTTTCTCGCCGTTGCCACACGCGCCGGTGCGCAGTCCCCGGCTGCAGTCGCGCAGCCAGAGGTTCGCTACGATCGCGCTGAACAGCTCCTCTCCTGGAACAGCACGCGCCTTGTGACCGGCGATGAGGTGCAGGCGCAGTGGATGAAGGACGGTTCACGGTTCTGGTATCGGAACAAGGTCCGGCAGGGCGCCGAGTTCGTGCTCGTGGATCCGGTGCGCGGCGCACGCGAGTTGCTGTTCGACAATGCCCGCATGGCGGCTGCCATCAGCACCGCAGCGGACACGAGCATCGATCCGACGAAACTCCCGTTTCGCACCTTCCGTTTCGCGAAGGATGGCGACGACGAGCGGACGATCGACTTCCGCTTCGGCAAGCGTCGATTGAACTGTGACATCGTCGCCTATCGCTGTCAGGCGGTCGACACGTTGCCGAGTGAGGTCCCGTTCGTGCTCAGCCCGGACCGGAAGTGGGAGGCCTTTGTTCGCGGCTTCGACGTCTACGTCCGCGCGCGCGGCGTCGCGGGCGATTCGACACGCCTGACCACCGATGGCGTGCGGAACTGGAGTTACGGCCTCGGCGATCCGACGCCGCAGAACCTGCTGCGCCCGCAACTCGCGCCGCGCCGGCCGCAGATCAAGTGGGCACCGGACTCGCGCCGAATGATCGTCAGCCGGCAGGACACCCGCGGCGTGGCCACCATGCCCTACATCAGCTACACCTCGCAACGGCCACGTGCGTTTTCTCAGCCGTACGCCTTGCCGGGCGACAGCGTCATCCCCAAAACGGGCTTCCACATCCTGGATCGCGAGGCGAAGACCAATGTGCGTGTCGCGCTCGATCCTGCGCCGGCACAGGCCTCATGGAACCTCTCGGCGCGCGACTCGGCGTGGAATGCTGCCAGCAGCAAGGTGTATCTGGCGACGATGTCGCGCGCATCGAAGGTGGCGCAGCTACTTGAAGTGGATGCGATCAGCGGTGCCGTGCGACTGCTCGCAGCCGATTCAGCCAAGACATTCGTCGAAACAGGGAATCCGGTCGATCCGACACCGACCTATGTCACGGAAGACGGTGAGTCCCTGATCTGGTCGGAACGCGACGGGTGGGGGCATCTCTATCGCTACGGTGCCGACGGCAAGGTGAAGAATCGGGTCACCGAAGGACCGTGGCAGGTGGGAACGATCGTCGCGGTGGACGAGAAGCTGAAGCGGGTCTGGTTCACGGGTCGGGGTCGCGAGAACGACGCGTTCCTGTACTACGCCCAGCTGTACTCCGCCAACTTCGACGGCACCGGGCTGCAGCGGCTGACATCGGAGGACGCGGAGCATCGTGTTCAGGTGAGTCCGAATGGCCGCTGGGTGGTGGATGTGTATTCTCGTATCGAGACGCCGCCGGTGACTGTGCTGCGCGACGCACTGACCGGCCGCATCGTGAAGAAGCTCGAGTCGGCCGACGCCTCCCAGCTGGCCGCCCTCGGCTTCAAGGGTGCGCGAGTCTTCACCGCCAAGGCGCGTGACGGCATCACCGACATCTATGGTGTGATGTACCTGCCGTCGACTCTGGATACGACGCGACGCTATCCGATCATTTCAAACATCTATCCCGGCCCGCAGGTCGGGTCGGTGGGCGCATGGGCCTACAAGGCTGCGGGCGAACCGGCGGCCCTCGCCGAACTCGGCTTCGTGGTGGTGCAGATCGATCACCTCGGCACACCGCTGCGCAGCAAGGCGTTCCACGACAACTACTATGGCAACTTCGGTGACAATGGCCTGCCCGATCACATCGCCGTGATCAAGCAGCTCGCCAGCCGTCACGGCTTCATCGACATCGATCGCGTCGGGATCTTCGGACACTCCGGCGGTGGCTTCGCCAGCACCGACGCCATTTTGCGGTACCCGGATTTCTTCAAGGTGGCGGTGAGCGGGGCGGGCAATCACGACAACCGCAGCTACAATATTTACTGGGCCGAGAAGTATCAGGGCCTGCTGCGTCGTGATTCACTGCGTCGGACCGACAACTTTGCTGATGAAGCGAACGCCGCGATGGCCGCCAATCTCAAGGGGCGCCTGCTGCTGATGCATGGCGACATGGACGACAACGTGCATCCGGCGATGACGATCCAGGTCGTGGACGCACTGATCAAGGCCAATCGATCATTCGACCTGGTAATGGCGCCGAACCGTCCGCATTCGCTCAACGAGCCGTACTTCATCCGTCGCCGGTGGGACTACTTCGTCCAGTATCTGATGGGCGCGATGCCGCCGGCGAACTACCTGATCGTTCGTCCGGCGGAAGCCGCGGGCGCCGATGGGCAGACGCCCGACGAAGAGTGGGACGCCGTCCCGCCGCGATGAGCATCGACTGATGTGAGTGGCGGGGCCGCCCACCGCGTGCAGCGCCGCCCGTGGCAGGGGTATTAGGTAATTTACCGACGCGGGGGACCTTGTAAAATTTTGCAACGTTTT
>JANNVN010000026.1:0-30861 GCA_031414435.1 Gemmatimonadaceae bacterium
CTGCACGCGCCCATTGATCAGCGATGCCAGTCGCGCACCACCGAAGGCGCCGACCATCGCGATCACTCCGAATGTGGCAGCGGTGCGCAGGTTCACGTTGCCGGCTTTCCAGTGTCCAACCGCACCCGCAAGACTGGTCACTCCGATTACCGGCAGGCTCATCGCAATCGCCAGCTTGGGATCGTAGCCGAGCACGTACACGAAAATCGGCACCGTCAGGATCGACCCGCCGCCACCCATCATGCCGAGTGAGAGACCGACCAGTGCAGCGAGCATGTACCCGATGACGACCACCCGTGCCCCCATTGGCGCCTGACGTGCTTCCAGCACTGCAAGCCGCGGCATCACGAAAACTATACGACCATACAGCTATATAGTCAATGGCCCGTCGCCCGGGAGAAACCCCAAGGCACCTCCGCGTGCGTTCCGGTGTACCGTTCCTCAGCACATGAACAGGCTCCCCACTCCCCCGGTCTTCCTCGATCCAAGCGGCAGGCGCTGGCGCCGTGTGCGAGGGCTGGCCCTGAGCCTCAGCGTTGTCACCACCGTCCTGGCGGCGATGCTGATCGCGGTCGTCCTGATCCCGCCTGTGTTGCCTGCCGTCGTCGGCAGGCGACTGCATCGCGATCTCGCTGCCGCCCCGAAGTGGGCCACGACACGTGCGCGGCGGGAGCATCTCGCCTCGCGGCGACGGCTGTTCGCGGCGCTGGAGCACGAACATGCCGTCCCGGCACTTCGGCCCGGGCAACTGCCGCTGCCAACGTTTGGGGCCACCCGCGACATCCGCTCCGACACCGCGAAACGCGACGCGCTGGTCGCCGGCTTCTATGTCAATTGGGATGACAACTCCTTTGCTTCGCTGCGCGCCCACGCAGCAGAGCTCGACTGGGTGCTCTGCGAGTGGGGCTTCCTCAGCGCGGAAGGTGACTCAGCCGCCCTGACCATCGACCGCCGCGTGCCGTACCTGCTCGAACGACTGCCGGCGAAAGAACGGCCATCCGCGATGCTCATGGTGTCGAACTTCGACCGGAAGGCTGGCCGGTTCGATCCCATCCGGCTCCGGCGACTCCTCGGATCGCCACCATCGATGCAACGGGTGAGCGTTTCGCTTGCACGCGCTGTGCGGGAGTATCGGCTGGGCGGTATCGCCATCGATTTCGAACGGATTCCGGACGATCTGCGCCCGGCGCTGGTGCACTATCTCGGCGTGCTTCGCGCGGCGCTCGACAGCGCACCACCGTCGACCACTGGCCCCCCGCAGCCGCCGCCACCTCGATCGCTGCTGGTGCAGGCGGTCGGCGATGAAACGTCGGCCGCGGACCTGCGAGCATACTCAGCGGCCACCGACTTCACGGTGCTGATGCTCTACGATGAGCACTATCCCACCGGTGAAGCAGGGCCTGTCGCCAGCCAGCATTGGTACGACGCGAAGGCCGACAGCGCGTTGGCATCGGTGCCGAGTGAGAAACTGATCCTCGCCGTCGGTGCCTACGGATACGACTGGAACGACGGCGGCACCAGCCCCGCGGCAGAAGCGATGACGTTCCAGGAAGTCATGACAGCGGCGCGCCGGAACGGGAAGCTGCCACAGTATGACAAGGTGAGCGGAAATCCATACCTCACATGGACCGATCCCGACTCGACCGACCACGCCGTCTGGTACCTCGACGGTGTCACCGCCTACAACGAAATCGCAGCCGGACGTCGGCTTGGCATCGCAGGTCACGCCATCTGGCGACTCGGTGCTGAAGACCCGTCGCTCTGGCGCGTCCTCGGTCGCGCCGGGATCGAAGGAGCCGCTTCGGCACTCGCGACCATTCCTGCCGGCTACGATGTCGAGTTCGACGGCACCGGCGAACTGCTCACGATCAGCGCGCGACCCACGGTCGGTCGGCGACAGGTCACGATGGATTCCGCGTCCGGCGTGATCACCGATCAACACATCGCGGTGATCCCGACGCCATACATCGTCAAGCGCGCAGGCAGCGACAGCACGCGCGATCAGTCCGAGCCGAAGAAGGTGGCGCTGACCTTCGACGATGGGCCCGACGGTGCATGGACGCCAGCGATTCTCGACACGCTCAGAGCACACCACGCGCCCGCCACCTTCTTCGTCATCGGCGAGAATGTGCTCGTGCATCCGGGAATCGTTCGCCGCATGTGGGCCGAGGGGCACGAGATCGGGAACCACACGTTCACGCATCCCAACCTGGCGCTGGTCCCGACGTATGTCACGCGACTCGAGCTCGATGCCACCGAACGGTTACTCGAAGCGCTGATCGATCATCGCTCGGCGTACTTTCGACCGCCGTACTTTGGTGACGCCGAACCGACCACCGCGGACGAACTGGGACCGGTTGGAGTCGCCAGTGATCTCGGATACCTGACTGCCGGGTTGCACATCGACAGCGAGGATTGGCAGAACCCATCCGCCCGGACGATCGTCGACACCGTCCTGAGTCAGCGTGACCGTGGCAATGTGATCCTGTTGCATGACGGCGGTGGTACGCGCTCGAACACCGTTGCGGCACTCGGCCCCCTGATCGACTCCCTCCGCGCCCGCGGCGACACGATCGTGCTGCTTTCCGGACTGGTCGGACTCACTCGCGCCGACGCCATGCCGCTGCTGCCCGCATCCGGCGCCGCAGCGCGCTACCTCGAACTCGCCACCTTCGGCGCGCTCGGGCTGTTCGAGTGGGGGCTGCATTGGCTCTTCCTGATCGCGGTGGTGCTTGGCATGGCACGACTCGCCGTCGTGATGGCCCTCGCGATCGTGCAACGCCTCCGCCAGCGCCCGCACTTGACCGCCGGGTATCTGCCGGCGGTGAGCGTCATCGTCCCTGCGTACAACGAGGAGAAAGTGGTCGTCAAGACCATCGCCAGTCTGCTCGAACAGGACTATCCCTCCGCTCTCGAGATCGTGGTGATAGACGACGGGTCACCGGATAGCACCTATCAGACCGCACTCGATGCGTTTGGAGATCACGCCCGCGTGACGGTGCTGACGAAACCGAACGGCGGCAAGGCGAGTGCGCTGAACTTCGGCATCGCACACGCGCGCGGCGAGATCGTCATCGGACTCGATGCCGACACGGTCTTCGTGCCGGGAACGATCACGAAACTGGTCGCGCCGCTGGCTGATCCACGCGTCGGCGCCGTGGCCGGCAATGCCAAGGTCGGGAACCGCATGAACCTGGTGACACGGTGGCAGGCGGTCGAATACGTCACGAGTCAGAACCTCGACCGTCGTGCCTTCGCCTTGCTCGACTGCATCACGGTCGTGCCCGGCGCCATCGGTGCGTGGCGCAAAGACCTGGTCCTGCGCGCGGGCGGATTCAGCGACGACACGTTGGCCGAGGATCAGGATCTGACGCTCGCCATCCTGCGGCTTGGCTACCGTATCGCCTACGCCGATGCTGCGGTCGCATATACGGAGGCACCGGACACCTTGCGGACGCTGGCCAAGCAGCGATTCCGGTGGAGTTTCGGCACGCTGCAATGCATGTGGAAGCATCGCAGCGCGCTGCTGCGCCCATCCACTGGCACACTCGGCATGGTTGCGATGCCGAATGTCTGGATCTTTCAACTGGTTTTTGCCGCGCTGTCACCGCTGGCCGACCTGATCTTTCTCTGGAGCCTCGTCTCGGTGTGGCTCACGTGGCGCGAACATGGCGCCACCTACGCTGTCAGCAATCTCGAACAGGTGTTGACGTTCTATGCGGTATTCCTGCTGGTGGACTGGCTCGCGGCCGTGATCGCGTTCCTGATGGAGCCGGACGAAGATCGCCGACTCACCTGGCTGATTCTGTTGCAGCGATTCGCCTACCGACAGATCATGTACTGGGTCGTGGTGCGGTCGTTCGCGGCAGCGCTCCGCGGCCGGATCGTCGGCTGGGGCAAGCTGGAACGGAAAGCGACGGTCGAGGTGCCGACGTGAGCGACAGCACCGTCGACGACCGTTCTCGTTCTGATGTTCCCGTCGCACCCGGATCGGCGCGATGGCGGCGATGGATCGGACCGCTGGCCGCGCTCGCGCTGCTTGGTATCGCGCTGGTCATACTGCGTCAGGAACTCGCCGCGCACACGTACCGCGACATTGCCAGCGCTGTCCGCAGCTTTCCCCGCGCCAGGGTGATCGATGCGCTGTGGTGGACGATCATCGCCTATGCCGTGCTCCCTGGCTACGATCTGCTGGCGCTGGCGTACGTCGGCCGGCTCCACACTCGCACTCCCGATGACGACGGTGTGGCAACACGCGGCGTCGGTTTGACACGTGCCGGATTCGCCGGCCTCATCGCCTACGGCGTGAGCCAGACGCTCGGCTTTGCAGCCGTCACCGGCTCTGCAATTCGCTATCGCTTCTGGACCGCGTGGGGTCTCTCCACCGTCGAGATCGCACGAGCCGCAAGCTTCGCCGCCGCGACGTTCACGCTCGGTATCGTGATGGTGGGCGGACTGGCGCTGGCGCTCGAGCCGGCGACTGAGCTGACCGTCCTGCATCTGGCACCGATCGCTGCGCGCTCGATCGGCATCGCGCTGCTGTTCGTCATCGCCGCATTCGTCGCGTGGAGCTTCCGGGCGCGCGAACATCCGTTCCGGATCAACAACGCCGTCGCACGATGGCTCGGCGCTTCAGCCGATGGTGTCGTCGTGGACGCGCCGCGACCGTCACTGGCACTGGCGCAACTCGTCGTGGCGCTGGTGGACTGGTCCGCCGCGGCCGCGGTGCTGTGGGTGCTGCTGCCGGCCGAATCGCGCCCGCCATTCGCCGCGTTCGCGGGACTCTTCGTGCTCGCGCATACCGCGGGCCTGATCAGCCACGTGCCGGGCGGACTCGGCGTCTTCGAGACGTTGATGGTGCTCGGCCTGCGCCCGTTTCTTCCGGCCGGCGCGACGCTGGCCGCGCTGGTTGTGTATCGTGCGGTGTACTACCTGTTGCCCTTCTGCGGCGCGGTCGGTCTTTTCGCGACGTACGAAACACACAGGCGCAGCCGCCGCGTCCGTCGCCTTGCGTCTGCCGCCACACGCTCGGCAGGTGTCGTCGTCAGCACCGCGCGGCGGACCGGTACCGTTGCTGCCGCGCTCGGCCCATCGCTGGTGCCTTCCGTTGCGGCAGCGGCAGTGTTCGTCGCCGGGGCCGTGCTGTTGATCTCCGGGGCCACGCCAAGCCTACGTCCCCGTATCACCGCGCTCACCACCGCGCTGCCACTCGGCGTGATCGAGGTCTCGCATCTGCTGGGTTCTGTCGTGGGCGCGCTGCTTCTCGTGCTGGCATGGGCGCTGCGCCGCCGGCTTGGTGCGGCGTGGGGGCTGACGGTCGCGCTGCTGGTCGCCGGCATGGTGACATCGTTGCTGAAAGGCCTCGACTGGGAAGAGGCACTGGTCCAGTGCGTCGTCCTGGCGATGTTGCTCCCGTTCAAGCGTGCGTTCTACCGTCGTGCCGCGCTGACGGCCGAGCCGTTCGAACCCGGGTGGATCGTCGCGATCGTCGCTGTGCTGGGTGTCGCCGCGTGGGTCGGGTCGTTCGCGTTCCGACATGTCGAGTATGCCAGTGACCTCTGGTGGCGCGTTCACCCGCATGCCGATGCCCCGCGGTTTCTCCGCGCCATGCTCGGCAGCGGAGGCGCGCTGGCGGTATTCGGAGCCGTCCGCCTCCTGCGTCCGGCGCGCCCGATGAGAGTGGAGCCGGACGCCGACGCCATGGAGCGCGCCGCGCGCATTGTGCGCCAGAGTACTGACCCCGACGCCTATCTCGCTCTCGTCGGTGACAAGTCGCTCATGTTCCGTTCCCCGCACGAAGAGCACAGCAGCCAAGGGGCACCATCCCGCGCCGAAGACGACGTCGACGGCTTCGTGCAGTACGGCGTTGCCGGACGCAGTTGGGTGTCAATGGGCGATCCTGTGGTCGCCGATACCGTGCTCCGCGCCGAGAATGGCAACGCCGATCCGCTCGCCAGCCTTCGGGTGCAAGGCGCGTTGGCGTGGCGCTTCAAGGAGGAGGCGGACGCACACAACGGCTGGCCTGTCTTCTACAAGGTCGGTCCGGAGACGTTGCCGCTCTACATCGACCTGGGCCTCACCTTTCTCAAACTCGGCGAGGAAGCGCGCATCGACTTGCGCAGCTTCTCGCTGGAGGGAGGGGCCAACAAGTGGATGCGCCGTGCGATCAAGGACGTCGAGAAAACCGGCGCGAGGTTCGAGCTGATTCTGACGGAATCGGTTGAGGCCGCGTTGCCGGAGTTGCGCGCTGTGTCGGACGAATGGCTGCAAAGCAAGAGTGTGCGGGAGAAGGGTTTCTCGCTCGGCTATTTCGACGAGGCGTATCTGCGTCATGCACCAATCGCCGTCGTCCGCATGCAGCACGCTCCGGTTGAGGGCGAACCGGTTGACGAGCGTCACCACATCGTGGCCTTCGCCAACCTCTGGACCGGTGCAGCACAGGCCGCGCTCTCGGTCGACCTGATGCGATTCTCCGCACACGCGCCAAAAGGCGTGATGGACTACCTGTTCATTCAACTGATGCTCTGGGGTCAGCGGGAAGGTTTCTGCAGCTTCAATCTTGGCATGGCCCCGCTGGCCGGACTCGAGGCACGAGAGCTTGCACCGGTGTGGGCAAAAGCCGGCGCGTGGCTGTATCGGCACGGCGAACACTTCTACAACTATGACGGGCTGCGCCGGTACAAGGAGAAGTTCGATCCCGTGTGGGAACCGCGATATCTCGCGTCACCTGGCGGGCTCGCATTGCCGCGCATTCTCGCAAACGTCGCCTCGCTCATCTCCGGGGGAATCACCGGATTGGTGCGCAAATGATCTCCCTCAACCGATCACGTTCTTCCAACATGCCGCATCGTCAGCCGTTGCCAGGGCTGGTCCGCACGATCCTCGCGACCACATCACTGGCTGTACTCACGGCCGTGTCACTCACGGCGCAGCAGGTGAGCGCGCGCGACTCGGTGCGCGACCTGCCGCTGATCGAAGTTCCTGCCCAACAGCCCGGTTCCGGGACCGTCGCGATTTTCCTCTCCGGCGATGGAGGATGGGCCAGTCTCGACAAGCAGGTTGCCCAGGTGTTTGCGGAGCATGGCATCGGAGTGATCGGCCTCAACTCCAGAGCCTACCTGTCTTCCGCGAAGTCGCCGGCGCAGGCTGCGAACGATGTGGCACGCATCGCACGCGCCTACCTCACTCAGTGGTCTGGTACGCGGCTGGTGCTGATCGGCTATTCACGTGGCGCAGTCATGCTTCCGTTTGCCGCGACGAGACTGCCGGCTGATCTCAAGCGGCGGATCGCGCTGCTCGCCATGCTCGGGCTCGAGCAGAACATGAATTTCGTGTTCCACTGGACCGACATCGTTCGAAACACGAAGCGCCCGGATGATCTACCGGTTGGCCCGGAGCTGCTGCGACTGCGCGGCACACCGATGCTGTGTGTCTACGGCAGTGCGGAGCCGGACTCTCCGTGCCGTGGAGCGGACCCGACGCTCATGCAGCAGATCGTCCGCACGGGCGATCACCACTTTGGCGGCAACTATCGCGAACTGGCTCAACTGTTGCTCGCGGCAGTGCCTCCTCCAGCGCCCTGACGGATCGCATGTCGAATCGTCGCACCAGACAGCGGGTCCTTGCGCTGCAGTGGCGCATGGCGCTCGGCGCCGCGACGCTCGGCACGCTCGCACTGGCTGGGTGCGCCAGGCTCGTCGGCGTCCGGCCGCTGACGACCGCGCGACCCGGCAGCACGTCCTACCACGAGCTTCATGTCGGCGGGCGCACGCGGCGATTCCTGCTGCATCTGCCCCCTGCCGCGGCGTCGCAGCGAGTGCCACTCGTGCTCGCGTTCCACGGGCACCACGGAAATGGCGCAGTACTGCAGGGCCAGTCGCACCTCGATGCCGTCGCAGATCGGTTCGGCTTTGCGATCGCGTATCCCGACGGCACCGGACGCTTCGGCTATCTCGGGCTCTCGTGGAACGCGGGCACGTGCTGTGGCAACGCGCATACGGATAGCATCGACGATGTGGCGTTCACCGACTCACTCATCGCCACCACCGGCCGCACGCTGGCGGTCGACGTGACGCGGGTGTTCGCCGTCGGATTTTCTGCGGGTGGGATGCTTGCGCTTCGGCTGGCGTGTGAACGCGCGAACGAGTTTCTTGCCGTCGCGGACATACAGGGGGCGATGCCGGATGTGCCCTGCACCCCGGCGCGATCAGTCGCAGTGATGCTGGTGCAGGGCGCCGAGGATGATGAATTGCGGTACGACCTCCGGACGTTGCGACGTCCTCAGGGACACTCCTTCGCACACTCGCTGGAGCAGTCACTGGCATTCTGGGCTCGCAGCAACGGCTGCAGGCCAGGCGCCGTCGTGACCGACAGTCAACCAGAGGCAAAACGAACACGCGCCATCGGGTGCGGGGACGGCAACGCCGTCGAGCTGGTGACCGTGGCCAGGCATCCGCATGCCTGGCCCGGCGGCGATCGCACATGGTGGTTCGCACCACGCCCGGCACAGGGCATCGATGCGTCAGAGCTCGTACTCGAGTTCTTCCGAGATATCGCCGCCGGGCGGCGCACTGTGCCGCGGCCGTCCAGCGCACGGCAAGGCGCTCCGTCGCGCTGATCGCAGCTGGCAGCACACCCGCACTGCGGCATTCCCGCCGGAGTGCGGGTGTGGGAATACCGTGCAGTCTCCGTCTGATTACGCCCGCGTCAGCTTCTTGTACCGCACCCGGTGCGGCTGATCTGCGTCCGATCCCTTCCGGCGCTTCAGGTCATCGATGTACGCCTGGTAGTTGCCTTCGAACCAGACCGTCTCCGAGTCCCCTTCGAACGCCAGGATGTGCGTCGCGATGCGGTCGAGGAACCAGCGATCGTGGCTGATGACCACGGCGCAGCCGCTGAAGTCGAGCAACGCATCTTCCAGCGCCCGCAGCGTGTCGACGTCCAGATCGTTGGTCGGTTCGTCGAGCAGCAGCAGGTTGCCGCCACTCATCAGCGTCTTGGCCAGGAACAGTCGGTTGCGTTCACCACCCGACAGCGTCGAGACCAGTTTCTGCTGATCGGCACCACGGAATCCGAAGCCACTGACATACGCGCGCGAGTTGAGTTCGCGAGTGCCAACCGGAATCATCTCGCGGCGACCGCTCACTTCTTCCCAGACCGTGCGCGCGCCGTCCAGTGTACGACTCTGGTCGCCGTAGCCGATCTGTACGGTCGAGCCGAGTGTCAGCGAGCCGCCGTCCGGCTTCTCCGCATCGGTGATCATACGGAACAGCGTCGTCTTGCCGGCGCCGTTCGGGCCGATGATGCCAACGATTCCGGCGCGTGGCAGATCAAATGAGAGCTGGTCGTACAGGAGTACGTCGCCGTAGCCCTTTTTCAGATTCTTCGCGATCACCACATCGGCACCAAGGCGCGGCGCCGGCGGAATCACGATTTCGTTCTTCATCGCGCGTTCCTGGCCGAGTTCACCGGCGAGGTCCTCGTAGGCCTGCAGACGGGCCTTGTTCTTGGCCTGGCGCGCCTTCGGTGCCATGCGCACCCATTCCAGCTCGCGGTCGAGCGTCTTCTGCTTCTGGCTCTCCTTCTTCTCTTCCGTCTTCAGGCGTGCGGCCTTCTGCTCCAGCCAGCCGGTGTAGTTCCCTTCCCAGGGAATTCCCTTGCCGCGATCGAGCTCGAGGATGTACTGCGCCACGTTGTCGAGGAAGTATCGATCGTGCGTGATGGCGATGACCGTTCCGGCAAACTCCGCCAGATAGCGCTCCAGCCACGCGACGCTTTCCGCATCCAGATGGTTCGTCGGTTCGTCCAGCAGCAGCATATCCGGCTGCTCGAGCAGCACGCGACAGAGCGCGACCCGTCGACGCTCGCCGCCGGACAGATTGGTCACGGCCGCATCGGGCGGCGGACAGCGCAGCGCGTCCATCGCGATTTCGACCTTGTTGTCGAGATTCCACAGGTCGAGCGTGTCGATCTGCTCCTGCACGCGTGCCTGTTCCGCCAGCAGCTTGTCCATCGCCGCGTCGTCCATCGGCTCGCCGAACGCCATGCTGATCTCGTTGAACCGATTCAGCAGTTCGCGCTGCGCCTTGACGGCGACTTCCACATTGCCGCGAACATCCAGCGTCGGGTCGAGCTTCGGCTCCTGCTCCAGATAGCCGATCCGTGTCCCTTTGTGGGCCCAGGCCTCTCCCTGGAACTCCGTGTCCACGCCCGCCATGATCCGCAGCAGCGAGCTCTTGCCCGCGCCGTTGCCGCCAAGGACGCCGATCTTGGCGCCCGGGTAGAACGAGAGCCAGATGTCGTCGAGGATGACCTTGGAAGGCTGGACGACCTTCTTCAGGCCCTTCATGACGTAGATGAACTGTGGAGCCACGGGTCTCTGGGGAATGCGGGAAGGGCTGGGGCAGCGTCGCGGAGGGCAGCGGCGGCCACGAAGGATGCAAGTTAGTGCGGCCAGCCAGCGCTGGAGGCTGCAATGCTGCAGCTTACAGCCAGTGGCACGTGGTGGGCACTGGCGCTTTGGTGCCGCGCGCCCGCGGGCACCAGCGGTCGGTCGCGAGAGTACGTAGCTACGCGGCACCTCTTCCCCAACCATCCGTCCGTGGACTTCTCGAATATTCAGGCGCAGCTCGGCAGTTCTCCGCTGAGCGCCTTTCCGATCGTGTTTCTGGCGGGTGTGCTCACCTCCCTCACGCCCTGCATCTACCCGATGATCCCGATCACGGCGGCGATCGTCGGCGGGGCGCAGACCGCGGAGGGCGGCGCGACCAAGGGCCGAACCCTCGGCCTGACCATGGCCTACGTCATCGGGCTGGCACTGGTGTACTCCATCCTGGGCCTGATTGCCGGTTTGTCCGGGAGCATGTTCGGCACGATCAGTACCAACCCGTGGCTGTATTTCGGCATGGCCAACATCCTGCTGCTGGCCGCGCTGAGCATGCTGGATGTGCTGCCGGTGCGCCTGCCGGGGTGGTTGCTGACGCGGGCCACGAACGCCGGCCAGAATGGCGGGTTCTTCGGCGCCTTTCTGATGGGAGCGATGTCGGGCCTCGTCGCCGCACCCTGCGGCGCCCCGGTCATGGCCAGCGTGCTCACCTGGGTGGCGACGACCAAAAGTGCGGTTCTGGGGTTTCTCTACCTGTTCGTCTTTTCGCTCGGTATGTGTTCGCTGCTGGTGGTCGTCGGGCTCACGTCCGGCGCGTCGTCGAAGCTCCCGCGCAGTGGTGCGTGGATGTTGTGGGTCAAGCGTGTTTTTGCGGTCCTGATGATCGGGGTGGCCGAGTACTATCTGATCGAGATGGGAAAGCTGATGTTCTGATGTCGCTGGCACGGCTCCGAGTTCGTGTGCCAAACGGAACTGCTTAACGCAAAGGTGCAAAGCCGCAAAGGCGCAACGGCGGTCTGCACCGGGTGAGGGCGTCAACTCGCCGTATGGTCCGAGTCGGATATTGCCCTTCTGCAGTCGCTGTTCCCAAACGTGTTCGATGGTTCGCCTGCGCCTGACGACAGATTCCCGCGCACAGCTTTGCGCCCTTGCGTCTTTGCACCGTTGCGTTGAGCACTTGCAGTTGCTGTTCCCAAACGTGTTCGACGGTTCGCCCGCGCCTGAGGTCAGATTCCCGCGCAAAGCTTTGCGCCGTTGCGTCTTTGCACCGTTGCGTTGAGCACTTGCAGTTGCTGTTCCCAAACGTGTTCGACGGTTCGCTTGCGCCTGAGGTCAGATTCCCGCGCACAGCTTTGCGCCGTTGCGTCTTTGCACCGTTGCGTTGAGCAGTTGCAGTTGCTGTTCCCAAACGTGTTCGACGGTTCGCCCGCGACTGAGGTCAGATTCCGGCGCACGGCTCTTTGCGTCCTTGCGCCTTTGCACCTTTGCGTTGAGCAGTTCCAGTTGCAGTTCCAGTTGCAGTTCCAGTTGCAGTTCCAGTTGCAGTTGCAGTTCCAGTTGCAGTTCCAGTTGCAGTTCCAGTTGCAGTTCCAGTTGCAGTTCCAGTTGCAGTTGCAGTCGGTGTTGGAGTCCCGGTTGCCGTTGCAGGACCTTCATCCGTTCACTTTCAGCCATTCATGACGATGTCACTGTCATTCGCACGACGTATCACCCTGTCCGTGGCCCTCGCAGCGCCGGCACTGCTCGGCGCGCAGGAGGCCGGAATTCCTGTCGGGAACACCGCACCGAACGCCGCGCTGCAGACGTTGGACGGACAGCCAGCTCAGTTGTCGCAGTGGATCGGACGGATGCCGGTGGTGCTCGAGTTCTGGGCCACCTGGTGCAGCAACTGCAAGGCGCTCGAACCGGAGATGGTGAAGGCCGCCAAGGCCTTCGGGCGGCGGGTGAAGTTCGTCGGCGTGGCCGTGAGCGCGAACCAGACGCCGGAACGGGTGAAGCGGTACACGCAGCAGCATCAGACCGGAGTCGAGATGTTGTATGATCGAACCGGGACCGCCGTGGATGCCTACGATGTACCGGCTACGAGTTATGTGGTGGTGATCGACAAGGCCGGGAAGGTCGTGTACACCGGCAGTGGTGGCGGGCAGGATCTGATGGCGGCGATCAGGAAGGCGCTCTGACGCGCTTCGCAAGCTGATGGCGCAGGCGACGCTTCCGCACGGATTGACACACGCCATCACCGCTCGCCGCTGAACGACTCTGCTACGAAAAGACCGGCCTCCTCGCGACTGCGAAGAGGACGGTCTTTCGTTCTGCAACTGCGCTGATCACGGCCAACGCGGTGTGGCCGTGATCAGTTGTTCATCCCTGCATCAGCAACCCGGGGCCCTGAGCGCGGCATCGAGGTTCGCACGGAAGAGGCATTCGGCCTGCGGCACCGGCATCGCCTTGATGCGGAAGTGCGTCGGCAGATCGAGCGGGAGTGTGGTCAGGCGATTCCAGCGGCGAACATCGAACCAGCGATGTCCTTCCCACAGGAGCGAATAGCGCTTCTCGTACAGCAGCGCGGTGAGCGCATCGGCCTGGGTGGCAAATGCGCCGAGTGGTGCTAGGCCACCACTGTTCACGCGGATGTAGTTGATGTCGGTGAGCGCCGCTGCGAGGTTGTTGAGACCGATGTTGGCTTCGGCACGAAGCAGAATCAACTCTTCGTTCCGGATGACCGGGAGCGGCGTCACGTTGGTCGGATAGAGTCTCCAGCCAACGGTCGTTGAGATGCCCTGTGCGCCAACCGGTGCCTTCGGTGCAATGGTGGTCGTCTTCGCGGTGAGGCGAAGGTCGACCGTCGCGCCGTTGGACTGCGCATCCGCCACGATCGACGGATGAGCCACCTGGTCGGGTGACACCGGATTGCTGAGTGGCGTCAACGCGTCACCGGCCGCTGCCGAGTAGACGTTGTAGGCGCCAAGGCGCAGGTCTGCGCCAGCGGCACTGTTCAGGAAGCTGCCCTGCAGCGCCGTCAGTGCAGCAGTGAAACAGGCCGCGCCGCATTCCAGCGTACCACGGTACACCAGGTACCGCGCGGCAATTGCCCGGTTGAAGCGCAGGAATGACGTCGGATTGCCGAACGGCGAGTAACCGGATGGCAGGGCGAACGGAAATGCTGCGCCGCCCGCCGCCAGATCCGTCGCCGCGTCGTTGATCAACGCGGTGGCGAACTTGTATGCGGAATCGCGACTGACAAACGGCTGTGGCGTATTGGCCACCACGTCGATCGCGACCGGCATACCAATGGTATCGCGGAGCGAGATGGCGTAGAACACTTCCAGCGCGCGGAATGTCTTCGCGAATCCCTTTGCCGCACTCTTCTGCGTGGCCGACAGGAATGCCGCATCATCCACGATCTGGATCATGTTGATCGCGTTCCGCATGTTGGCAAAACGTGGCGCCCAGCCTCCTGAGGCAAAGCCCGCGTTGTCCAGCTGCGCGGCGCTCAGGTAGTTCGACGTGTTGCGACCGTCAGTCGGCGTGTAGTTGAACGATTCACGCCCGAAGATGCCGGCGTCGCTGATCAGGCCTGGCAGGTTGGCCCGCGACTGCACCATGATGCCGGTCGCGAGGTTCTGGACGAATGCAACGTCCGGCGTGGTGGAAATGCCTGGAGCATTGAAGTTCGGAACATTGAGCGCATCGGCATTGCAGCCTGCAAGCAGGACAACTGCGAATGCCGCAGCGACAGAGTGGCGAATCATGCCGTCACCGAGTCGGAAGGTTTGGCGCAGCGTGGCTGCGAGAGTGGTTGACATGGTCTAGAACCCCAGGTCGACGCCGAAGGAGATATTGCGCGTTGGCGGGAACGGCGCCAGGTCGACGAAGCGACCGACGTTGTTCGGGCCAAAGTTGTTGACCTCGGGATCCGCGCCCCAGAACTTCGTCCAGACGGCCAGGTTGCGGCCGGTCATGTTCAGGCGCACATCGCTGACACGGCTGCCGAAGAGGCGCTGCGTGAACGTGGCCGGCACCGCGTAGCTCAGCGAGAGCTCGCGCAGCTTCACGAAACTGCCATCCGCGATATACGCCAGCGCATTACGACCGCCATTCCAGTAGTCGTAGCGATATGCCCCAAGCTTTGCGGTGGCCGAGGTGTCGACGAAGCTGATCAGCCCGTTGCCGTTGCTCTTCCGGCAGATCGGATTCAGGCCCGATCCGTTACGGCACGGCGAGGCATCGTCGAAATCGCGCGAATTCTCGCCTTCGTCATACAGGTTATTGGTCAGGACCGAAACGTCGCCGCCCTTACGCCAATCCACCTGCACCCCGAGCGTGAACCGTCCGACGGTGAACGTGTTGACGAAGAACATCTCGTGATCCGGTGTGGCTTCACCGATGATCGTGTCACGCGTAAACGCGGTGTCGGTACCTGTCGCCGACTTGAAGAGCGGGCGGTTACCCCAGATCGCCGTCGTGCTCACGCCCTGCGCGATGCGCACGCGACCGAAGGCACTGCCGAACCCGGTCGCACCGACCAGGAACGGTGCAATGGGCAACTCTTCGACGACGTTCCGGATGCGCTGGAACGAGGTCCGCGAGACCCAGTTGAAACCCTTGGCGCGGAGCGGCTCGACCGTGAGCGCGACTTCCGTACCCTTGTTCCTGAGCAGACCGCCGTTGAAGAACTCAGTCGCCAGACCCGAGGAGTTCGCCAGAGGACGCTGCAGGAACTGATCCTTGATCTTGGCATCGAAGTACGTGAACTCGACGCCGACACGGCCACCGAAACCACGCGCATCAAATCCGTACTCCGTCTCCTGCTTCCGCTCGGGGAAGATGTTCGGATTGCCCAGAGCGCCGTTCACGCCGATGCCCGGGCTGCCGGACGTCAGGCCGTTGTTGTTGAACGTGATGAACCGGGCGCCGTAGGTCGGACGGTTGCCCGTCTCGCCCCAGGAGGCACGCAGCTTGAACTCATCCAGCTTCGGCAGCACGCTGACAAAGCGATAGGAGCCCTGGACGGCCGGGAAGGTGTAGAACTTCTTGAAGTCGCCGTTGTCGCTCGAACGGTCACCGCGCACGCTGGCGGAGAGGTACAACTTCTCGTCGAAGGCCAGCACCGACTGCTGCACATACCACGACTGGTCAATGTCCTTGCTGCGGAACTGATTCGTCGTCTGCGTGCCCTGGTTGACGTTCGGCACACCCGGAATCAGTCCGCGCGCGCGGACGTTGAGGGTGTTCAGGCGCTGCTGCTCTTCCGTGAGACCGGCGACGGTGCTCAGCGAGAATGGCAGATTCGACGGTGTGTAGTCATACGACAGGCTGAGGCGCTGGTTGAGTTGCCGGCTGATCGCATTGGTCTGCACCGCCGTGCCAAGCAAGCCGTCGTTCGGCTCGAACTGCAGGAAGTTCGGGCTGTAGATCTGGTTGTCCTGGTCGAAGCGATCAATGCCAGCCAGATATTCAAAGCGCAGCCGATTGGATGCCGTCTGGATCGCCTGGAAGGAGAGCGTGCCGGACCCGATGAAGCGGTTCACGTCTTCCGTGTTCTTGAGGAAGGTGAATGTCTGGAACGGGTTCGAGCCGTTGCTGCCACCACCGCCGGCAAACGGATTGACCGGGAAGTTCCCCTGCGCGTCCAACGTGCGCTGGTCGAAGAAGCTCGGCGTGTACCCGAAGTTATACAGCGGGCTGGTGTTCGAGTTGTCATTGTTCGACACACCGCGATTCGCGTTGTTGCGCGAGATCCCGAGATCGAGTCGTGCTGTCAGCCGGCTGCTGACATTGTGGTCGATGTTGATGCGTGCGTTATCACGGAGCGCATTGGTATTCAGCGCGATACCGCCTTCGAGCTGTCGGCCGACTGACGCCAGATACCGCGTGCCGCCGTCCGCCGTCCCGCCACTCACCGACAGTGAGGTGTTGTAGCCGATCGGCTTCTCACCGAAGAGCTGCTCGGAGAAGTTGTTGTACGGGATCACGTTGCCGTTCGCCGCGTAGATCGCATTGAACAGTGTGTCGCCGCGGACACCGATGGTGGCGCGGGCAGCGGACTGTGCATCCGCCACCGTCAGGAAGCGACGCTGGCCCACGTTGCGCAGCAGCGACGACTGACCGACGCGCTGGTTGAAGCTCCAACGCGGCGTGCCTGCCTTTCCGCGCTTGGTGGTGATCAGGACGACACCGTTGGTGGCGCGGGATCCGTACAGCGATGCCGCTGCAGCCCCCTTCAGCACCTGAATGTCTTCGATGTCATTCGGGTTGATGTCCGCCAGACGGTTAGTCGGGTTGTCCTGCACCGACGACACGTTGGTGGCAGCACCACCTGCCAGCGTGATCGAGTTGGCACCACCCGAGATCGCAGCATTCGACATGATCACGCCATCGATCACGAACAACGGCTGACCATTGCCGAGGATGGACGTGACACCGCGAATCTGAATCTGGCCGCCGCCGCCCGGGGCGCCGGAGTTCAGGTTGATGCGGGCACCGACCACCTTGCCCTGCAGCGCCTGATCGAGCGAGACCGCCGGCACCGCCGTCAGCGCAGCGCTACCGACGGATACGACTGCGGTCGCGGCGTTCTTCCGATCCAGCGTGCCCTGCTGGCCCGTCACCACGATGCCCTCGAGCTGCAGCACGTCCTTCTTCAGCTGCACGTCAGCCGACGTGGCGCTGGCCGACACCAGGACCGTACGCAGCTGGTACCCGATGCGACGGACGCGAAGCGAGACCGCGCCATTCGGCACCAGCAGCGAATACGTGCCAGCCTCGTTCGTGTAGGCGCCCGTCGTCGTTCCGACGAGCTGCACACTCACGTTCGCGAGCGGTGATCCGCTCCCTTCTTCTGTCACCTTGCCGCTGATGCGCCGCTGCGCCAGCAACTCGCCTCCCGCCAGCGCCAATAGCGCCAGTACGGTGGCTCCCCGACGGATGAGACCCACGGAACCTCCCCTACGAAAGATGTCTGGTCGTGCTGCCGACACTCCCCGGGGCCTCCAGACGTGGGAACCCGGCCGAAATCGGCATCTTGGAGCTTGGCGGGTCGGAGCACGCGTGTCAACAAATTTCTGACCGATCTGTGACGGACTGCGGGAATCGGCTTTCCGGGCGGTCATGAATTTGCGGCAGCACTGAGCGGCAACACTCACGAGACATGTTCCGTAATCAGGGAAAGACCTTCATCAGCCCCGGCTGCAATTGCGGCTCGATACGCAAGCCGTTGCTGAGCCTGCCACCATCGACCGCATAGTTCAGCTCGTGTGGTGTCCCGCAAAATGATAGCATAAGAAGGACTGAGGAATTTTGGCGCCTGGGGAGGCGAAAACCGCAGCGATACCAGCGGTATCGCGAGGATTTTCAACGCGGCCAGGCGGCAAAACGGCCGGGACTTCTGATATGAATTTGCGGGACGCCACACTAGATCAGGATTGCCAAAGTTACCGGCCGCGAAGCAGGATATCGCAAAGCAGAGTGGCCGGCTGCGGCTCGCGGGTCGCATACGCCTGAATCCGCTCAACACGAATCGGCGCCCGCACCCTGAATCGCTGCGCGCGCCGCCACGCCTCGTCGGTCATCGTGCGGAAGAAGTGCACCGTACAGTGCGGCGTGAACGCGAACTTGGGCGCCGCAAACGGCAGCCCGCAGGTCGCGATCCGATCATGCAGCCAGCGCACCGGGCCATGCACCGGCAGCGGCAGCATGATGATGTTCGTGGCCGGAAACCGGTCCGGAGCGCCGAACACGAAATCCAGTGGCGCAACTGCGTCCCCGACACGCGTCAGTGCCGCAGTCAGTTCATCGGTCGATGTGTTGAGCGGCAGCACGCCAACGCCGCTCGACCCAGCCAGCGTCACGTGTGGCCGGAACAGGTTGGCAAATTTCGGATCCAGCTTCTGCTGCAACGCCGCGATCCTGTCGGCCTCAGCGCCGAACAGGTCGGCAACGATGAAGATCCCGTCAGCCACGGCGCGGCGTCAGCGAACGCGGAAGATGCGATCGATGCGGCTGTCGGGGTGCGCATCGTGCCACCGGCGCACGATCAGGGCGCTCGCCATGCCAACCGCTGCCCCAGCCACGACATCTGACATCCAGTGCTTGCGATCACGCACGCGGCTGCCCGCGGTCAGCGACGCCAACGCATACACCAGCGGCGGCCCGGCGGTCTTCCATCCACCCACGCCCTGCCGGCGCCATTCGGCCGCCAGTGTCACCGCGGCGGCGGCCGATAATGCGGCGTGCCCCGACGCAAAGCTCCGCGTGCTGTCAGTGTGCAGCCCGCCGAAGAGATCCCAGTGCGTGGGACTGTTGCCGGCACTCGCATACGGCCGCGTGCGGCCTGCCAGCACCTTGATGGCCCCGATCGTCACGCCGCTCAGCACAACGGCTTCGGTGGTGCGCAACCCGAGCACAGCCGTCCCGGAGTCGCCGCGAACGCGGCCCAGCAGCCACGACGCCGGTCCGACGAAAACCGCCCCGTACGTGCCGGTGAGGTCGCCGACGCGCGACAGTACATCGAGGGTACCGCTCTCCTGTACACTGGTACGCCGGGCCCAGGCATCACCGCGGCGATCGACCGTGGCGAGGCTGAGGGCCAGCGCTGCCATGCCGCCCAGCTTCAGGGCGTCCGCCCGTCGCGGACCGGGCCTCGCGTCAAGCGCGAGGCCCCCTGCGGGACTTGAGACGAGCGGCGTCGCAGCCACCGCGCTGGGCCACGCCGAGTGCGGCTGCGGCCCGATCCGTTGTGCGCGTGCGCTGACCGCAGGAGCGAACAGCAACAGCGCGCCGACACCACGCGCGGCGCAGAGCATCCGTGCCGGTGAGCGGCCGCCGTGCATCATCATCGCACCGGCCGCTTCCTCTGCTGCACGGCCTTGGTGGTGCGCTTCGGACCCGTCTTTCTGCCGTCGGTCCTGACGGTCCGCTTCACGCCTGTCTTCGCGTTGCGCTTCGTCACTGCGCGCTTCGTGGCGTGTGCGGCCGGCAGGTCCGTTGCCGCGTCGCTCGCCTGCGCCCCCTGCTCCACCTTGGAGGCCTGCGCCGGCTTCTTCCGATCGGCGTTGCCATCCCGCACCGCGTCGCTCCCTGATGACTTGCTGCTTCCGGTCTTCTCCTGCTTCCTGCCTTTCTTGTCCTTCTTGTCCTTCTTGTCATTTTTCTCCTGCTTGCCGCCCTTCTTTCCCTTCTTCTTGCTCTTCTTCACCTTGGGCGGCGCCATGATCGAGCCACGGCACTTCGGCGACCCGCAACGGCACACATACATCTTCTCGTCTGCTTCCGTGTGCTCCGGCGTCCGCTCATAGGCGTAATCGTAGAGCAGCTCGACGCCGACCGGAATGTTTTTCAGCGCCGAGATGAAGACCCGCCCATCCTCCTCCTCGATCGCTTCGCAGTTCGGGTCGCAGGCGTGGTTGATGTACTTCGCCGGCCAGTCGAGCGGGCCGGCATCGAGCACCCGTGACCCGTCACCGATCGAGAACAGGAAGGTGTGGTGCCGTCCCATCTCGTCATCGGGATACCGAATGTCCGCCTCGTCCTCATCGATGCACTCGCCGAGGTACTCGATGATGCGAGCGCCCTTCCTGATGTTGCGAGTGGCAAATGCGCCCTTGCCCTGAATCTTCGATGTCCGGATGGCGAACGCGAGCTTGCGGGTTCCTGCGAAATGAGCCACGGGAGGGGGCGATGAGGCGAAGCGGTGGAAGCGTGAACGCAGGAGAATAGTCACCCACAGCGCGCAGGGCGATGGACCCGGGGGCCGCAGCGCGACTGCAGCACGCCGTCACGCGCTCCGCTCGACTCGATAAAATCGTCGAAGCACCCAAGCCGCGACACGAACGCCCGTCGCGCGAGCCATTCAGTCGCACAGGAACGAAACAACGGGGCATGCCATGGCATGCCCCGTTGGAACTGCGGTACATCTTCCGCGATGCGGCCGCAGGCGCGCCGCATCAAATGCGCTACGGCAGCGCCGGAAACTCCACCAGCGCGTCGGCATCATCATCGTCCGCCCGCGTGGCAGGCGGCGCCAGCACACCGGCTTTCACCGGCGGCTTGCCGCGCTGGCTGAGAAACGCATTCACCGCATCCAGCGGCGCACCCAGCTCGGTCCGCAGCTTGGTCATCTCTTCGTCGAGCTGCTTGGCCAGCTGCTGGAACACGGTCTGCGACTGGCGCGTGGGCCGCGCCGGCGCTGACGACACAACGCTCGCCAGTGCCGCGATCTGGTTGTTGAGCCGGATCGGATAGTTCAACGGATCCTGCCCGCTGCGGTTCTTCGTCTGGTAGAGCGAGTCTTCGATCACGGCCAACCGCGTCTCCCAGGTGCGCGTCAGCGTCGCAAAGGCTGACGTATCCGTCGGCGAGAGGCTCTTCATCCGCTCCTCGACCTGCGATCGCAGGCCGCGAATCACGGCCACGGCAGTATTCGCCTCGCTGGTGCGTTCGTTGATCCGCTTCAGCATGGCTGCTTGCGCGATGTAGTCCGCCGGTGTCGCGCTGCTGCGCGGATCGGGGAGGATCTTCGCCTTGCGCGTCATCGGCGGTTCGTCGTTGACGCGCATCGTGAAGGTGTAGGTGCCGGGTGCCACCAACGGTCCGGTGAGCTGCGCCGACCACATGATCAGGCCGTCGAAGCCGACCGCATCGGCGCCGCGCATGTTCCAGGCGAAGCGATTCAGTCCGAGCTTGTTCGGCAGCCGCGGCGGGCGTGGCGCACGACGCGGGGCGTCCTCGTCCGTCGGGTCGAACTCCGGTGCCGCGACATTGGCGCGACGCGCGGCCACATCCGCCGCCACTCCCGCCGCGACCAATGAGTCGGTCACCCGCTTGACGGTGATCGCGCGCGTGATCGAATCAGCGCGCGAAGCGGAGTCCTGCTCGCTGGTCAGTGATCGCACCAGTGCCCCGGTCGAGTCGCGCACTTCGAGCGTCACGAGTGAGTTGGCGCTGGCAATGTGATACTCCAGGATCGTCCCTGACGACGGATTGGCACCGGTCGGACGGGGGCCGGTGGGCGCGCCACCACCCCACGTGATGCGCGGCACATCGCGCGGCTGGAACAGGTGCGCCTTGGCAGTCGCCACGGCGGGGGTCAGCTGACGCAGTGCGCTCACATCGTCCAGAATCCAGAAGCTTCGGCCGTGTGTGCCGGCGATCAGATCGCCGTCCTTGAGTGCGATGTCGTGCACCGGCACCGGCGGCAGGTTCTGGCGGAGCGAGAACCAGCTCACGCCATCGTCGAGTGATCCGTAGATGCCGCGTTCGGTGCCGGCATACAACAGTCCGGGACGATCGGGGTCTTCGCGAATCACCCGCGTGAACTCCTCGGCCGGAATGACGGTCGACGCGCGCGTGACATCACGGCCATCGGCCGTGCCACCATCGATCCGCGTCCACGTTGCACCGTAGTCAATGGTGCGAAACAGGTACGGCTGGAAATCATCGAGCTGGAAGCGGTTGGCCGCGACGTAGGCAGTGCCCGGCGCATGATTCGACGCTTCGACGATCGAGATACGGGCCCATTCACGTGTCCTGAGCAGCGGCGGGGTGACGTTCTTCCAGGTCACGCCACCATCACGGGTGAGCTGCACCAGTCCGTCGTCCGTGCCTGCCCACAACATGCCCTTCACCAGCGGTGATTCCGCCAGCGCAAACACCGTCCCGTAGTACTCCACGCCGGTCTGGTCGCGCGTGATCGGACCACCGCTCGGCCCCAGCGTGCGCGGATCGTTGCGCGAAAGATCGGGGCTGATCGGCGTGTAGCTGTCACCTTCATCTGTGCTCTTGAACAGCACGTTCGATCCGACATACATCACCTTCGCATCGTGCGGCGAGATCACGATCGGGAAGGTCCACTGCATGCGATACTTGAGATCGACGGCGCTGTGGCCCATCGGATTCAACGGCCACGGATTGACGTTGCGCGACAGGCCGGTGCGCATGTCCTTGCGCGTGAGGAAACCGCCGTAGCTGCCGGCGAAGATGATGTCCGGATTGGTCGGATGCGCGGTGACATAGCCGCTCTCTCCGCCACCCGCCTCGTCCCAGTCGGCGATCGAGAGCGGGCGTTCGCTCCGGCTCGGTCCGCACAGCGTGCTGTTGTCCTGCTGCGCACCGCAGAGGCGGTACGGAAAGTGATTTGTGACGCTGACGTGATACATCTGTGAGGTGGCGAAGTCCTCATCCGTGAAGGTACGACCACCATTCACCGTGACATTGGCGCCGCCATCGTTCGCTTCGATGAATCGCTGGTTGTCGTTCGGTGCGATCCAGAGATCGTGACTGTCGCCATGCTGCGCCCGGATCGAGCGCCAGGTCTTGCCGCCATCGGTGCTGCGATGGAAATTCACGTTGTTGACGTAGACGATGTTCGTGTCGCGTGAATCGGCGTGGATCTTCGAGTAGTACCACGCCCGCTGGCGCAGCTTGCGATCCTCGTTCACCCGCGTCCAGGTGGCACCGGCATCGTCGCTGCGGAAGACACCACCGTTGTCGTTCTCGATGATCGCCCACAGCCGGCTCGGCTTCACGGGGCTGACGGTGATGCCGATGTTGCCCCACAGGCCACTCGGCAGCCCGGCGTTGCGGGTGAGCTCAGTCCAGGTCTCGCCACCATCGGTGCTCTTGAACATGCCGCCGCCTAGGCCACCACTGACCAGCTTCCACGGTTGCCGGTATGCCTGCCAGAAGGCCGCGTACATGATGTTCGGGTCGGTCGGATCGAGCACCAGATCACTGGCACCGGTGGAATCGTTGCGGAACAGCACCTTGCGCCAGTTCTTGCCGCCATCGGTGCTCTTGAACACGCCACGTTCCGCATTGGCACCGAACGCATGCCCTTGCGCTGCGACCCAGAGGATGTCCGGCGTCGCCGGGTGAACGCGGATCCGGCTGATGTGGCGCGTGTCCCTGAGTCCCATCGACGTCCAGGTGCGGCCGCCGTTGTCGGTGCGCCAGACGCCGTCACCGTGACTGGTGTTGCCGCGGATGGGATACTCGCCGCCGCCGACATACACGATGTCGGGATTCGACGGTGCCGGTGCCACCGCGCCGATGGTGCCACCGAAGTAGCGATCGGTCATCGGTACCCAGGTGTTCCCGCCGTCGGTGGTCTTGAAGACGCCGCCACCGGTGGTGCCCATCCAGTATTCGTTCGGGCGCGCCTGCGTCCCCGCCACCGCCACGCTCCGTCCGCCGCGGAAGGGCCCGACCTCTCGCCATTGCAGCGCGCGCAGAATGGTACTGTCGACGGGCGCGGTGACCGCCGCCAGTGCCGTCGGACGAACTGGGGCACGACGCGGCTGCGCCAGAGCGGGCATGCCGAACAACGCGAGGCCGGCGACGCCGGCGATCGCGGGGCGCCAGCGCGCCGCGGAAAAACGCGAGTAGAACCTGAACACGACAGCTCCGGCTTCGAGGGTGGGGGACGAACGACGTCTGTTGCGCCAGCAGGCCTGACGGCGTGTGCGAGTCGCGCCGATTCTCGCTTGCCGCGACGTGCTACGCAACGGGCGCGACCCACGTTCGGCATCCGTGCACACGCCTGGCGGTCGGAATGTCAGTGCGCGATCGATGGCAGTGACTGCTCCGCCTCCGTGTCAGCCGGCTCGGGGGCGCGTCCCGGTTGGGCACCGCTGGATTGGGCTGCTACGTTGTGTACAGGAGCGGCCATCCTGTCAGATCAGGTTCGACAGCGCGATGATGCGCCTCAGGAGTGTGACCCATGCGAGGGTACCCGGTCGATCCCGCGCGGCCCGATCCGGAAACGATCGCCACAGCTGGCGCGCGGCTGCGGGCCGGCGAGTTGGTGGCCTTTCCGACGGAAACGGTCTATGGGCTGGGTGCAAATGCTCTCGATGCCGCAGCGGTCGCCAGAATCTTCGAGGCCAAGGGACGGCCGGCGTATAATCCGGTGATCGTGCATGTACCGCACACGGAGGCGGCCCGCCGCGTCGTGACGCACTGGCCAGAGACGGCATCACTGCTGGCAGCGGCATTCTGGCCGGGCCCGTTGACACTCGTTCTGCCAAAACACGCGGATGTGCCCGACTCGGTGTCGGCGGGGTTGCCATTCGTCGGGGTCCGTGTGCCGGCACATCCGGTGGCACTCGCGCTGTTGCGCGCGGCGGGCATCCCGGTCGCGGCACCGAGCGCAAACAAGAGCAACCAGTTGTCGCCCACCTCCGCCCAGCACGTGGAGCGTGGCCTGAGTGACGTGGATGTGATGATCCTCGACGGCGGTCCGTGCGCGGTCGGCATCGAAAGCACCGTGATCGACCTCAGTTCGAACGTGCCGACGCTGTTGCGGCCTGGCGGCGTCTCGGTGGCGGCGTTGGAGTTGGTGCTCGGTCAGAAGGTGCATCGCCCCGCCTCCAGCGCTGTCGGTGAGGCGCCTCGTCGATCACCCGGGGCGCTTGATCGCCACTATGCGCCTCGTGCGACGGTGCGGATGGTCTCGTCCGGCGACGGCCTCGCGCTCGCCACGACCATTGATGCGCTGCGTGCCAATGGTGGACTGATTGGTGTTGTCGCCTACACCGACTTCGATCTGCCATTCAGGGAAGACGTGATCGTGCGGGTGTTGCCCGGTCGTGCCGAGCCGTATGCGAGCGTGTTGTTTGCGGCGCTGCATGAATTGGACAGTGCCGGAGTGACCGGCATCGTGATCGAGGCTGTCCCGGACCTTCCGAGCTGGGACGCGGTGCGAGACCGCCTCACACGCGCCGCGTCCTGAGGCTCAAGATCGGGGTGGATTCCGGCACAGCCGTGTCGCCTGCGCTGCGCCGCCGCGTCCCCCGGAGTGCGTGACCGGGAGGCGGACCCTTAGTTTGCCCCGCATGCTGCCAATCAACCTCTCTGGAAAACGCGCGCTCATCGCGGGCGTCGCGGACGACAACGGCTTCGGCTGGGCAATCGCCAAAGCAATGGCCGAGTCCGGTGCCTCGGTCTGTGTGGCCACCTGGCCGCCGGCGCTGAACATTTTTCTGAATCTCATCGAGCGCGGCAAGCTTGATGATTCGCGAAAGATGTCGGACGGCTCGCTGCTCACCTTCGAGCGCATCTACCCACTCGACGCCGTGTACGACACGCTCGAGAGCGCCCCGGCGGAAATTCGCGAGAACAAACGCTACAAGGAGCTGGGCGATTTCAGCATTGCCGGCCTCGTGAAGCGTTGTACCGATGATTTCGGCGAGCGCCCGATCGACATCGTCATTCACTCGCTGGCCAACGGGCCGGAAGTGAAGAAGCCGTTGCTCGAGGTGTCGCGGAACGGCTATCTGGCGGCGGTCAGCGCCAGCGCCTACTCGATGGTGAGCATGGTGCAGCATTTCGGTCCGATCATGCGACTGGGCGGCTCGTTCAACTCGCTCACGTACATGGCCAGCGAGCGTGCGATTCCCGGATACGGCGGCGGCATGTCGAGTGCGAAGGCAGCGCTGGAATCTGACACGCGGCTGCTGGCGTTCGAGGCCGGCCGGAAGTGGGGCGTGCGGGTGAATACGGTGTCGGCCGGGCCGCTGGCATCCCGCGCGGCCAGTGCCATCGGCATCATCGAAAAGATGGTCGCCTACTGCGCGGAGAACTCGCCGTTGCCCGACGCGCTGACGGCGGAGGATGTCGGCAACACGATGGCATTTCTGGCCAGCGACCTGGCGAAGGGGATCACCGCCACCACGGTGTATGTGGACAAGGGCTACCACTCGATGGGGATGGGCGCGAACGCGACCAGTGTGTAACCATCGCAGGTGACACCTCGAGATTGCTCCACGGTGACGCTCGGCCCGGATCATTCCGGACCGGGCGTTTGTTTGAAGCACGCTTGCAGGCGAAAAACGAGAATACGTTGGGATCGGACTGTCCGGCGCTTCGTGCTGCGCGACGGCTTGGTCTCGTCCCACCTCCTGGGGGCGCGACCGCGAACATACCACTCGATCTCCCTACGCTCGACCTGCCACCTTTCCTGTGTACACCTCAGCGCCTACCGTGGCGCCGAGCCGGACGGCTGACTTCACGCCGTCTCCCCCCGCCGGTGCTCGCGCGGCAGAGGACCACACCGTAGACTCGACCGACCCGGGTTGAAACACCTGTCCCAACCGTCACTGCCGTCGCACACGAGGTCTCTCAAGTGCGGCCTGAGAGCAGAAGCCGGTTTCGCTGGTGGCGTGGAATCAAAGTTCGGATAGCACAAAGCCGGATGGGGCGCCCGGATGGCAAGGCGAAAACCACAGCAATACCGGCGGTATTGCGAGGATTTTCAACGCCGCCAGCCGGGATGCTCCGACCGGCGACTGCTTCCCGAACTTCGGTTCCAGGCCACTAGTCGTGCGTTGCGATGCCCGACAGCTGGAGGCGCTTATCACGATGCGAGCCGAGCTTGATTCGGATGCGAACGGCAAATTCCTGCCTGCGCGCGTTGCGTTGTGCGAGGCGCGTCCACGCGCGGTGCCTGGCGCATGACGGTGCGCGAACGCGTGTCCGACCGTGGTCGGCTGGCCTCGCTTTCTTCGGCGCTCGCGAGGCACACCACACCGGCGCAGAATCCCTGGATCGTTGGGGCAGTCCTCACCGTCGTCGTCATGGCGATCTCGGTCGAGAGTGTGCTCGGTGGGGCGAAGTACTTCAATGACTCCGGGACGGCGTACACGCACTACAACAACTACGTCATCTTCCGACAGTCGCACACGCATCTGGTTGCAAATCAGGATCTCTACCTGCGCTACCCTGCCGAGCACTGGGACCTGTTCAAGTACAGCCCTGCCTTTGCACTGCTCGTCGCGCCGCTGACGTGGATGCCGGATCTGCCGGGGCTGTTCCTCTGGCACGCCTGCAATGCGCTGGTGTTGCTGGCGGGATTCTCGGCCCTGCCTGGTCTGACGCCGCGGGCCCGGATGTATGCGTTCGCTTTCGTGGTGATCGAGCTGATAACCTCCCTGCAGTCGACACAGAGCAATGCGCTGATCGCCGGATTGATCGTTCTCGCCCTGGTGCAGCTCGAGTCACGACGTGTGGCGCTGGCGATGCTCGTCATCACGCTGACGGTGGTGATCAAGTTGTTCGGTGTCGTGGCCTTTGCGCTCCTCCTGCTGTACCCGGAGCGCTGGAAGGGCGCTGCCTGGGCGCTGGGGTGGATTGCGCTCTTCGCGGCGCTGCCGCTGCTGGTCGTGGACGTACCGCAGCTCACGATGCTGTACCGCAGCTGGTACGCGTTGCTGCAGCAGGATCACAGCGCATCACGCGGACTGTCGGTGTCGGGCTGGCTCTTCGCGTGGTTCGGGGTCGAGCAGCGACTGCTGACTTTCATCGCCGGTGCCGTGCTCCTGTGTCTGCCGCTGATGCGTCGCTCGATGTATCGCGATCTTCGCTTCCGCGCCCTGTCTCTGGCGTCGTGCCTGCTGTGGGTCGTCATCTTCAACCACAAGGCGGAGTCACCAAGCTTCGTGATCGCCGTCGCGGGCGTGGCCATCTGGTTCGCTTTCTCGCCGCCGTCGCCGCTGAACGTGGCGTTGCTGTTGCTCACGTTCGTCTTCACGAACCTCTCGTCGACGGACGTGTTCCCGCGATCGATCAAGGATCAGTTCGTGATCCCTTACTCGCTGAAGGCGGTTCCGTGCATCCTGGTCTGGATGAAGATCGTTTTCGATCAGTTCACCCTGTCTTTTCCCACTGATGGTGCGATGAAACCGAAGCCGGCCGACTGACTGGACCCGATGCGACTCATTGGCCCGCTACAGACTGACGGGCGAGCCGCTCGGCGCGCTGGGTGATCTCGGCGTTCATCTTTCGGAAGCCCTCCGGGGCGCCGCGCATCGACGCGGTGCGCTTGACTACAGGCTTCAGCAGTCCGGTGCAGAGCTCCACGTTTCGCAGCCGACATCGTTCGCCCTCGAGCGAGGTGAGCTCGAAGCGGTGACGGCCGGCCATCACCGCCGGTGTACCCCTCGCGCCCGGCCCGGATCATTCCGGGCCAGACATTCGTTTATCGCACGACGGCAGCCCAACACTCGCGTACGCTGCGCCGTACCGTTCAATTGCCCCGATCCCACGCTTCGAATTCATCCGCAGCCCCCGTTTTCATGATTCGTTCTCCGTTCAACGCCACCCTGGCAGCTGCCGTGCTGGCACTGGCAGGCCTCGCTGGCTGCTCCACGCAGAAGCCGACCACGTCGCCTGCACCGAGCCCTACCGCAGGCCCGACGACGCCCGGAGCGCCGACGCCGGGTACGCCGACTGGCGCACCAAACGGCGCCCCAGCAGGCATCCCCGGTGGCCCCCCCGGCGGCGCTGCTCCCGGCGAGCCGAACCCGCGGCCATACGCCACCGTCATCACGCCGCGTGCAAGAACCCGCCGGGGGCTCTTCAGCACCCACGTCTCGGGCAGCCGCCTCTACTTCGAGATTCCGGCCAAGGAGCTGGGCAAGGACATGATGCTGGTGGCGAGCCTCAAGGGCACGCCCGCCGGCATCGGCATTCGCGGCACACTCGGCAACAATGCGCTCCTGCGCTTCGAGCGAAAAGACAACCGGATCCTGGTGCGTGCGGTGAACTACCGCAACGTGTCCAGTGATTCGGCCAATCGCATCAATCGCGCGATGCCGATCATTCAGTACTACCCGATCATCGCCGCGTTCAACGTTGAATCGTATGGTGCCGACAGCGCGGCCGTAATCGACGTGACGCGGATGTTCACCGGCGGCGTGCAGGAACTGACGGCGTTTGGTCAGCGGGTGCAGGTTGATCCGACACGCTCGTTCATCGAGCGCGCGGTGGCCTTTCCGGGCAACGTGGAAATCGAAGCGTCACAGACGTTCACGGCACAAGCCACGCCCGGACCCGCGCTGCCCCCTGGCTTCGGCGGCGCACCAGCTGCCGGTGCCACGACCGAGCTGTATCACTTCTCGATCGTGAAGCTCCCCGACGTGCCGATGAAGCCCCGCTTCTGGGACGAGCGCGTGATCTGGTTCCGCACGGCGTCTCAGGACTTCGGCTCCAGCCAGCAGCGTGTGCCAGACCGGACGTTCATCAATCGCTGGCGCCTCGAGAAGAAAGATCCGTCGGCCGCCATCAGCGAGCCGGTAAAGCCAATCGTGTACTACATCGATCCGGCCACGCCGCTCTGGCTGCAGCCGTGGGTGAAGCGAGGGGTCGAAGAGTGGCAGGCAGCCTTTGAAGGTGCCGGCTTCCGCAACGCGATCGTGGCCAAGGATGCACCGAACGATTCCGACTTCAGCGGTGAAGATGCGAGCGTGTCGATGGTGCGCTGGCTGCCGACACCGGTGCAGAACGCGGTTGGACCGAGTACGGTCGATCCGCGCACCGGCGAGATCCTCGACGCCGATGTGCAGATGTACCACAACATCATGTCACTGCAGCGCACCTGGTACTTCTCGCAGGTCGGGCACCTCGATCCGCGCGCGCAATCGCTGCAGTTCCCTGATTCGCTGATGGGTCGCCTGATCCAGTTCGTCGTCGCGCACGAAGTCGGCCACACGCTCGGCTTTCCGCACAACATGAAGGCGAGCTCGATGTACCCGCTGGACAGCATCCGCAACGCGAGCTTCGTGAAGCGCATGGGCCACTCGCCCAGCATCATGGACTACGCGCGCTTCAACTACGTCGCGCAGCCGGAAGACAACATCGCGCTGGCCGACCTCACCCCGCGCGTCGGCACCTACGACGCCTTCGCTGTGAAATGGGGCTATTCGCAGATTCCAGGCGCTGCGACGCCGGAAGCCGAGAAGCCGACGCTGGACTCGTGGGCCCGCATGCAGGACACGATCCCGTGGTTCCGCAGCGCTGATGATCGTGGCATTCAGGGTGCCGATCCGGGCGAGGTGAGCGAAGCCATCGGCGACGCCGACGCCGTGCGCGCGACTGAGTTTGGCATCCGCAACCTGAAGCGTCTGGCACCGATGATCGAACGCATCGGTGAGTCGGTGAAGGGCGAGGACTTCAGCGATGTGGCCGAGGTGTACAATGGCCTCGTGGGCCAGTGGCGGACCGAGCTTGGTCACGTGACACGCATCATCGGCGGCGTGGACCGGCAGACGAAGGCCACCAGCCAGTCGGGTGCGGTGTACGTGCCGGTGAGCGGGGTTCGTCAGCGCGCCGCAATGAAGTTCCTGCAGGAAAACGCCTTCGCCACGCCAACGTGGCTGCTCAACCCGAACGTGCTGCGCAAGATCGAGTCGTCGGGCAGCATCGATCGGATCGGCGGTGCGCAGGCAGCGGTGCTGGCCGCGGTCGTGAGCAACGACCGCATGGCTCGCATGATCGAGCTCGATGCGCTCCCTGCCAGTGCCGACCGCTACACGCTTCCGACGATGCTGACCGACCTGCGTCGCGGCCTGTGGAGCGAGATCTACGCCGGTCAGACGATCGATGCCTACCGTCGCCGGCTGCAGCGCGCCTACCTCGACGCGATGGCATCGAAAATCAATCCGGCGGCGCCGAATCCGGCGCTGGCGGCGTTTGGATTGGCCGGT